>JBAVKQ010000282.1:0-15784 GCA_049688395.1 Candidatus Nanopelagicales bacterium
GCCCCGGCGTTGTCGACCGGGGCTGTCCGCCCGAGCTACACGACGAGGCTGACCAGCATCACGAAGCCGAGGGCGACCACGGACAGCACGGTCTCCATCAACGACCAGGTCTTGAACGTCTGGCCGACGGTCATGCCGAAGTACTCCTTGACCAACCAGAAGCCGGCGTCATTGACGTGGCTGAGGAACACCGATCCGGCCCCGATGGCCAGCACCATCAGTGCGGTGTGCGAGGGGCTGAGACCAGCGGCCAGCGGGGCGACGATGCCGGCGGCCGTGATGGTCGCCACAGTGGCCGACCCGGTAGCCAGGCGGATCACGACGGCGACCAGCCAGGCGGCGAACAGCGGCGAGATGGGCAGGGTCGCCAACTGGTCGGCCAGGACCTCGCCGACGCCGGAGTCGACCAGGGTCTGCTTGAAGCCGCCGCCGGCGCCCACGATGAGGATGATCCCTGCAATCGGGCCCAGTGACGAACCCACGAGCGCGTTGAGCTCGTCCTTGGAGCGGCCGAGGCGGCTGCCGAGCAGGACCAGCGAGGCAAGCGCGGTGATCAGGAGTGCGATGAGGGGCTGGCCGAGGAACGTGAACATGGACCCGGCGGAGCTCTCGTCGACGCCGGTCGTCTCGACGATTGTGCGGGCGAGCATGAGCACGACGGGAAGCAGCACGATGCCCAGGGCGACCGCGAAGTGCGGCCGACGCTGCCCTTCTTGCGGACCCTTCTCGCCCAGGAATGCCGCGGGGGCCTTCATGGGCACCCACTTGGCCATCGGCTTGGCCAGCAGCGGTCCGCTGATGGCCACGGTGGGGATGGCCACCAGCAGCCCGAGACCGAGGGTCAGGCCCAGATCGGCACCGAGGCCGTCGATCGCGATCAGCGGCCCGGGGTGCGGGGGCACCAAGCCGTGCAGGGCGGAGAGGCCCGCCAGCGCCGGGATGCCCAGCAGGATGACCGGCAGGTTGGCGCGGCGCGCCGCGAGCATGATGACCCCGGCAGCAGGATGACGACGCCCACCTCGAAGAACAGCGGGATGCCGATCACGAATGCGATGAGGGCCATGGCCCAGGGAAGGCGCTGCGTCGGTGTCCTGGACAGGATGACGTCGACGATCTCGTCGGCACCTCCGGAGGTGACGAGCATCGTCCCGATGATTGCGCCCAGGACGATCAGGATACCCACGCCAGCCACGGTGCTGCCGAAACCGGCCGTGAAGCTGGTGAATGCCTCGCTCACGGGGCTGCCCGCGATGACTGCGACGGTGCCTGCACCGAGGGTCAGGGACAGGAACGGGTGCAGCTTGAGCCACACGATGAGCACGATGACGGTTGCGATACCCACGCCGAAGGCGAGGGCCAGCTGCGAGGTGGTGGCCGTGGATTCGGCTGCATCAGCTGCGGCCGCGGCGAGTTGGATCATGACAGTGCCACTTTCTCTTCAGTCCTCGTCTCCCCTGTCGGGGAGGCCCGTTCCGGGCTGAGAATGGGTTCGTGTCCGCTGACGCCGTCGTTCCTTGGTTCGGTTCAGGCCGTGTTTCAGTCGGGCGCTGGGAGTCACGTTGTGGGCCCTTCCTTGTTGCTTCGAGCACGTGGTTCAGATTCGCCGTTCCCCGAGTGACTCCCGCGGGCACGCCCATTTCGAGGATCGGTGGAGGTGGTTGTCGTGGTGTTGGTGGACACGGTCGACCGGGAGGAGATCGTCGCCCGGGTGGCTGCCCTGGATGTCGGCAAGGCGGAGGTGGTGTGCTGCGTGCGGGTGCCCGGTAAGGGTCCGGGGGGTCGTCGCGCCCAGGAGGTGACCACCTACTCAACGATGACCCGGTCCCTGCTGGTGTTGGCCGACAGGTTGGCCGAGTTGGGCGTTACCCGGGTCGTCATGGAGGCCACCAGTGACTACTGGCGGGCCCCGTTCTACGTGTTGGAGGCGGCCGGCTTCGAGGTGTGGTTGGTCAACGCCAAGGACGTCAAGCACCTGCCCGGACGCCCGAAGACGGACCTGTTGACCGAACTATCGGCCGGGTGTTGAGCGGATTGGGGGTTTGTCTCTGCGGGGTGGCTAGGTTCGCTGCTCGTGAGCAACGACGAGGGTGTGCCCCGGGAGTTGTCCGGGCTGGTGGTGCCGCAGCATGGGTCGCTGGAGGCGACCGGGGATCTGTTCGCGCCGTACCGGCTGGTGGACGCTGGTGGTGAGGTCGTCGTGGCAGCGTCGGCGTTCTTCGCCGAGTTGGCGGCGTGCGGGCGGCCGGCGACGACGCAGCGTTCGTACGGGATGGATCTGCTGCGCTGGTTCCGGTTTCTGTGGACGCTCGGGGTGCAGTGGGATCAGGCGACTCGGGTCGAGGCGCGGGACTTCTTCCGGTGGCTGCAGGTGTCGGTCAAACCGGTCCGGCCGCATTGGCGGGGTCCGGCCGGTGCCTCTGCGGGATCGGGCCCGGCGCCGGCCGCGGCGGCGGTGAACGCCGTGACCGGTAAGCCGGCACGTGGGAACCGCTACGAGGCGGCGACGGTGGCGCATTGTGAGAGCGTGCTGCGCGGTTTCTACGACTTCCATCTGGAGGCGGGCACCGGGCCGATGCTCAACCCGTTCCCGCTGGCCCGACACCGCGGCGGCGGGCGCGTTCATGCCCATCACAATCCGATGGAGCCGTTCACCGGGCAGCGCGCCGGCCGCTATCGGCCGAAGGTCGTGAAGCGGGCACCGCGCTGCATCCCGGATGGGCGGTTCGATGAGTTGTTCGCGCGCCTGGGTTCGCATCGTGACCGGGCGCTGGTCGCGTTGTGGGTCTCGACCGGTGCGCGGGCCTCGGAGCTGCTGGGTACCAGAGTCGCTGATGTCGACCCGGGCCAGCAGCTGATCACCGTGATGCGGAAGGGAACCCGGGCGCTGCAACCGTTGCCGGCTTCGCCGGACGCGTTCGTGTGGCTGCGGCTCTATCAGGCGCAGGTGTCCGGGCTGGTGCCGGCCGGCCGCGACGAGCCGTTGTGGTGGACGCTGCGCCGTCCGTTCCGGGCGTTGAGCTATGACGCGGCCCGGGCGATGTTCACCCGCGCCAACACCGCTTTGGGGTCGAACTGGTCGCTGCACGATCTTCGCCATACCGCGGCGTATCGGATGGCTCGAGATCCCCTGGTGCCGCTGACCGACGTGCAGTGGGTGCTGGGCCACGCGCACCTGTCGACCACGCAGCATTATTTGAATCCGGTGACCGAGGATGTGATCGCCGGGGTGCTCGCCTTCCACGCCCGGCAACGCGATCGCGGTCCGGTGGCTGCGCCGGCACCGGGATATCGGGCCGACAGTCTGCGGGTCCTCTTCGGCGAGGACGGCTCGTGAGTGCCGGCCGGGAGGCGGTGATCACCGCGGCGGTTACCGACGCCGAGCCGTCGTCGAGCGTTCCGGTGAAGCCGACCGGGGCACAGCTGCTGGCCGCGTTCCCACCCCGCCCGATGGTGTCGTCATGGCCGGCAACCCAGGCGAGTCGTTCCGCGGTGGTGGCGCGGGTCCTGGCAGCGCCGTTCACGTTGGACAACCTGAACAGCCAGCAGACTCGCCGGCTGGGAGTGCTGGCCGTGCTGAGCTGGCTGGCGACCCACCCCGGGGATAGTTGGCAGGACAGGTGGCGGGCCAGCGGCGCGGAGGATCAGGCCGACTGGCGTGACCTGGTCGCGACTGGTTCTCGGACACATCCGGTCACCGGGACACACCGGCCGCACCTGAGCCCCGGACTGTTGGTGCTGATCTGCGCCGATGTGCTCCGGCCCAGCCTCGGGTGGCTGCTTCGCTTCGCCCCGGCACGGCGCGGACTGGCCACCGAGATCGGCCGCACCCGTGATCCCCACGCGTTCGCCGCGCTCGCCGATTTGTGCACCCAGGGCCGGGTCGGGCTGCAGACCGGGCAGCAGGCGATGGCCCGCGTCGGGGTGATCATGGCCGCCAAGGGCGGCCCGGTCGCCGCGGTGCGCGTCGGGGACTGCGTCGAGCTGCTCCAAGCCGCCGCCACGCTGCGTGTCACCTCCGGTTCGGAGGCGCATGCGCACAGTCCGCTGTTCTACCAACTGCTGCGCCACTACGGCTCGCTGGGCCAGGACGCCCCAGCCGCGATCGAAGCATTCTCCGGGCGAGGGCAGCCGACCTGCGAGCAGCTGATCGACCGCTACCAGATCGCCTGCCGCCCGGTGCGCGATGTGCTGGTCGACTACCTGCGCGAACGCCAACCATCGGTGGACTTCTCCTCGCTGCAACGCTTCGCGTACCTGCTCGGCAAGCTGTTCTGGGCCGATCTGGAGGCCCACCACCCCGGCATCGACTCGCTGCAACTGCCCCGCGATGTCGCCTCAGCGTGGAAGCAGCGGGTGATGACCCGCGCCGGCGCGACAACCACCCCCGACGGCGAGCATGTCGCGGTCACCTCGCCCCGGCTGGACGGGCGCAGCGTGTTGTCCGCCGTCCGCGCCTTCTACCTCGACCTCGCCGAGTGGGCCGACGACGACCCGGCCCGGTGGGGGCCCTGGGCGGTGCGCTGCCCGGTCAGCGCCAGCGACGTCTCGCACAAGAAGGACCGGTCACGGCGCAAGTCACGGATGGACCAACGCACCCGGGAACGGCTGCCGGTGCTGCCGGCACTTGTCGCCTGGGTCGAAGCCGAACGCGCCCGCACCGCCGGGCTGCTCGCCGCAGCCGAACAAGCCCAGCCCGGTGACCTGTTCACCATCGCGGGCCAGACGTTGCGCCGCGCGGTGATGAAAACCGAGACCACCGGCCGCATCTGGGCAGAGCAGCCCGACAACGGGCAACGCCGGGACCTGACCTTCGAAGCACACCGCGGCTTCTGGACCTGGGCGATGGTGGAGGTGCTGCGCCACACCGGCATCCGGATCGAGGAGCTCACCGAGCTGTCCCACCACAGCCTGATCCAGTATCGGCTGCCCAGCACCGACGAGCTGATCCCGCTGCTGCAGATCACCCCGTCCAAGACCGACGCCGAACGGCTGCTGGTCATCTCACCAGAACTCGCCGACGTGCTGTCCACCATCGTCGCCCGGGTCCGGGGCGCCCACCGCCACATCCAGCTGGTGGTGTCCTACGACAAGAACGAACGCGTCTACAACGCGCCGATGCCGCTGCTGTTCCAGTGGCGCCGACGGCTGGAGAACCGTCCCGTCAGCGAGACCTCGCTGCGCGGCTACCTCGACCACGCCCTGACCTCGCTCGGCGTCAAGGACGCCGGTGGCCGCCCGATGCGCTACACCTTCCACGACTTCCGCAGGCTGTTCATCACCGACGCGATCATGCACGGCATGCCGCCACACATCGCCCAGCTCGTCGCCGGACACCGCGACATCAACACCACCATGGGCTACAAGGCCGTCTACCCCGAAGAAGTCATCAACGGGCACCGCGCATTCATCGCACGCCGCCGCGCACTGCGTCCCAGCCAGGAATACCGCGTCCCCACCGACGAGGAATGGACCAAGTTCATCGGTCACTTCGAACACCGCAAGGTCGCCGTCGGCGACTGCGGTCGCTCCTACCACACGCCCTGCATCCACGAACACGCCTGCCTGCGCTGCCCACTGCTACGACCCGACCCGGCAGCCCGACCCCGCCTCGTCCAGATCCGGGACAACCTCATCGCGCGAATCGCCGAAGCCGAAACCCAACGCTGGCTCGGCGAGGCCGAGGGATTGAAGGTCAGCCTCGCTGGCGCCCGCACCAAACTCGCCCAGATGGACCAGATCGCCACCCGCCGCGCCAGTAGCGTCGAACTCGGCATCCCCAGCTTCACCGACTCCGCCGGCCGCACCACCAGCCCGACCCCGTCCAACCCATGAACAACCCGAACCCCAAAGCGGACAAACCCACCGATTACTGATCATTCGTAGTTCGGAGAAGATGTGCTGGATGCGGTGTGGTTGTGCAAGGTCGCCGAGCGTCAGATGCTGCGGCCCAGCTTCGTGCCACCCCAGAACATCCGGGAACTGCGAGATCTGACCCGGTATCGGATCGATCAGGTCGGGGTGCGGACTGCGGAGAAGCAGCGGGTCGAGAAGCTGCTCGAGGACGCCGGGATCAAGCTGGATGTGGTGGCCTCGGACATGTTCGGGGTGTCCGGGCGCCAGATGCTCGCCGCGCTGATCGCCGGGCAGCGGGACCCGCGGGTCTTGGCCGAGCTGGCCCGCGGGCGGATGCGGGTCAAGCGACCCCAACTCGTGGAGGCGTTGACCGGGCGGTTCACCGACCACCACGGCTGGCTGCTGACCCGGATGCTTGCCCGCATCGACGCGATCAACGCGGACATCGACGATCTGGACACCCGGATCGAGGCGCAGCTGGCCCCTTTCGCCCGACAGGTGGCCACGCTGGTTGAGATCCCCGGGATCAAGTCCACCGCAGCGGCGGTGATCATCGCCGAGATCGGGGTCGACATGACCCGGTTCCCCACCCCGGCGCACCTGTGCTCGTGGGCCCGGTTCGCCCCCGGGATCAAGGAGTCCGCCGGGCGGAAGAAGGGCACCGGGGCCACCGGGCACGGCAACCGCTACCTGGCCCGGGTCCTGGGCGAGGCCGCGGTCAGCGCCGGGAAGACCGACACCTTCCTCGGTGAGCGGTACCGGCGGATCGCCCGGCGACGAGGCAAGAAGAAGGCCATCGTCGCCGTCGGGCGGTCCATCCTGGTCATCATCTGGCACCTACTCTCCGAACCAGACACCCACTACCACGACCTCGGACCCGACTACTACGACACCCGACTCGGGGCCGAACGCAGCAAGCGCAACCACATCCGGGCACTCCAAGGCCTGGGCTTCAACGTCACCCTCGAACCAGCAGCCTGACTGACCCACGTCTTCAACAGGTCCCGGCTCCGCCGGGAGCTGACGCACGTCGGGCTGAGTCCATTCTCGGTTCAGGGGTGTGCGGTGCGGGTGCCCTGCGGGCAGTGCTGCGTAGTCAGGCGGTCCGGTTCGGGGCGATCTCGAGCCGTCGCAGCGCATCGTCGGCGATCGATTCGGGTTGGCCGGCCACCGGCACGACGACTCCGTCCTCGTCGGCTCCCAGCGGTTCGAGGATCTCGAACTGGGAGGGCAGCAGCCGGGGCGGCATGAAGTGCTTCGACCGGCTCTGGATCCGCTCGCCGATGACCTCGATCGTTCCGTCGAGGTGGACGAAGCGGACCTGCCCGGTGGCCTGGCGCAACACGTCGCGGTAGCCGCGCTTGAGGGCTGAGCACGTGACGATGGAGTCCCGGCCCTCGCCGTTCTGCAGCGTGATCCAGTCTCGGATTGCTCGAAGCCACGGCCAGCGGTCGTCGTCGGTGAGCGGGACACCGGAGGCCATCTTGGCGATGTTCGCACTGGGGTGGAAGTCGTCGGCCTCCGCAGCCACCCACCCCAGACGCTCGCTGAGCAGTTGGGCAACCGTGGTCTTGCCGCAGCCCGCGACCCCCATGATCACAAGATGTTGATGTTCGGCCATCGAAGTCTGCCTCTCTGTGCGGGTGGTTGACATCGTGGATCAGCGTAGAGGAAAAGATAGTACCTTTGTAAGTCAATGGTCTTACCTAACCAGGAGTGACCCTGTAAAGTACGTCCCGGCGGCGCACCGAGAGTCCCGCCCACGACTCGAGCAGGGAGGCACTGATGTCCCTCGAGGCACTGCATGCGGCAGTCGCCGAGACCCTTGGGCGCGAGATCGCCGACGGGGTGCGACCGCCGGGCAGCGTCCTGACCCTCGACCAGATTCAGAGTCGGTTCGCAGTGTCACGAACCGTCGCACGCGAGGCCATGCGTTCCCTGGAGTCGGTCCGGATGGTCCAACCGAGGCGACGCGTGGGCCTGGTCGTCCTGCCTGACAGCAGGTGGGACGTCTTCGACCCCATGCTGATCGGCTGGAGGCTGGCCGGCCCCGGGCGACGCTCGCAGCTGCATTCCCTGACCGAGCTTCGGGCGGCAGTCGAACCCATCGCCGCCAGCGGAGTAGCACGCCACGCCGACCGGGCGACCCGGTTGCGGCTCGTCGAACTGGCCGCGCAGATGCGCGAGCTGGGCGAGGCCGGCGACCTCGATGCCTTCCTCGAACTGGACATCGATTTCCATCAGACCCTGCTGCGTGCGAGTCGCAACGAGTTGTTCGCCGCACTGGCCGACGTCGTCGCGGTCGTCCTCACCAGCCGAGTCCGGCTGGGGTTGGTATCACCGCACCCGGCAGAGATCGCCCTGGCCGGGCACGAGGAAGTGGCGCGCGCGATCAGCGACTTCGACCCGCACGCCGCCGAGGCGGCCATGCTGGCGATCATGGGCGAGGTGCGCTCCAGCCTGGAACATCGCGCGCCGGTGCGCGACCGTGGCCAGGACGATGGCCAGCCGCGTCCCGCCCCTGCGCTACTTGTCGCCGCCGGCCAGGGTGTCGAGGTCGGCCAACTGGGACTGGAAGTAGCCGCTGAGCCGGGAGCGGATCTCGGACTCGAACGTCCGCAGCGCCGTCACCCGGGACTCCAGCTCGCTGCGCTGGCCCTCGAGCTTCTTGACTGACTTGCGGGCCGCCTTGTCCGCGTCGGACACCACGTTCTCGGCTGTCTGCTTCGCCTCGGCCAGGTAGTCATCGGCGGTGCGCTGGGCCAGCTCGAGGATCCGGGCAGCCGCCGCAATAGCCGTCTCCGACGGGGAGGCAGCCGGCACCGGCGCGCTGGCGGCAGCCTCCTGCTCGGCCAGGCGCTGCTGCGCCTGCGCCAGCTCGTCGGCCAGCCGGGAGATCTCGGACTCGACCTCGTCGAGGAAGGAGTCCACCTCGTCCATGTCGTAGCCGGTGGCATTGCGCACCAGCTTGAACTGCTTGTCGTGGACGTCCTGGGCACTCAGTGCCATGGGCCACCTCCACCAGTCGAGCGCGCGATCATGCCAGGCCGGCCAGGAGCCCGAGCACGACCTGCAGCAGGATGAACAGCACCAGGAAGGCCAGGTCCAGAGCCACCTGACCGATCCGCAGAGGCGGGATCACTCGACGCAGCGCCTTGAGCGGCGGGTCGGTGACCGACATGACGAACTCGAATATGACCACCAGGGGGCCCGAGGGCCGGAAGTCCCGGGCGAACACCATGATCAGCCCGATGATCATCCGGGCGATCAGGAGCAGCAGGAACAGCCAGATCAGCGTCGACAACAGCCCAACAACGAGTGCCATGGGTCAACTCTGGTTGAAGAACCCGTCCTGCGCGATCTGCGCCCGAGCCTCCGCTCCTACATCGACGTTCGCCGGCGAGAGCAGGAACACCTTGTTGGTGATCCGCTCGATGCTGCCCCGCAGGCCGAAGACCAGCCCGGCGGCGAAATCCACGATCCGCTTGGCGTCGCTGTCGTCCATGCCGGTGAGGTTGATGATCACCGGCACGCCCTCGCGGTACTCCTCGCCGATCCGGCGGGCGTCGTTGTAGGTGCGCGGGTGCAGCGTGGTGATCCGGTAGATGTCGGCTCCTGCGGAGGTTCCGGTGGGCTTGAACGTCGAACTGGGCCGTTCGACGTGGCGCTCGACCGGGCGCTCGGCCACGGCGGTGGCCGCCGGGCGGACGACTGCCTCGGGAATGGGGCGCGGCCGTGGGGCGGTCGCGGGTGCGGCTGCCTCGCGCGCACGCGGGCGTGGCTCCGGATCGTAGTCGTCGACCATCTCGTCCTCGACGAGCCCGAGGTAGAGGGCCATCTTGCGCATCGTGCCGGCCATGTGTGCTCCTTCATGCCATCGCGGACCGCTCGGGGCGGTGCCGGTTATCGGTCAAGGTTACTTCAGTGGTTCACGGTGCCCGAGCAGCGCGCTGCCCAGGCGGACGTGTGTCGCCCCGGCGGCCACAGCGGCCTCCAGGTCCCCGGACATGCCCGCCGAGCGCATCCGCGCCTGCGGGTGTCCGAGCAGCACTCGGTCGTGCACCGCAGCCAGCCGGTCGAATGCTGGCTGCGGGTCGGCGCCCAGGGGCGCCACCGCCATCACTCCCAGCAGGTCCAGGTGCTCGGCGCCGGCCACCAGGTCAGCCAGCGCCAGGACCCCATCGGGCCGGGCGCCGCCGCGGTGCAGGGTTCGGCCCGCCTCCGGGCCGAGATCAGGCCCGCCGCCGGTATCCGCGCCGGCCTCGGACAGGTCCACCTGGACGCAGATCCCCAACCGTCGCCCGGCTGCCCCGGCCCCGCGGTCCAGGGCACCGATCAGCGCACCCCGGTCCACGGACTGCACCACGTCGGCATAACGGGCCACCGACCCCGCCTTGTTGCGCTGGAGCTGACCCACGAAGTGCCAGGTCAGGCCCAGTCCGCCGCATTCCTGCGCCTTCACCCTCGCCTCCTGGTCACGGTTCTCCCCCACCTGGGTGATCCCCAGCTCGGCCAGCAGCGCCACGTCGGAGGTGGGGAACGTCTTGGTGATCGCCACGATCGTGATCTCCGCCGGGTCTCGGCCGACCGTGGCACACGCACCGGCGATCCGCGTGCGCGCCGTTGCCAGGTTGGCCCGCACCTGCTCGCGACGCGCAGTCCGGCTCATGCCGCAGCCACGATCGCCACTGCGCCGCCCTGGCGTCCCGTCCGGCCCTCGCGGCGGTAGGAGAACAGCGCCGGGTCCTGGGCCGTGCACCCACCGATCAGGCTACTGGCGATCCCGAGCTCGGCGAGCCGGGCCGTCAGGCCTGCGCGCAGGTCCAGCGCGGGCTGACCATCGCCAGCGGTGGTCACGGCTGCGGCATTGACCTCCGCGACCTGGTCGGCCCGAGCAGCGGGGACCGGGTAGCAGTCCGGGCAGATCGCCGGCCCCAGGAACGCCTGGACCCGCTGCCTGTGCGCACCTGTGGAGGTCATCTCGGCCACAGCCGCTCCCACCACATCGACCACCAGACCTCGCCAACCGCAGTGCACCGCCGAGACGACCCCGGCCTCGGGGTCGACCAGGATGACGGGCACGCAGTCGGCGGCCAGGGCCACCAGACCGACACCCGGCTGGTCGGTGACCAGCGCGTCGACGGCCTGGAGCTCGGCGCCGGGCCGCACGCCGGTGGGCGCGCAGACCCATGCCACCCCCCGACCATGGTCGGGGTGCATGAACGTCATCGCCGCAGCCGGCACACCGAGCGCCCCGGCCAACGCGCTCCGGTTGGCCGACACCGCCTCCGGGGCGTCCCCGACATGCGAGGCGAGGTTGGCGAAGGCGTACGGCGAGCGGCTCGACCCGCCGCTCCCCGCACTGCCTCGGCCGGTGAACAGCACCCGCGCCCGAGCCCCACCCGGCAGGGCGACGTCGAGGCGGTGGCTGGTCATGGGCGCGTGGACTACTTCAGGAAGTCCGGGACGTCGAGGTCGTCGGGCTCGTCGAAGCTGATCGTGCGGGGCTGGCGCAGGTCCACCCCGGGCTTCTCCGTGCTCATCAGTCCGGCGGGGAGCACGACGCCGCCCTGGGCGCCGACCCCGGCCATGACCGGGGTCTCCTTGGGCTTCGGCGCCTCGGCCGATGCCTCGTCGACCACGCGCCGACCGGCGACCGCGTCGCGGCGTGCCGGCGGGTGCCCGCCGTCGAAGCCGGCCGCGATGACCGTGACCCTCACCTCGTCACCCAGGGTGTCGTCGATGACGGCACCGAAGATGATGTTGGCGTCGGGATGCGCCGCCTCGGCGATCAGCCGCGCCGACTCGTTGATCTCGAACAGCCCGAGGTCCGAACCGCCCGCGATGGACATCAGCACCCCGTGGGCACCGTCGATGCTGGCTTCGAGCAATGGGCTGGCGATGGCCGCCTGCGCCGCGCCGACGGCCCGGTCGTCCCCGCGCGCGGAGCCGATGCCCATGAGCGCGGACCCGGCTCCGGACATCACCGACTTGACGTCGGCGAAGTCCAGGTTGATCAGGCCGGGGGTGGTGATCAGGTCGGTGATGCCCGACACGCCCTGCAGCAGGACCTGGTCGGCCTGGCGGAACGCGTCGATCATCGAGATCGACCGGTCGGCCAGCGAGAGCAGCCGATCGTTGGGGATCACGATCAGGGTGTCGACCTCGGAACGCAGGCCGTCGATGCCGTTGTCGGCCTGGCCGCTGCGCCGACGACCCTCGAACCCGAACGGGCGGGTCACGACGCCGATGGTCAACGCGCCCAGGGACTTGGCGATCTTGGCCACCACGGGCGCGCCACCGGTACCGGTGCCACCACCCTCGCCGGCGGTCACGAAGACCATGTCCGCGCCCTTGAGGACCTCCTCGATCTCCTCGGCGTGGTCCTCGGCGGCACGCCGGCCGACCTCCGGATCCGCGCCGGCGCCCAGGCCGCGGGTGAGCTCGCGGCCGATGTCGAGCTTGACGTCGGCATCGCTCATGAGCAGCGCCTGCGCGTCGGTGTTGATGGCGATGAACTCCACGCCCTTGAGGCCGACCTCGATCATGCGGTTCACGGCATTCACACCGCCACCGCCGATGCCGACGACCTTGATCACTGCCAGGTAGTTCTGCGGGGCTGCCACGTCAGGCTCTCCTCTTTCGTCATTGCTGCCAAAGGGTTGGGGGGTCGGGCTGTGCGGCGCGGGGTTGAGCCACGCCACGGGGCCTGCACCGTCGGTCTCCGCCACTCTCACCCTCAACCTGAGGCTTAGAGTTATGTCAACCTGTGGTTGGGATGGAACTTAGGTGGCTCATGGCCCGGTGACAAGCACCCCGGCGGTTGTCGGCGTGTCGCCCGGATGGCCGACCCGATCGCCGGAGCAGCCCGTGGCGCAGGACAGCACGAAGGCGGCCCTGGGGACGGGCTGGGGACGGGCTGGGGAGAACCGGCGGGCGGGTTGGGGACGACCCGAGCCAGGCCGGTGTGGACGACGTCCTCCACATCCCCGCCCCGCCTGTGGAAGCCCGCGGCCGACGAGCACCCTCCCCCGAGCTGCATCGGCCGCGGGCGCCTCGATCGTGTTCGCTATGGGCGAACAGCCCTCAGCTCGTACTGGCGGCCTCGGGGTCGCTCGGGCCCGAGGTGGTCGGCAGCAGGGGTGCACTGAGGTCGTACTCGGTGGCACCCACAGCCATCAGGCCGGCCAGCACCTCGGCCTTCAGGGCCGAGTCCGCCACCCCGCCCCAGCGCACAGTGGCTCCCCCGCGCAGCCTGAGGGTGACGTCGTCGCGGCTGCGGGCGCTGACCTTGACCACCTGCTCGCGCAGGTCGGCCGGCAGGGCGAGCAGCACCTCGTGGGCGATCGTGCGCTGGGCGTCGTTCTTGGCCTCGAGCACGGGTACGCGCTTGGCGTTGGCCACCTTGTCGTAGACGACGCCCTGGCTGTCCATCAGGAAGTACCCCTTGCCGGCCGCGACGGCGGCGAACGGGGTGCGCGCCGTGACCACCAGTTCGATGGTGTGCGGCAGCGAGCGCACGACCTCGACGCCGGCCACGGCCGCCAACTCGGTCATGATCCCGATCCGGACGCGCTCGGCGTCCACCGCGGGCACGTGGTCCTCGGCCGAGATCCCCGAGGCCATCCGGATCGACTCCGCACTGATCCCCCGGGGGACCGTGACCGAGACGTGCTCCACGACGGTCAGCGGAGAGTGCCAGCCCAGCCACCACACTCCACCGAGCCCCAGCGCGGTCGCGATCAGGATGCGGCGACGCCGCTTCGGGTGCGCCCGCCGGGTGCCCGCGCGCGGCCTTCCGGTGCGGCCCAGGTTCCCAGTCGGCCAGGTGTCGCGCTCCGCAGCAACGGTGTCGGCCTCCTGGCCGGCGGCCAGTTCGGCAGTGTCGAGCATGTCGGCCCGGTGGTCGGTCACGGTTGGCCTCCATGGCGGTGGGCGAGCAGGGCGAGGACCTCGGGTCCGAGCATCACGATGTCCCCGGCCCCGAGCGTCATGACGATGTCGCCGGGCTGGGCACGCTCGGCCAGGTGCCCCGCAACCGCGGACCACGAGGGCTCGAACACCACGCGGTCGGCCGGCAGGGGCACGTTGCCGGCCATCGACTGCCCACTGGCACCCGGGATCGGCTCCTCCCCCGGGGCGAACACCTCGAGGACGACGACATGGTCGGCCAGGCCGAGCGCGGCACCGAACTCCTCGACGAACATGGCCGTGCGGTAGTAGTGATGGGCCTGGAAGGCCACCACCAGGTTGCCCTCGCCGACGACCTCACGGGCAGCGCGCAGCGTGGCCTCGATCTCGGTCGGGTGGTGGGCGTAGTCGTCGAACACGCGGATCCCGGCGACCTCGCCCTTGAACTCGAAGCGCCGACGGGTGCCGGTGAACTGGGCCAGCCCGTCGATCACCCGGTCTGTGGGCAGTCCCAGGCCGATCGCGGTGACCAGCGCCGCCATGGCGTTGAGCACGTTGTGGCTGCCATGCACCTGCAGGGTCAGGCGGCCCACCTGATCGCCCGCGTGGGTGACCATCGCGCTGGAGCCCTGCGCCCCCGTGGTGACCTCCGAGAGCACGTAGTCGGCCTGCGGCTCGCGGCCGTAGGTGCGCATGTCGACGCCCAGTGCACGCGCGCGCTGGATCAGCCGCGCCGCCCCCGGGTCATCGGCGCAGGCGACCACGAAGCCGCCGGTGCCCGAGATGCCCGTGGCGAAGTCGGTGAACCCCGCCTCGACGGCGGCCAGGGTGCCCCAGTGGTCGAGGTGGTCGGCCTCCACGTTGGTCACGACCCCGGCCACGGCGGGCAGCGCCAGGAACGACCCGTCGGACTCGTCGGCCTCGACGATGAACAGGTCCCCGGAGCCCTGGTGCGCGTTGGTCCCGGTGGTGTTGAGCTCGCTGCCGATCGCGAACGAGGGATCGACCCCGCAGTTGGCCACGGCCAGGGTGAGCATGGAGGTGGTCGTGGTCTTTCCGTGCGTCCCCGAGACGGCCACGCCGCGGTAGCCGGCCATCACCGCGGCCAGACCGTCGGCGCGCGAGAGCACCGGGATGCCAGCGGCGCGGGCAGCCACCACCTCCGGGTTCGAGCCGCTGATCGCGGTGGAGATCACGACGACGTCGGCCTGGGCCACGTTGTCCCCGCTGTGCCCCACCCGGGCATCGACCCCCAGGGCCCGCAGTGTGACCAGCCGGCGGGACTCCTTGGCGTCGCTGCCCGACACCTCGACCCCGCGGGCCACCAGGATCCGGGCGATGCCGGACATGCCCGCACCGCCGATGCCCACGATGTGCACGTGGCCGCTGAGCTCCACCATGACGTTCACCTGCTCCCGCGGCCCGCCCGGACCGCCTCGAGGACCATGTCGGCCAGCTTCTCGTCGGCGTCGCGGATGCCGTGGGCGCCGGCAAGCCGGCCCATCCGCTCCAGCCGGGCCGGATCACCGACCAGGGCCTGCACGTCGGCCAGCAGGGTCGGGCCGTCCAGCGCCTCGTCGGCCACCAGCAGCCCGCCGCCGGCGTTGACCACGGGCAGGGCGTTGAGGCGCTGCTCGCCGTTGCCGATCGGGAAGGGCACGTAGATCGCCGGCAGCCCGACCGCGGCGAGCTCCGCGCAGGTCATCGCCCCACTGCGGCTGATCACCAGGTCCGCGGCCGCGTAGGCCAGATCCATCCGGTCCAGGTAGGCCACCGGGTGGTAGCCGGCCGGGATGTCGCGCACGGCGTCGAGGTTCGCCGCCCCCACCGAGTGCAGCACCGACAGGCCCAGGTCCAGCAGGCCGGGCAGCGCGGCGGCCACGGCGGCGTTGATCCGCTGGGCGCCCTGCGAGCCACCGAAGACCAGCAGCACGGGAGCCTCGGGCGCCAGCCCCAGCACCTCGCGGGCCTGTGTGCGCACGGCCCCACGGTCCAGGGTGGAGATGCTCGACCGCAGGGG
>JBAVKQ010000283.1:0-1988 GCA_049688395.1 Candidatus Nanopelagicales bacterium
GCGGGTGCGCTGATGTGGCCCGGGGTCCTGCTCGCCTCGCTCGCAGCGTTCGCCACGAAGTGGGCCGGCCACCTGCTGCCCGAGGAGCTGCTCGAACGCCCGCTGATCAGGCGCGCCACGGCGATGCTGCCGATCGCGCTGCTCGCAGCACTCCTGGCCATCCAGACCTTCTGGGACATCGACCGGTTCAGTCTCGATGCGCGCGCGGCGGGGGTCGCCGTGGCGGCGGTCGCCCTGATGCTGCGCGCACCCTTCCTGGTCGTGGTGCTCGCCGCAGCCGCCACCGCCGCCGCGCTGCGCGCGCTCGGCTGGGGCTGATCAGGAGTCGGCGGGGAACCGCACGCCGACCTGACGGCGCGCCTCGTCGAGGATTCGCGCGACCGCCAGGGACTTCGCGACCGGCCACGTCCGCGACTCCCGGCCGGCGCGCACGCACGCCAGGAACTCCGCGACCTCGTAGCGCATGTGATGCACGGACTGCGCGCGGGTGAGGTCCTCGACCGGCCCGCCGCGCGGGGCGAAGGTCACCTGCGTGGGCACGCTGCAGTCGTCGAAGAGCAGGACGCCCGCCTCGCCGGCGATCTGCGAGCCGACCCCGCCGGGGGCGATCTTGGAATGCAGGCAGATCACCTCGAAGCCGTCGTAGCCGAGCAGGATCGTGCCCTGCCCGTCGACCCCGCTGGGCAGCAGCGCACCGGTGGCGTGCACGGAGGCCGGGCCGCCGAACAGGTGCAGAGCCAGGGCGATCTCGTAGACGCCGAGGTCCATCAGCGACCCGGCGGCGAACTGCGGGTTGAAGGCGTTGGGCAGCTCACCGGCCCGATAGCGGTCATAGCGCGAGGAGTACTGGTCCTTGGTCAGCACGACCCGGCGCAGGGTTCCCACCCGGGGCAGGGCCTCGCGGATCGCTAGGACGTTAGGCTCCCAGGGCGCCACGTGGGCCTCCATCAGGACCCGGTCTGCGGCCCGCGCGGCGGCGGCCATCGCCTCGACCTGCGCGGCGTTCGCCGCCAGCGGCTTCTCGGCCAGCACATGCGTGCCGGCGCCGAGCAGGGCGATCGCCTGCTCGGCGTGCAGGGAGTTCGGGCTGGCCAGGTAGGCCGCGTCCACAGCCCGATCAGCGGCCAGGGACTCGATCGAGGTGTGCACGCGCGGGATCGAGTGCTGGTCGGCGAACGCCTGACCGGTGCTCGCCGAGCGCGAGCAGACCGCCACCACCTCGAACCCCTCGACGGTGTGCCCGGCCTCGATCAGGGCGCCGGTGATCCAGTTGGTGCCGACGACGGCCATGCGCACGGTGTCCATGGGCGCCATCCTCACAGTCGGGGCGTGGGTCCGTCCTGATGCACGGCGCGATCCGGCCGGTCTGGATCGTCCGGTGCGCAGCCGTGCCGCGCGCCGGTCCGCTGCCCTGGCCCGGCCCACCAGAATGGGCCCATGCAGACCTCCGAGTCGCCCATGATCCCCGTCACCGGTGTGGGCTCGATGCCCGGCACCGACTCCCGCGAGGCCGCGCGAATCGTGGTCGGCGAGTTCGACATCCCGCACCTGGCCGAGCTGCCCGCCCGGGGTCCCGGTGCGGACATGCTGGGTCGCACGCTGGGCCTGGTCGCCGCGGTGACCGGGGAGTTCGCCGCCGAGACCACACCCTCGGGCTGGCGCCTGGTGGGTGGGCGGACCGGGGGTGAGCCGGGCCGCGCGATGCGCCGAGCCGCCGGTTGGCTGGCCGAGGACGCCGACCAGTTGGAGGAGCAGCTGCTCGGGTTTGCCGGGCTGGTGAAGGTGCAGGTGGTCGGCCCGTGGAGCCTGGCTGCCGGCCTGGAGTCGGTCCGCGGCACCCGCGTGCTCGCTGACGCCGGCGCCTGCACGGATCTGGCCACGGCGCTGGCCGAGTCACTGGCCGAGCACGTGGCCGCGATGCGCCGCCGGGTCCCGGGGGCGCAGGTCGTGGTCCAGGTCGACGAGCCCACGCTGCCCCTGGTCCTGGC
>JBAVKQ010000284.1:0-20737 GCA_049688395.1 Candidatus Nanopelagicales bacterium
GCGGGGGGGCCACTTCCTTTGTGCCCATGTGCTGCGGGGAGTCGTGAGGAGGCTGCCCTCAGGCGTCGTCCGCGCCGATCGCCGGCGCCGGCGCCGCAGCGGCGTTGTACTCCTCGAGCCGCCAACGCGTGACCGGCGCACCGCCGGGCTCGCCGGGCAGGTTCAGTTGGCTGAGCACGCTCCACGCGCAGTTGCTGATCACGCCCAACCCGGTCCACTGCTCGGGTGCCAGTCCCAGCAATCCGCCGATCCCGGCGCGGATCGCCCCACCGTGGCTGACGACGACCAGGGTTCCGCCGGGGGGGAGGTCGGCGACGCGGCGATCCACCGCGGCGATGACCCGGGCCACCACCTCGCTGCGCGCCTCCCCACCGGGCGGGCGCACGTCGTGGCCGGCGACCCAGGCCAGGAACAGCGCCTCGTCACGGGCGATGATCTCCTCGCGGCTGCGCCCCTGCCAGTCCCCGCCGTCGGTCTCGCGCAGGCCCGGATCCCGCCCGACAGTCAGGCCGACCAGGTCCGCCAGCACCTGTGCGGTGGCACTGGCCCGGGCCAGGTCGCTGGACACGATGGCATCCGGGCGCATCCCGGCGATTGCCGGCGCGGCAGCGGCGGCCTGAGCCAGGCCCACGTCGTCGAGGGCCACGTCGGTGGCTCCCTGGAACCGGTTGGCCACGTTCCATTCCGTGCGGCCGTGGCGCCAGAACACAACCCGCCGACGGGGCGGGGGGTTCCAGCCCCCGGTCACGAAGTGGCCGCGCGCGGCGCGTGCACCTGCTCCGGCAGCTCGATCACCGGGCAGTCGCGCCACAACCGCTCCAGCGCGTAGTGGAAGCGCTCCTCGGTCTGCTGCACGTGCACCACGATCTCGTTGTAGTCCAGCAGGACCCAGCGGCCCTCCGACTCGCCCTCCCTGCGCAGCGGCTTGACCCCGATCTCGAGCAGGGCCTCCTCGATGGCGTCGACCACGGCGCGCACGGCGCGATCGTTGTTCGCCGAGCACAGCAGGAACACGTCGGTGAGCACGAGGTGCCCGCTGACGTCGATGGCCACGATGTCCTGCGCGAGCTTGTCCGACGCGGCGAGCGCGGCGGCCACGGCGAGGTCCACGGCATGGGGGTCAGCAGTCACGCGCTCGAGCCTACCTCGCTGCTGGCCCCCGACCCGGCCATCGGCTCAGGGCTCGAAGTCCGCGCCGAGCACGACGACGACGTCAGCCACGTTCTGCCCGCTGTCGGCCACCTGGACGACCGCATCCTGCACCTCCAGGGCGCTGACCACCTGCTCACCAAGGGCCAGCGACGCCATGGTGCTGTCGGCGACGATCACCTGGGTGGTCACCTGGCCGAACTCGTCGGCGTTGCCACCGTTGACGTAGACCATCCCGGCCGCGACCAGTCGATCACGCGCGGACGCCCCGAGGCCCGGGGTGCCCACCCCGTTGCGCACCAGCACGCGCGGATTCGATTCGACCCCCGTGAGCACGCTGGGCCCGAACAGCGCTGCGGTGACCGCGTCCGCGGCGTCGAGGTCGACGCGGACCACGGACAGCTCCTCGCCTGCCTCGATGTCGGTCGTGGGCAGGACCCGGACCTGCTGGCCGCCGGCCAGGATGGCCCCGCGCAGGGCCAGCAGGAACTCGGCCACGGTCGTGGTCGGCGCTGTGGTGCGCGCTGAACCGCCCAGGGAGGTCAGCATCGACTCGATCCGCAGGGCGTCGTCGGGCAGGCCCGAGATCGTGGCGGTCATGACCTGCGAGTACCGGGCCATCCGGGCGGCCTCCGGCTCGTCGGGCAGCCAGGCCAGGGCGTAGGCCGCGGCCTGGGTGCCGTCAAGGGTCTGCGTGCCGGCGGGGACCACGACCGTCTGCACCCCGGAGTCGGGATCGGTGCTGGTGATCTCCTGATCGACGTCGACGGTGATTCCGCCCACGAAGTCGACCATCCCGGCCAGGGCCAGTCGGCCCAAGCTCAGAGTGCCGTCGATGCGCAGCGCGAGCAGGTCGCTCAGGGAGTCCTGGGAGGCCGACCGGTCCAGCATCCGGGCGCTCTGGCCCAGCGTCTGCTGTCCGGCCCCCGGTACGTCGACGATGAGCCGGGAGGCCGCCAGCAGCTGTGCGGGCGGCAGGTCCCCGCCCACGCCGGCGATCAGGTTGCCCGCACCCAGGTCGGCGTCGTTGCGGACCTGGATCAGCAGCGTCTGCTGCTCGGCGGCGGTGGAGGGGGTGGGCGTCGGCGCGGCGGGGTCCGCCGGGTCCCCCGACAGGTTCGTCAGCAGGATCCACACGACCAGGCCCAGGCCCACAACAGCCAGCAGGCCCCACATCCACCGGGATCTGATGCCGCGGCGGCGGGGAGGGCTGGGCGGGGCAGGCGGTGATGGCGGCGCGGCAGCGGCCTGCGGTCGAGGCGCGCGGGGGCCAGGCGTCGGTAGGGCCTGGCCGGGTGGGGCAGGCGTCGGTAGGGCCTGCGCGGGTGGGGCAGGCGTCGGTGGGGCAGGCGTCGGTGGGGCCTGCGGGGAATCGGCCTGCGCGGGTTCCGGCTGGGCTGATTCGGGCTGGGCGGGTTCCGGCTCTTCGGGGACCACCTGGGCCACAGCCGCTTCGGGGGGCTTTGGCCCGTCGGGGACCTCAGGAGCTTTGGGAATCTCTGGAACCTCCAGAACCTCCAGGACCTCGGGCGCCTGGGGCTCGCCGGAAGCTTCGGGGACTTCGGGTTCCTCCGGTCGGGCGTGCCTGGGACTCATCGGCTGCGGCCCGAGGCCCCAGCGGCGCGGTAGAGACCCACCTTGGTGATGAAGCGCTCCACCCCGGCCGGCACCAGGTAGCTGATCGGCGCGCCTCGGGCGACCCGCTCACGGCAGTCGGTCGAGGAGATCGCCATAGCCGGGACCTCCACGACGCTGGCCGAGCCCTCAGGCAGGTGCGCGGCACTGAGGTCATGCCCTGGACGGGTCACCCCGACCAGGTGCGCCAGGGCCAGGGCCTCCTGCGGGTCATGCCAGGTCAGGATCGCGCCGAGGGCGTCGGCCCCGGTGATGAAGAACAGCTGCGCATCGGGGTACTGGGCATGCAGGTCGCGCAGCGTGTCGACCGTGTAGGTAACACCGCCGCGCTCGATGTCCACCCTGCTGACCGTGAACCGGGGGTCATCAGCGGTGGCGATCACCGTCATCAGGTAGCGCGACTCCGGGTCGCTGACAGCGTGCTGATCCTTCTGCCACGGTTGGCCGGTCGGGACGAAGACGACCTCGTCGAGGCCGAACAGATGGGCCACCTCGCTGGCGGCCACGAGGTGGCCGTGGTGGATGGGATCGAACGTGCCACCCATCACGCCCAGGCGTGCGGCCATCGGGCGCTCAGCTCAGCGATCAGGATTGAACCGGGTGACCACGAAGAGCAGCAGGAGCAGCACGCCGAGGCCAACGACCCCGAACAACCAGGAGGGCACTCCCCCATGCCCCTCGGCGGCTTCCTCGGACAGCCGAACCAGTGCGTTCACCATTGAACTACCCCTTCCCAGCGATCCGCTCCGCGAGCCTAGCGGATACTCCGGCCGCCGCGACGACGGACCGCCCCGGACGCGTGTCGGGCGCGCTGCGGATCACGCGGACTCAGCCCCGGATGTGCCCGTCGCCGGTCACGATGTAGGTCGTGGAGGTCAATTCGGCAACCCCCATCGGGCCGCGGGCGTGCAGCTTCTGCGTCGAGATGCCGATCTCCGCGCCGAAACCGAACTCACCGCCGTCGGTGAACCGGGTCGAGGCGTTGACCATGACCGCGGCCGAGTCCACGCCGGAGACGAACCGCCGGGCCGCTGAGAGATCCTCGGTGACGATGGCCTCCGTGTGCCCGCTGGACCAGGTGCGGATGTGCGCGCAGGCCTCGTCCACGGAGTTCACCACAGCCGCGGCGAGGTCCATGGACAGGTACTCCTCAGCCCAGTCCGACTCGCCCGCCGCGACGAACTCGGCCCCGGCGGCCTGCGCGAAGGGGGCCACCGCCGCGTCACCGTGCACGCTCACGCCCTCCTGCGCCAAGGCGGCGAACACTGCCGGCAGGAAGGCATCGGCGATGTCGGCATGGACCAGTAGCGTCTCGGCGGTGTTGCAGACGCTGCAGCGCTGGGTCTTGGAGTTGACGACGATGGCCACTGCCTTCTCCAGGTCAGCCGCGGCGTCGACATAGACGTGGCAGTTGCCCACGCCGGTCTCGATCACCGGCACGGTGGAGTTGGCCACGACGCTGCGGATCAGGCCCGCACCGCCCCGCGGGATCAGCAGGTCGACCAGGCCACGGGCGGTCATCAACGTGTCGACCGCGGCGTGGCTGCGACCGGGCACGAGCTGGACGGCATCCTCGGGCACGTCGGTGCCGGCCAGCGCCCGACGCATGACCGCCACGAGCGCGGTGTTGGACTCGTAGGCCGAGGACGATCCGCGCAGAAGGGCTGCGTTGCCGCTCTTGAGGCTCAGCCCGGCGGCGTCCACGGTGACGTTGGGACGCGCCTCGTAGACCATCGCCACCACGCCCATGGGCACCCGCACCTGGCGGATCTCCAGACCGTTGGGCTGGGTCCAGCCACGGACCACCTCGCCGATCGGGTCGGGCAGGTCGGCGACCAGCTCCAGGGCGTCAGCGATGTCGGCGAGCCGAGCCCGGGTGAGGTTGAGCCGGTCGACGATGCCCGGGGCGGTGCCCGCCGCGACGGCCCGCTGCACGTCGACGGCGTTGGCGGCCAGGACCTGCTCGGTGCCCTCGCGCAGGGCCTGGGCCATCGCCCGCAGAGCAGCATCCTTCTGCCCACGGTTCAGCCGGCGCAGCGCCACGGCCGCCTCCCGGGCTCGGCGCGCAGTGGCCAGGACGGCGTCGCGCTCGGCCTCGACGTTCTCGGCAGCGACGTCGTCGATGGCGGGCTTCGGGGCGTCCACGTGTGCGGCGGGTCCGGCGCAGGCCGCTGGGGCCCGTGGGACGTCGGTCTCGATGGTGGGCTCAGGCATGGGGCAAGGGTAATCCAGGGGCCGGACATCGACGGTGGAGCTGCGCGGGAGCCTGCGGGCATCCGCGCCGTCGCTGCGGGGGAGGACTCAGCGCGGCAGAGCTCGTCCGCGGCGGGCCCAGCGCGGTCAGACTCAGTGCAGCAGCACCATGTCATCACGATGGATGACCTCGCGCTCGTACTCCGGGCCCAGCTCGGCGGCGAGCTCGCGGGTGGAGCGGCCCAGCAGGGCGGGCAGCTCGCCGGCGTCGTAGGCCACCAGACCCCGGCCGATCACGACCCCGTCCGGCCCGAGCAGGTCCACCGGGTCGCGGGCGACGAAACCGCCCACCACGTGGGTGATCCCGGCCGGCAGCAGGGACGCGCCGCGCTCGCGCAGCGCCCGCACCGCGCCGGCATCCAGGTGGATCTGGCCGAACCCACCGGTGGCGTGCGCCAGCCACAGCAGTCGTGAGGTCGAGCGACCCCCGGTGGCGTGGAAGAACGTGCCCACCGGCTCGCCGGAGAGGGCCCGGGCGGCGTTGGCCGCCGACGTGAGCACCACCGGGATGCCCGCCTCGGTCGCGATCCGGGCGGCCTCGACCTTCGTGGTCATACCGCCCAGGCCGACGCCGGCAGCGCCCGTTCCACCGACCACGACCTCGGCGAGGTCCGCCGGGCCGAGGACCTGGGGGATCAGCCGGGTGCCGCCCCGTTCCGGTGGCCCGTCGTAGAGGCCGTCCACGTCGGAGAGCAGGATCAGCGCATCCGCGCGCACCAGGTGCGCCACCAGGGCGGCGAGCCGGTCGTTGTCGCCGAAGCGGATCTCCGCAGTGGCGACGGTGTCGTTCTCGTTGACGATCGGGACCACGTCGAGTTCCAGCAGCCGCTCCAGCGTGCGCTGGGCGTTGCGGTAGTGCGCGCGGCGGACCAGGTCGTCGGCGGTGAGCAGCACCTGCCCGACGGTCCGGTCATGGCGGGCGAACGCGTCGTGGTAGTGGGCCATCAGGATGCCCTGGCCGACCGAGGCCGCCGCCTGGGCCGAGGCCAGGTCGCGGGGCCGCCGACGCAGGCCGAGCGGGGAGATTCCGGTGGCGATGGCACCGGAGGACACGAGCACGACCTGGGCGTCGTGCTCGCCGGCGGTGGTCAGCGCGTCGACCAGGGCATGCACCCGCCCGACGTCGATCCCGGCCGAGACTCCGGCAAGAACCGAGTTGCGGTCGGCCGCCCTCGCGCGCGGTCGGGCGCGGCGCTCGGGATCGATCCGGGGACCCGGCTCGAGGACGCTGCCTGCCCGCTGCTGCTGGGCTGGGTCGGGCCCGGCGCTGCGGCTGCCGTTGGGCACAGCACCTGGTGCACGCACGGTCAGCGAGGACGAGCCGACCTTGACCACCACGCGCCGGGCGTCACGCAGCGCATCCCAGGGCGAGGCGGCCATCAGGCCTCGTCCTCGCCCTCGTCCCGGTTGCCGTCGCCGCCCAGGTCGGCGCCGCCCTCGCCGTCGTCCCGGTTGCGGACTGGGCCGTGCCGGCGCGGAGTTGTGGGACGCTCGTCGACGGGGTCCGGCGCCCATTGGGCCTCGGGCTCCTCGCCCTGGTCGAGTTGCACCGCAGTCCGACCGTGGATCCGGGCGGTGGGCGCCTCGATGCGCTGGTCCTGGCCACGGGGTCCGGGGCCGGCGCCACGGACGGTCGGCTCCCAGTCGAAGACCACCGAGTCCTCCGGGGCGCCGATCCGCACCTCGTCGCCGCGCTCGGCACCGAGCCGGACCAGTTGGTCCTCCACGCCCAGGCGGGCCAGCCGGTCGGCCAGGTAGCCGACCGCCTCGTCGTTGGAGAAGTCGGTCTGCCGTATCCATCGTTCCGGCCGCTGACCGCGGACCCGGAACGCCGCACCCTCGCGGACGACCTCGAAGCCGGAGTCGTCGAGCGCGCGCGGGGTGATCACGATGCGATGGGCCACCGGCTCGGCAGCGGCCGCCCGCTGGTCGGCGACCACGGCGGCCATTGCGAACGACAGCGCCCGCAGGCCCTCGTGCGAGACCGCCGACACCTCGAAGACCGGCAGCCCCCGCGCCTCGAGGTCGCCGCGAACCAGGTCGGCGAGCTCGCGGGCCTCGGGGACGTCGATCTTGTTGAGCACGACCAGCCGGGGCCGATCGGCCAGGCCTCCGTACTCGGCGAGCTCGGCCTCGATCGCGTCGAGGTCGCTCAGCGGGTCGCGACCGGGCTCCAGCGTGGCGCAGTCCAGCACGTGCACCAGCGCCGCGCACCGCTCCACGTGGCGCAGGAACTCCAACCCCAGGCCGCGGCCCTGCGAGGCACCGGGGATCAGCCCGGGTACGTCGGCCACGGTGAACACCACCGACCCCGCGCTGACCACGCCCAGGTTGGGCACCAGCGTGGTGAACGGGTAGTCGGCGATCTTGGGCCGGGCCGCCGACATCGCCGCGATCAGCGAGGACTTGCCCGCGCTGGGGAACCCGACCAGGCCGATGTCGGCCACCGTCTTGAGCTCCAGGGTGACGGTGAGCTTGTCACCGGGCTCACCGAGCAGCGCGAACCCCGGCGCCTTGCGCCGGGCGGAGGCCAGCGCGGCGTTGCCCAGCCCGCCGCGGCCACCTCGGGCGATCACCACCGAGGTGCCAGCCACCGGGAGGTCGGCCAGCACCTCGCCGTCGACGCTGACCACAGTGCCCACCGGAACCGGCAGCACCACATCGGCGCCGTTGGCGCCGTTGCGGTGCCCTCCCTGGCCGGGCACGCCACTGGTGGCCCGCCGGTGCGGGGCGTGGTGGTAGTCCAGCAGGCTGGGGGTGGCCTGGTCGGCCAGCAGGATCACGTCCCCGCCTCGGCCTCCGTTCCCGCCGTCCGGGCCGCCCAGCGGCTTGAACTTCTCCCGGTGCACGGAGGCGCATCCGTGCCCACCGTCACCTGCTGCGGCATGGATCACCACCTCGTCGACGAAAGTCGCCACGGACGTCCCTCCTCTCGATCTGCTGCTACTGCCCTACGTGTCGATCCGAGCCCGGACAGCGCAAGAGGCGAGCCCAACCGGGCCCGCCTCCGCTGACGTGGTCGCCGGCCTCAGCCAGCCGGGACCTCGACGATGTTGACCACGCGTCGGCCACGGGCGGTGCCGAACTGCACCGCGCCGCCGGCCAGGGCGAACAGTGTGTCGTCGCCGCCACGGCCCACGTTGGCACCGGGGTGGAAGTGCGTGCCGCGCTGGCGGACGATGATCTCGCCGGCCGACACGACCTGGCCGCCGAACCGCTTGACACCCAGGCGCTGGGAGTTGGAGTCGCGACCGTTGCGTGTGCTGGAGGCACCCTTCTTATGAGCCATGAGGTCAGTTCCCACTCTCGATGCCGGTGACGCGCAGCTGGGTCAGGGCCTGACGATGGCCCTGCCGCTTGCGGTAGCCGGTCTTGTTCTTGTACTTGAGGATGTCGATCTTGGGCCCCTTGGTGTGGGCCAGGACCTCGGCCGAGACCCGGACGTCGGCGAGCGCGGCGGCGTCCGAGGTGACCGACTCGCCGTCGACGACCAGCAGGGCCGGCAGCGCGACGCTGTCACCCGGCTCGCCGGACATGCGGTTGGTCTCGATGACGTCGCCGACAGCGACCTTCTCCTGGCGGCCGCCGGAGCGGACAATGGCGTACACGGGGGGGGCACTCCTGAGTGTGTTCGGGGCTGGACGGGCCCGCGAGGGCACGCAGGCGATCGGCGCTCACGCGCCAGGGTCCTAGGGTACGGAGCCGAGCGGCTAACGGTCAAACCACGTCGGCGGCCTCCGGCTGTCGCTCGTCGGGCGCGTCGGCCTCGGTCTGGACATCCTCGACAGGCGCGCCCTCGACAGGCGCGCCCTCGACAGGCGCGCCCTCGATGGGGAACTCGTCGGGCGCGTCCTGCTCGCCAGCACCGTCCGGCGCGTCCACGATGCCCTCAGCCACCGCCTCTGCCGCGATGACCGCGGCCTGGGCGTCATCGAGGGACGACTCATCCGCAGGAGCATCATCCGCAGGAGCGTCATCCACGGACTCGGTGCCGTTGTCGATGACCGGGGCGCCAACGCTGCCCTCGGCATCGAAGGGCTCGTCCGAGACATGATCGACGTGCTCGTGATCGACGTACTCGTGATCGTCGTGCGCGTGCTCGTCCTCGGAGTGGTGGTCCTCGGAGTGGTCGATGTGCCCGTGCTCGTCGAACTTGGGCGGCGGCGGGGTCTTGCCGGTCTGCCGACCGCCAAGGGCGGCGCCAGCCGCCGGGGACTGCCGTCCCCCGCCTCGCCGACCGCCACGCTCGCGGCGATTGCCACCACCGTTCTCCTCGGCGGGGGCCTCACCGACACCCACCGGCTCGGTGGACACCAGGTGCCCTCGTCCGGCGCAGTGCTCGCACGTGGTGGAGAACACCTCGAGCAGGCCCTGGCCGATCCGCTTGCGGGTCATCTGAACCAGGCCCAGGGAGGTGACCTCGGCGACCTGGTGCTTGGTGCGGTCGCGGCCCAGGCACTCCACGATCCGACGCAGCACGAGGTCGCGGTTGCTCTCGAGGACCATGTCGATGAAGTCCACGACGATGATCCCGCCGATGTCGCGCAGCCGCAGCTGGCGCACGATCTCCTCAGCGGCCTCGAGGTTGTTGCGGGTAACGGTCTCCTCGAGGTTGCCGCCCTGGCCGGTGAACTTGCCGGTGTTCACGTCGACCACGGTCATCGCCTCGGTGCGGTCGATCACCAGGGAGCCACCTGAGGGCAGCCAGACCTTGCGGTCCAGCGCCTTGGCCAGCTGCTCGTCGATCCGGTGGGCTGCGAACAGGTCGTCGACCTGCACCCACTTGTCCATCTTGGGCGCCAGATCGGGAGCAACCCAGCCGATGTACTCGCTGAGCGTGCCCCAGGTCGACTCGCCCTGGACCAGCAGCGAGGTGAAGTCCTCGTTGAAGATGTCGCGGACGACCTTGATCGCCAGGTCCGGCTCCCCGTACAGAAGCGCCGGGGCCGAGGCCGCCTTGGTCTTCTTCTGGATGTCCTTCCACTGGGCCGAGAGTCGGGTGACATCCGAGGTCAGCTGCTCCTCGGACGCACCCTCGGCCGCGGTGCGCACGATCACGCCGGCTCCGGTGGGCACGACGTCGCGCAGGATCGCCTTGAGCCGGGAGCGCTCCGTGTCGGGCAGTTTGCGGGAGATGCCGGTCATCGAGCCCTCGGGCACGTAGACCAGGAAACGACCCGGCAGCGAGATCTGACTGGTCAGTCGGGCGCCCTTGTGGCCGATCGGGTCCTTGGTGACCTGGACCAGCACCGGGTCACCGGACTTCAGCGCCAACTCGATCCGCTTGGGCTGGCCCTCCATCCCGGCCGCGTCCCAGTTGACCTCGCCGGCGTAGAGCACGGCGTTGCGCCCGCGACCGACATCGACGAAGGCTGCTTCCATCGACGGGAGCACGTTCTGCACCTTGCCCAGGTACACGTTGCCGACCATGGACGACGACTCGGCACGGTTGACGTAGTGCTCGACCAGGATCCCGTCCTCGAGGACGGCGATCTGGGTCCGGTCGCCGTGCTCGCGCACGCACATGACCCGGTTCACCGACTCCCGACGGGCCAGGAACTCGGCCTCGGTGAGGATCGGGGGTCGCCTGCGGCCGGCCTCCCGGCCATCGCGGCGGCGCTGCTTCTTGGCCTCGATCCGAGTGCTGCCGCGCAGCGAGGTGATCTCGTCGCTGGCTCGGCGGGACTCGCGAACCTTGACCACGGTGTTCGGCGGGTCCTCGGTGGAGAGATCCTCCATCTCCTCGGCGACCCCGGCCTTGCGGCGACGGCGACGGCGGCGCCGGGCGCTCGGGGAGTCCCCAGCGTCGGAGTCGGAGTCGGCATCCGAATCCGCGTCGGAGTCGGCATCCGAACCAGAACTGGCGTCTGCGTCGGTCGACTCGTCGTCTGAGCCGTCCTCCGGGCCGCGCTCGGAACTGCTCGGCCGCGAGCCCTCGGACTCCTCGCCACCTGCGGTACCGGGGCGGCGGCGCCGGCGACCGCCACGGCGACGTCGCCGACGGGGCGCGCCGTCGTCGTCGCGGTCGCTGTCGTCGGACTCACCGGACTCGTCGGCGTCGTCCGGCTCGGCGTCGTCGCGGTCGGCGTCCAGCGACGCACTGGTCTCCTCGTGCTCGATCGGGTCGGTGTCCTCGGGCGGGCCGGCCTCGGCCTGGGTCGACTCACTCGGGCTACCGTCGGAGGTCTCGTCGGGAGTCTCGGCTTCTTGGACGCGCCTGGTGCGGGAGCGACGGTTGCCGGTGGGCCGCTGCGGCTGGGCATCGCCCTGCGCAGCCCCGGCCGCCGCCTGCGCGGCGTCCTCGGTCCCCGGCTCGGTCGAGTCAGCCGATTCGGCGTCACTGCCAGAGCCCGCCTGGGCCCCGCGCGGGCGTCGGCGACGCACAGCCTTTGTCTCGTCGGGAGCCTGGAACACCGCGGTGATCGCGGGGACCTCCGGGGCTGCGGCGATGGCCGTCAAGGGCTCCGACTCGGCCGCGGGCAGGGCGGAGAATGCCACCGTGGTCACGCCGCGGGTCGCCCGGCGGGACTTGCGGGCCATCGGGGCGGGTTGCGCTGCCGGCTCGGCCGGCGCAGCGCCGGCGTCGATCGCCGTCTCGGTCTCGGCGTCGGCGTCGGCGTCGGCCTCGGTCTCGGTCTCGACCTCACCCTCGTGATCGCTGGCCTGCGCACCCGGCTCGTCGACAGTCGGATCGACAGCGGAGTCGTCCTCGGTCGGCTCTGCCACGGGTTCGGTCAGGCCGGCCTGGGACTGCGCGCCGGATGCGAACAGCTCCGCCTGCTCACCGGCACCTGCGCGCTCCTCGACTGCCGGGGGCCCGGCGGGCCGGCTGGCCGCGCGTCGACGCCGCCGGGGTGCCGCGGCTGACGGGGCGGACCCCGCCTCGTTCAGCGCCCGGTCCTGGGCTGCTTCTGCGTCGGTCTGCTGCTCGGACTCGTCGACCATGGCAGTCTCCTCACGGGTACCCCGCGCCGACCAGCGCCGCGGTGGTGCCCCACATATGGCTGGAACCCGCGTACGCGCTCCAGCAAAGCTCTGTGTGCCGCCCGAAGTGCACACGTGGTGCGTGCGTCACCCTCGAACTCCGTGCTGTCAGCGGACCCGGAGATGGCCGGAACTCGACCACACCCGGTCGCGACCTGATCACTGCCTGTGCCAGCTCGGAGCGGCACAAGGCGTCGTGATCGGTGCGACGCGTCCAACACAGGTCGCCCCGATCCACGGGTCGACTGGGCCGAATTATGCCACAGCGGACCAGCCCGGCCGGTCAACCTCGCGCTGCCGCCACCGCCAGCGTCGCCCAGGTGGAGCAACCTCGTGGATCACGGGGCCGCCACCTGCTCGGCCCGACGATCCACATCCAGGGGATCGCCCACGACACCACCCTCGCCCAACGGCCCCTGGGCCAGCCGGGTGGGGCGGGGCGGATCCGTGATCGGCAGCCCGCCGAGTTCGAGCAGGGCGACGAGGATCTCCTGCGGGCGCACCGTCGGGGTCACGTTGGCCACGGTCAACTCGAGTGCCGCCCCCAGGGAACCAGCATCGGCCACCTCCCCGGCCAGCAGGGCCGGGCGCAGGTCCAGGATCCGACGGCCCTGCTTCATCATCCGCTCCACGGGCACGCTCTCGGCGTCGACGAGCACCTGCCAGGCCGCGGCCAGCTGCTCGCCCGAGACCGCGGGCACCTCGATGCGCCACCGACTGGCCTCGAGCCGCGCGACCAGGTCCGGCGTGCGCGCCTCGACCACGTCGAGCACGTCCAGCCCGGGCGGCAGGGCCTCGTCGAGGGCCACGCGCATCGCGTCCGGGTCGCAGTGCGTGACGACACCGATCTCGACGTACTCCGCCTCACTGGCCGCGCCGGTCGGCGCGGAGTTGGCATAGGAGATCTTCGGGTGCGGGGAGAACCCGGCCGAGTAGGCCATCGGCACCCGGGCCCGGCGCAGCGCGCGCTCCAAGGCGCGCTGGAAGTCCCGGTGCGAGGAGAACCGCAGCGGCCCGCGCTTGGCGTAGCGGATCCGCAGCTTCGCGACGGCGGGCACGACCTCACGGTCCGGGGTGCGTCGGGCCATCAGGCCTGCACCGCCGAGCGGACCGCCGGCATGGGCAGCAGTACGGCCTCGGTGGGCCCGACCTGGATCTCGGTGCCCAGGTGGTCGCACACCCCGCAGTCGAAGCACGGCGTCCACCGGCAGTCCCCGATTTCGCCACCGGCCAGTGCGTCCTGCCAGTCCTGCCAGAGCCAGTCGCGGTCCAGGCCGGAGTCGAGGTGGTCCCAGGGCAGCACCTCGTTCTGGGCGCGCTCCCGGGTGGTGAACCAGTCGACATCCACCGGCTCCTCGCCCAGCGCCCGGTCGGCGGCGGCCATCCACCGGTCGAAGGAGAAGTGCTCGCTCCAACCGTCGAACCGGGCCCCGGCGCGCCACGCCTCCTCGATGACTCGACCGACCCGCCGGTCCCCCCGGGAGAGCAGCCCCTCCACGATTCCGGGGCGGCCGTCGTGGTAGCGGAAGCCGATCGCCTTCGCGTAGTTGCGGTCGGCGCGGATCTCGTCGCGCAGCGCGTGCAGGCGCCGGTCAGTGGACTCGTGGTCGAGCTGCGCGGCCCACTGGAACGGGGTGTGCGGCTTGGGCACGAACCCACCGATCGACACCGTGCAGCGGATGTCGCGGGTCCCCGCGGCCTCGCGCCCCGCCTGGATCACGTCCTTGGCCAGTTGGGCGATCTGGAGCACGTCGTCGTCGGTCTCCGTCGGCAGCCCGCACATGAAGTAGAGCTTCACCTGCCGCCATCCCGCCGAGTAGGCGGCAGTGACCGTGTCGATCAGGTCGTCCTCGGAGACCATCTTGTTGATCACCTGGCGCATCCGCTCGCTGCCGCCCTCGGGGGCGAAGGTCAGCCCGGAGCGCCGGCCGTTGCGCGACAGCTCGTTGGCCAGGTCGATGTTGAACGCGTCCACCCGGGTGCTCGGCAGGGACAGCGAGACCTGATCGTCCTCGTACCGGTCGGCCAGGCCCTTGGCCAGCTCGGCGATCTCGGAGTGGTCCGCGCTGCTCAGCGAGAGCATCCCGACCTCCTCGAAACCGGTCTTGCACAGGCCGTTGTCGATCATCTGGCCCAGCGTGGCGGTGGAGCGCTCGCGCACCGGGCGGGTGATCATCCCCGCCTGGCAGAACCGGCAGCCCCGGGTGCAGCCGCGGAAGATCTCCACGCTCATCCGCTCGTGCACGGTCTCGGCCAGCGGGACGAGTGGGTTCTTCGGGTACGGCCAGTCGTCGAGGTCCATCAGGGTGTGCTTGGCCACCCGCCACGGGGCGTCGGGACTGGTGGGCACGACCCGGCCGATCCGGCCGTCGGGCAGGTACTCCACGTCGTAGAGCGCGGGCACGTAGACCGCGCCGCTGGCGGCCAGTCGCTCGAGCAGCGCCCGGCGCAGGGTCGCGTCGCCCGACTCGGCGCAGAGGCCGTAGTCGGGGTGCTCGGCGCGGAACGCCCGCACGATGTCGCTGATCGCCAGGACCGCCTGCTCGCCGTCGCCGAGGACCACCACGTCGACGAAGTCCGCCACCGGCTCCGGGTTGAACGCCGCATGCCCCCCCATCACGACCAGCGGGTGGGCGTCAGTGCGCTGCGCCGAGTGCAGCGGGATGCCGGCCAGGTCGAGACTGGTGAGCATGTTGGTGTAGCAGAGCTCGGTGGAGAACGACATTCCGAGCAGGTCGAACGCGCCGAGCGGGCGGTGGCCGTCGACGGTGAACGCCGGGATCGCGTGCTCGCGCATCAACGCCTCGAGGTCGGGCCAGACCGCGTAGCTGCGCTGCGCGAGCACCCCGTCGGCCTCGTTGAGGATCTCGTAGAGGATCTGCACGCCCTGGTTGGGCAGGCCCACCTCATAGGCATCGGGGTACATCAGCGCCCAACGCACGTGCGCGGCGTCCCAGGCCTTGGCCGCGGCGTTCAGCTCACCACCGATGTACTGCACCGGCTTGCTCACCCGGGGCAGCACCCGCTCGAGGAGGTCGAACACGGGCGCGCTGGAGCGCGGCGAGGTCTGGGGCATTGGCCAAGGGTAGACCGGATCGGCTGGAGGCAGGATCTGCTCGAGTTCGCAATCCTCGACCGCACGGGGCCGAACCATGCCGTCGACTTGGTCGTTTCGAGCCGGCCGGGCGGCGGGCTCGGCGAACCTTGCCGTCGATATGGTCGTTGCTGGGCCACGCGAACCCCGCCGTAACGACCACATCGACGGCAAGGTCGCTGGCCGGGTCCGGGAGATCGGGCCCCAACGATCACATCCACGGCAAGGCTGGCCGACCAGACCGACTTCATGCGCTGGAGCCAGGCCAGGCGGCCACGGCGGTGCGCATACCGACGCAGTGGTGGGCTTACCCCTTCCTGGGCGTGCGCTGGGCAGCGGGTGCGGCCGGGGCTGCAGCGGGCACCCTGCGCCATCGGGGCAGCAGCATCCCGGTGCGCGCCCGGTAGTCGGCCCACAGGGGGTAGCGGCTCATGCTGCGCTCCTTGCCCAGCATGTTCGGCACGAACAGCCCCAACCACACCCACGCGAGCACGAGCCAGGGCAACCAGTGCCCGGCCACCACGGCGAACGAGGCGTACAGGATCATCTCGCCGAGGTAGTTGGGGTGCCGGACGCGCGCGAACCAACCGGTGGTGATCAGCCCGGGCCGCTCGGCGAGGGTGAAGTGCTTCTGGGCATCACTGACCATCATGACGACCACGCCAATCGCGTAGGCGATCGCGGCAGCCGCCAGCAGCCAGGCCGGCTGCTGCGTGTCGTCGCGCACCAGCAGGATCGGGGCGAGCCAGTACGGGCCGAGCACGAGCGCGAAGGTCATGAACGCTCCGCCGGCGGTGATCCGGGTCTGCCACCGCGCATCGGGCATGACGACGTCCTTGAGCAGCCAGATGAGCCCGTAGCTGCCGTGCAGGGCCAGGTACGTCCACGCGGTGGCGGTCCAGGTGTCGGTGAGCACCATCAGCCCCAGGACGAACGGCAGCGTGCCGCCCTTCTGGACGTTGATGACCCAGCTCATCCGCACCGGGCGCGGCCCGCCCAGGAGGTCCTCGGACAGGTACGTGCGCAGCGCCAGCCACCGGTCCAGGGTCATCGCCATACGACGCAGGATAGGGCGGCCGCGCCGGTCTCGACAGCGGCGCCAGAGGGCCTGTCGGGGGCGTGTCGCCCGCTGCGACCGCCCCGACGCGCCCGACGCCGTCCCGGGACGGCATCATCTGGACATGACCGACGACCAGGACGTCCACGAGTTCGATCTCGAATCCATCATGGCCCTCGCCGACATCATCGAGGCCCTGCAGGACACCGATGACGACCGGCTGCTGCATTTCGGCCTGACCGCCGCGGACACCTGGGACGAGGTCGACGACCCGGTCCTGCTCGGCCCGGACGGCACCCCCGTCGGCACCTGGCGCGAGGGCTACCCGTACGACACGCGGATCTCGCGACGCGAGTACGAGATGACCAAGCGGCTGCTGCAGATCGAGCTGCTCAAGATGCAGGCGTGGGTCAAGGAGTCCGGTGCCCGGATCGTGATGGTGTTCGAGGGTCGCGACGCCGCCGGCAAGGGCGGGACGATCAAGCGGTTCATGGAGCACATGAACCCGCGCGGTGCGACCGTCGTGGCGCTGGAGAAGCCCACGAAGGAGGAAAGCACCCAATGGTACTTCCAGCGCTACATCAAGCACCTGCCCAGCGCCGGGGAGATCGTGATGTTCGACCGCTCCTGGTACAACCGGGCGGGCGTCGAACGGGTCATGGGGTTCTGCACCGATGCCCAGTACGAGGAGTTCGTGCGCCAGGCCCCGGAGTTCGAGCGGATGCTGGTCCGCACCGGGATCATCCTGTTCAAGTTCTGGTTCTCGGTCAGCCGCAAGGAGCAGGTGGCCCGGTTCACGATCCGGCGCATCGATCCGGTGCGGCAGTGGAAGCTGTCCCCGATGGACCTCGCCAGCCTCGACCGCTGGCGGGACTACACCGACGCCAAGGAGGCGATGCTGTTCTACACCGACAGCCAGTGGGCGCCGTGGACCGTCGTGCGCAGCAACGACAAGAAGCGCGGCCGGCTGGAGGCGATGCGCTGGGTGCTGGCCACCGTGGACTACCCGGACAAGGACGAGGAACTCGTCGGCATGCCGGACCCGAACATCGTCGGTCCGCCCTGGCGGATCTACGAGACCGGAGAGCACACCGGCAAGATGTTCCCACCGCTGAGCAAGGACGACTGAACCCCGCCTGGTGACTGCCCCACGCCCGGCTTCGACGCCCGGGTCCGGTGGCTCAGACGTCGGCGGGCTCAGACGCCCGCGCGATCAGTCGTCGGAGGTGCTGGCGGCGTGGATGTTGAGCAGCAGGCCGATCCCGATCCACGCGGCGAACATCGACGACCCGCCGTAGGAGACGAACGGAAGCGGCACGCCGGTGACCGGCATGATGCCCAGGTTCATCCCCACGTTCTCGAACGACTGGAGCCCGAACCACAGCACCACGCCGCTGGCGACCATGCGCCCGAACAGGTCTCGCGCGCGCAGGGCGATCAGCAGCGCGCGCCAGAGCACGAGGGCCAGCAGGCCCAGCAGGACGCCGACCCCGAGGAATCCCAGCTCCTCGCCGGCCACCGAGAACACGAAGTCGGTGTGGTTGAACGGCACGAAACCGCCCTGGGTCTGGGTGCCGTGGCCCAGGCCGCGACCGAGCAAACCCCCGGCACCGATGGCGATCCGTGCCTGCTGGGTGTTGTAGCCGAACGTGCGCGCGCCCTGGTCGGGGCGGGCGAACGCGGTCAGCCGATCGATCTGGTAGTCATCGACCAGTCCGAGGGCGAACGCCGCAGCCACGGCGGCGATCCCGGCCACGCCCAGCAGGGCCAGTTGCCACATCCGGATCCCGGCGACCACCAGCATCCCCACCACGATCGACACGATCACCAGCACGGTCCCCAGGTCCGGTTGGAGCATGATCAGCCCGACCGGCAGCGCAGCGAGGCCCAGGGCTCGGACCACCGTGCGCCCGGCCGGCACCTCGTCCGGGCTGCGATCGGCCAGGACAAGGGCAACCCCCACGATGATCGCGACCTTGGCGAACTCCGAGGGCTGGATCGTGAAGCCGGCGGGCAGCCGGATCCACGCCTGGGCCCCGTTGATCGTGCTGCCCGCCGGGGAGAGCACCAGCACGAGGCCGGCCAGACTCGCGGCATAGAGCATCGGGGTGTATCGGCTGATCGCCCGGTGCCCCAGCCGCGATACGACGCCGCAGAGCACCAGGCCGAGCGCGAGGTTCATCAGGTGCCGAACCGCCGAGCCACCTGACCACTGCCCCTCGGCGGCCAGTCGCGCCGAGGTGGCCGACCAGATCAGCGCGGCCCCGAGCAGGCAGAGCGTCGCCGCGGGCAGCACGAGCAGCCAGTCCCATTGGCGCAGCCGCGGCGGGCTGGTCCGCCGACGCAGCGGGGGCGCGGAGCGCAGGACGCTCATGGCGTCGGGGCCTGCGGCAGGCCGTCGGCGCCGATCGTGGGCAGCGCGGTGGCGACATCCCCACCCACCAGGACGCTGCGACCGCGCTCGACGGTCCCCTCGCGCACGCCGAACAGCGCCTCGTAGATCGCACGCACGCTCGCCCCGGACGTGCCGGCTCCGGTGCCGCCCTGCGACACCATGACCACCACGGCGTACCGGGGGTCCTCGGCCGGCGCGAAGGACGCGAACCACGAGGTCGCCTGGGATCCGTACACCTCCCCGGTTCCGGTCTTGCCGGCCAGGGGCACCTCGTCGAGCGGGAACCCAGCGAACGGCCGACGCGCGGTCCCGTTGTCGATCACGCCCCGAAGGGCTTCGCGCAGGAAGGCGAGGTCTTCCGCGGGCACGCCCAGCGTCCCGGTCGCGTCAGGCTCCATCCGGCTGTGCACCGAGCCGTCGGCGGCCAGCAGTCCGCGCGCCACCTGAGGTCGGTACAGCGTGCCCCCGTTGGCGATCGCGGCGTACGCCGAGGCCAGTTGCAGCACGCTGGCGGTGGTGTCGCCCTGCCCGATCGAGGCGTTGAGCGCGTCGCCGACCCGCCAGAGCATCCCCTCGGCGCAGTTCTCCTGCGCCAACTCCTTCAGGTACTTCGCCCGGGCCGGATCCGAGACCTCCGGGTAGCCCGCGGTGGCCCGCCGGCACCAGTCGTCGCGCTGGTCGGCCCATTGGGTGGCCTTGAACTCCCGGGACGCGATCCGCCCGGCCGTCTCCCCCGGCAGATCGATCCCCGTGGGCCGGCCGAAGCCGAAGTCGGCCGCGGTACCGGCGATCAGGTCGACCGGTTCGGCGACCGGCGTCGAGCCACCGTCGGCGCGCCACTGCTCATGGGCCAGGCGGTAGTAGACCGTGTCGCAGGAGACCTCCAGGGCGCGGGCCAGGGAGATGTCACCGTAGGAGCGCGATCGGTAGTTCGGGAACGCCCGGCCCCCGGCCGTGTACGCGCTCGGGCAGGGGTAGGCCTCGGTCGTGGAGTAGCCGGCACGCAGGGCAGCGGCGGTACTGACCACCTTGAACGTCGAGGCAGGGGCCAGCGCGCTCTGCACCGCCCGGTTGAGCAACGGCTGGCCGGCGGCCGGGTCGGTGAGCGTGGCGTAGTCGTCCGCGGTGATCCCACCGGTCCAGAGGTTGGCGTCGAAGCCGGGGGCCGAGGCCAGTGCGAGCACGTCGCCCCCGCGCACGTCGAGGACCACCGCGGCGCCGCCATCGGCTTCGTAGGGCTGCTCGGAGATCGGGTCGATCCGGGCGCGCGCGCGAACGATGGCTGCCTGGAGCTGCTCCTCGACCACGGCCTGGAGCTTCGCGTCGATGGTGGTCACCAGGGTCAGCCCGGGCTCCGCGGGCGACAGGACGATGGCGCCGGTCCGGTGCCCCGCGCTGTCGACCTCCGCCTGCTCCCGACCCGGCGTGCCGCGCAGGGCCTGGTCGTAGACCTGTTCGAGACCGGCGCGTCCGCGCACCGGGCTCCCCTCGATCCCCGGGTCCTCGGCGAGGTCGTCGGCGGTGACCGCCGCGACGTGCCCGAGCGTGTGCGCGGCCAGTTCCGCGCCCGGGTAGTCGCGCACCGGCGACTCGATGATCGAGACCGCGGGGAAGCCCTGCGGGTCGGCCATGACCGCGCCGGCCGCCGCGATGTCGACGTCACGCACGACGACCGGGCTGGCGCCGGCCGCGCCGTTCCAGCAGTCCGGCTGCGGTCGGGCGCCGGGCGTCCCGCAGTTGCGCAGTCGCGCGGCCAGGCGCTGGGCATCGACGCCGAGCAGGCCGGCCAGCGCAGCGAGCACCGCCTGACCGTCATCGTCGAGACGGCGGAGGTCGCGCCGGGAGATCGCCACGTCGAGGCTGATCCGGTTGGTGGCCAGGGTTCGGCCCTGCTGGTCCAGGACCATGCCGCGCGCCGCGGGGATGACGATTTCGCGCAGCCGGTTGGCCTCGGCCGCGGCGCGGGCAGGCTCCGGATCGAGCACCTGCAGGCTGAACGCGCGGGCGGCCAGCGTGCCCACCAGGGACAGGACCAGCACGGCCAGGACCAGCACGCGGGCGTGGGCACGATCGGTCATTGACGGCCACCGGTCCCGGTCGGCCCCGGCGAGCCCTCGTGCGGGCCGTCCGATGGGTGCGGGCCCGCAGCCGCGGCGCCTGCGAGCCCCAC
>JBAVKQ010000285.1:0-52454 GCA_049688395.1 Candidatus Nanopelagicales bacterium
GCCAGGCGTCGCTCGGCGGGGATCTGGCGTCCGTCGGGCGCGGAGTGCATGTCTGCGTAGGCCAGGGCGTCGGCCAGCAACCCGTCCTCGCGGGGGAACCGCTCGGACAGGTCGCCGATGCCGTGCGCGGGGGCGGTCATGAACGCCAGGGAGTGGTGCGCGACCAGTCGAGCAAGGCGCTCCGGGTATCCCTCGGCCCGTAGGAAGGCACCTCCGTCCAGGCGGTGGAACCCGGTGTGCGCGATCCGGGTCGAGTAGCCGATGTCGTGCAGTGTCGCGGCCACGATCAGCAGCTGCGCGTCCTCGGGAGCGAACAGGACCGACAACCGGGTGGCGACCAGTCCGGCCGTGCGCTCGTGCGCCAGCCGGGTCCCCTCACCGGCGAGCAGATCCCGGGCAAGGGCCCGGGCCTGCCCGGGGGTGGGCAGCCGCCCAGTCAGGGGCAAGTAGCCAGGAAGGTCGTCGGGTGCGATCATCCCGGCCATTGTCCCGCCCGGAACGCCTACCACAAGGTGGTTTCCGTGCCTGACTGTAACCATTCAGGTCTTGGTGGTTATGGGCTGGCGCCGAGTGCGGGGGTCCAGGGTTGGCCGGTGAAGGGGGTTCGGAGTGCGGTCATGGCGTTTTGGTTGTGTTTGCGTGCGGTGCTCAGGTAGGAGCGGATGTCGAGGAAGGCTTGGGCGCTGGTGTGTGAGCGCCAGCCGCCGCTGATCTTCTGTTGGAGTTTGATCATGCGGACGTCTCGTTCGGCTTGGTTGTTGTCGAAGGGGTCGGCGAAGTCGGTGGCGAATCGGAGCACATCGGTGCGGTGGGTTTCCAGGCGGGCGAGCAGGGACCCGGCGGGTCCCAGTGCTGGGCGCCCGCGTCGACCGGTTCGGGGTGGTGGCGGGTGCAGGGCCTTGCCCTGGGTGATCAGGGTGTCGTAGCGGGTGGTGAACCTCGCGAGTTGTCGGGCTGGGAGTCGGGTGGCTCCGGTGGTCTTGACGGTCTGGACTGCGAGGTGCAGTTCGACGAGCAGGTCAGCCAGGGCGGTGGGCCATTCCTGGCCGGTGAGGTCGCCGATGCCGGCGAGTTCCCGGAGGTGGTGGGCGTTGCACAGCCCGTGGCGGGCTTGGTCGTACTGGCGGTAGACGCCCCAGCCCGTCGTGGACCTCGACCCCGCGGAAGCTGGGCAGGACCCCGGCCGCGTCCATCGCGACCCGACCGCGTTTGGTGTCCAGGTGCAACAGGGTCCACCGATCGGTGGAGGCGACGTGGATCCAGTGCAACCGACCGTTGACCCGACCCCCGGTCTCGTCGAAGTGCGCCACGGGGGCGCTGGCCAGGTGCCCGCGGGCCAGGTCGAGGAACCCGTCGAGGTGGGCTGCCGCGGTGGGCAGCAACGACGACAGCCAACCCGTGGACACCGGGGCGCCGAACGCCTCGGCCAGGCACTCGGCGGCCCGTTCGAAGGGCAGGTGCTCCGCGGCCCAGCAGGTAGGTCGCCAACGCTGCGACTCCCGGGCCGTAACAGGTCGGGGCGCTGGCCTCGGGCGGGAACGGTGCCCGGGTGAGCACACCACAGGAACACGCCCGCCGCTGCGCCCGGTGCTCGACCGCGACCAGGTCGATCACCGGCAGGTCGAACACCTGACGCGTCTCGATGCCCACCACCGGCGCGTCGGCAAGGTCCGCCCCGCATCCCCGGCACCGGCTCGGGGCATGCGTGCGGACCTCGTCGGGCACCTCGCGGGGCGCCAGCCGGAACCCCTGACCGCCAGGCTGTTTGCCCGGCTTGCGCCCCGAGGGCCGGCGCAACGACTTCGGCGCGGGTTTGGCCAGCCCGTCGCTGCTCGGCGGCTTCGAGGAGTTCCGCGAGTTCATCCCCAACCGGGCTTCCAACTCCGCGACCCGAGCCGCCAACACCGCGATCAGCGCATCCCGCTGCGCCAGCGCCGCATCCCGCTCAGCGAGCAGCACCAGCAACTGCGCAACCGAGACCTCCGGTCCAGGCACAGACGGAACCAACGACGGATCGACCACGTGAACCTACCTGCGGGGGGGGAAGACGCAAGACGGACAAACGAACCATCCCGCAACTCACGCCACAGTCAACACGCCGTGCCGCAACGACCTGAATGGTTACGCCTGACTGGTCACATGCAACGGGTCCGGCGACCGGTGTCCTCGGGTGTTCATCTTCAACCCCTATCGTGCGGGGCATGGCTGAGCACGGTGGCAAGATTGAGAGGAAGCTCTACAGCGACTGGCGTCGGGCCGAGGTCCAATACGCCGAAGTCCTGGCCGGGTTCGGTGGCGATGGCCCGCCGCCGAAGGTCAAGAAGGAGTCGGCCTTGGCGGTGTCGAAGGCGCGCAACAAGGCTGACCAGGCGCGGGACAAGTTCTTCAAGCGGGTCCTGAAGTAGCCGGCGGCTGGGGGCCTACAGCCAGTCGCGCCGCTTGAACACCACATACAGCCCGAGGCAGGTCGCGACCATGAGTGCCATGGCGATGGTGAACCCGTTTGGGGAGTCCAGCCCGGGCATGGTGGCGAAGTTCATCCCGTAGATGGTGCCGATCAGGGTCGGCGCGAACAGGATCGCAGCCCACGCCGAGATCTTCTTCACCTGGGTGCCCTGGGCATGACTGGCCTCCGTGAGTGCACGCATCTCCTCGTTCTGCTTCTGGGCCACCAGGGTCGCGTTCACGGTGAGCATGTCGCGCAGGATCAGGCTGAACCCATCGACCCGGTCGCACACCTGCAGGTTGTGGTCGGCCACGTCGCGCAGGTAGCGGCGCATCTCCTCGCCGACCGCGTACTTGTCGAAGCCGTCCTGCAGGGCCTGCAGCATCGTGTTCAACGGGTGGGTGGCCCGGCGGAACTCGATGACCTCACGGGACAGCTCGTAGATGCGCCGGGAGACCGCCGGGTCCCCGGAGAAGATCTCGGTCTCGATCTCGTCGATGTCGTTCTCCAAGCCGGCCACCACGGGGCCGTAGCCATCGACGACCCGGTCCAGGATCGAGTACAGGATCGCCTCCGGGCCTAGGGCCAACAGGTCCGGCTCGCTCTCCATCCGCTCGCGCACACCGGTCAGGTCCGGGGACTCGCTGTGCCGCATGCTGATCACGAAGCCCGGGCCCACGAACACATGCAGCTCGCCGAACTCGACCTCCTCCACGACGTCGAGATAGCGGGCCGCGTGCAGCACCACGAACAGGGTGTCGCCGTACCGCTCCAACTTCGGGCGCTGATGGGCCAGGATCGCGTCCTCGACCGCCAGCTCGTGCAGATCGAACTCGCGGGCCAGCAGCGCCACGTCGTCATGCGAGGGCCGGTAGAGCCCCACCCAGGCGACAGAACCGGGGTGCTTGCCCCGCGCGTCGAACAGCTGCTGCAACGTCGTGCACGCCACGATCCGCCGCCCGCCGCGGTACAGGGACAGGTTCACCACCGACGGCGGCTTCGCTCCCGCGGGGCTGACCGACGTCGCCGGGGTGAAGGGAGCTGCTCCAGACACTGCCCGCCCGCCCCTGTGCAGCAGACCAGGTCGCAGCAGGCCGGCGTGGTTGTTCGGGGGCCGGGTCGGACCGACCATCGCTGTCATCGCTCCCTTCAACGCCGCCCCGAATCGCTGCTAGAGCTGCACCCGGTGCCCCCCCAGATCAGAGGAGCTCGGCCCGCACGCCCAGCCGCTCATTGCGCGTCCCGTCGAACACTCCCCGCTCCCACTCGTACACCGCCTGGGTGATCGTGGAGTAGACCAGTGCATCATCAGGGTCCTCGTCAGGCCACCATCCGCCGAGCCACTCGAGCAACTCATCAGGCGAGCCGACGAGCGTGCGGCCCGTCGCAAGGTGGGTCACGCGCAGCCGGGGCATGGTCGGCACCCTAGGACGGGTCGGTGGCGTACACGTTGACTCCAGGTGAACGGGCGACGACATCGGTGTCCGGCTCATCGGGCGCCGCCGGCACGGGCCCAGTCCCAGACCGCGCCCGGTGCGTGACCGATGGCCGAGGAAGCGTTCATCGGACCTTCGCCCCCGGTTTCCCGCAGCGTCCCGGGGAGTCCATGCCGGGAGTGGACGGTGCGTGCATGTCGATGACCATCTCAACCCAGGACGGTGGTGGGTTGGTGCGCGGGCTTGCGCCTGCTGAGCATCCCGGGATGCACCTCGTGCGCGAGGACCTGCCGGGAGTCGCGGGATCCCGCGCGACGCAGCCGGAGGCTGTCATCTGCTCGTTCCACACCACCGACGAGTACTACGCCGGGCATGCCCTGGAACTGCGGGGCCAGCTGGACGCCCTCGGTCTGGCCTATGAGCTGCTCGAGGTCGACCGGCGCGAGGGGGAGGATTGGGCTGATGTCACGCGGCGCAAGATCGGCTTCATCCGCGACGCCTGCCAGGCGCACCCCGACGCGATGGTGTTCTGGATCGACGTCGACTGCCGGATCACGCACCTGCCCGACTACGTGCGCGACTCCACCGCGGACATCATCGGGTTCCAACGAAGTTTCCGATCGCCGCTGCACATCGGTTACAAGAACCGCACCCGGTTCTGGGAGCCGTCGTTCTGGGGTGTTAACGCCACCGCTCGGGGCCGCAAGCTGATCGATGACGCGTTCGCCCTCGAGCAGCGCTCGGACATCAAGGCCACCGATGACTACTTCCTCGAGGAGGCCTGGCGCGCGAACGCGCCCCACCTCAGCTTCCAGATGATCCCCTCGACCGCGGTCGTGCGGCGCAGCACCAGTTCCGATTCCAGCTCCGGGTCGGCCTCGCGCGAGGGCTTCTTCGTGTTCGGGTCCAGTGGGAATGTCGCGCACTACAAGGACAAGGTCGCCCAGCACCCCACCCCGCATCCCGCCCAGGCCCCCGCAGGATCGCGCAAGAAGGCCCTGCGCCAGGCCAAGAAGCTCGAACAGGCACTGCCCGAGGCTGCGCGCCGCCCGATGCGTCGCATAGTCGACACCCTGGGCGTCACCGGTGCCCTGACGGCGGACTCCGAGAAGGGTGCCGACCCGAACCGTGCCGGCACCGTCGGTGCGATCCTCGCCGCGGGCATGGGCGGTGACCCGCAGGCATTCGACTGCGCCCGCCGGGACTTCGACAACCGGTACATCGCCACCGGGGGAAACCATGTCACCATCGACGTTGCCCAGGCCTTCCTCGAGCACTCCGCGCGCGGCAGCGACCAGACGATCCGCCTGGCGTGGTGGTCCAAGCCGTTCCCCGGCAACTTCGGGGACTGGCTCAGTCCGCTGGTGGTGGCGCACTACTCGGAGGCCAACATCAGGTTGCAGCCGGTCACCAAGGCGACGAAGAAGCCACACCTGGTCGCCCTGGGATCGATCGGCCGCTTCATCCGGCCCAGCTCGATCGTCGCCGGCACCGGCATCTCCCGCGACGACCTCAAGCTGGCGAGGAAAGCCCGCTACATCTCCGTGCGCGGCCCCATCACCGCCCGCGTCCTGCGCGAGTCTGGCGGGCCGAAGATCACCGAGTTCGGTGACCCCGGGGTGCTGCTGTCCCGAATCCTGCCGATCGAGCGCGGCGCCACCAACGGGCGCATCGCGCTGGTCCGCCACCACTCGCAACGCAATGCGCCGATCGACCTGCCGGACCATGTCGACGAGCTGTCCGTGCTGATGAGCCGCACCGGTGACATCGAGGCCTTCCTGCGCGCGCTGGCGCGCTACGACGCGGTGCTGACCAGTGCCATGCACGTGATGACCGCCTGCCAGTCCTACGCCATCCCCTGCGGGCTGATCACCTTCGAGGAGTTCGAGGACCGCGTTCACGGCTCCGGGATCAAGTACGAGGACTACGCCCTCGGGGCCGGGGTCGAGGTGGTGAACCCGCAGGTCGTGGGCCTCGACCTGCGCCGGTGGGACCTCGTGGGCCCCGTCCGGGACATCCGTGTCAGCGAGGAAGTCAAGGACCAGGTGGAGGCCCACATGCGGGCGGCGGTGGCCCATGCCCTCGATGCCAGCGGAACCCAGGACAAGAGGGCCAAGGGCAAGAAGTCCACGAGCGCGAAGCAGTAGTCGATGCGGGAGTTGGTCAGGGCGCTGGCACGGACGTGCTGCACCCTCATCCCCGGCGCACGGCACCGCTGGCAGTTGCTCGCCCTGGTGATGGTCGGCGCGGCGATCCCACTGACCGAGCTGATGGTGACCAAGATCTTCACCGAGATCATCACCAAGGAGCGCGCGTCCTCGCTGACCCACCTGGCTCCCCAACTTGCGATCTTCGTGCTGCTCTTCCTGGCCACCAGGGTTGCGCACTACGCGCAGAAGACCTACCGGGTCACCTTCTTCGAGGGAGTGTTCCGGTCAGCGGACCGCGCGCATCCGGCCCACATCGAGAGCTGGCAGTGGGCACTCGGCCTCGAGCTGGTCAACGTGCTGACTTCCCTGACCCAGATGCTGCTCATGGCCGCCTACTTCGTCGTCCTCGCGCCGTTGTTCGGTGCCGTCAACCTGCTGCTGATCGCCCTGCTGGCCGAGGCCCTCGGGCGCCTGTTCACCCGCCAGCTCGCAGAGCAGCGCGGGTATGTGGAGCTTGGCAGGGCCAAGGCGCAGGTCGCCACCCACGTGCGGGTCCGCTCCCGGATCGTGTCCGCCGAGATCGGCGGCCTCATCTCCTCAGTCGGCGCGCTGCTGCTGCTGATCGGGCTGCTGGCGATGAGCATCAACGGCCTGATCAGCGCCTCGAGCACCATCGTGCTGTTCCTTGGCCTCCGCCTGCAGAACAGCACCTTCAGCACCCTGTCCGGCGGTGTCATGCGCTTCGCCCGCGCCCAGGCCAACAGCTACTGAGAAACTGCCCACCACGGGATCCCGGCCGAGGCCCCCGATGACGTCGGGAGATGTCATGCCCTCGTCACCGGGCCGCCGGGTCCCAGCCACCTTCGCCCGTCATCGGTGACGTCATGGAGCAACCGTTGACCGTGGCCGTTGTGGCCCACGACCACTGCGAAGATGACCTACTGGCCTGGGTCACCTTCAACCGCGACACCCTGGCCTGCTGCCGGCTGGTCGCCACCGGGAGCACCGGATCCGCTGACCGCGCAACCACACGAGCCGGACGTCAGAGCGCTGCTGCGGATCGCGGTCCTGCGCGACATCCCCACCGCCTGCAACCGAACGACGGCCAAGCACGTCATCTCCTGGCATCACCTGCTGTTCTCCCAATCATCTGGGGCCGGGCCTGCGGCGCGCAGGTCCGGCTGTGGGTAGTCGCGCGAACGGATTCACGAACGCGGGGCTGATCGAGCCAGCCAACGGCCGGCTGGCAGCCGCGGACTCGTGCTGAGACATCCGGCGACGAGATCGAGGAGGAGGCAACGCGGGTCGTCCCGGCCAAGCGCGCGACCGACGCGTTCTGCGGTCTCTTGCCGGCACTGGGAGAATCCGGTGAGGTGGGTGCGGATCTCGTCGAGACGGTTGCCGCCGGCGGTGTCTCGGGCGCGTTGCGCCTCCTGAAGGTCAGTCTCCATCTGGGTGTGGGCGGCTGCCGCCAGTTCGTTCGCGGTGGTGGCTTCGACGCTTTCGGCCCGGTTGGCGCTGACAGCGGGGTCGATCAGGACGGCGCGGGTGGCGGTGGCCCAGGTGTGGAACGGGCTGTCCTGGGCACCGGTGCGGTAGGCGTCGATGAGGTCCATTTCGGCTTCAGCGGCGACCCGGTCGGCGTGCACTGTTTCGATGCCGGCCAGGGTGTCGAGCTTCTCCTCGGCGTCACGCATGGTCCGGTGGGATTCGGCGAGGTCGTCGAAGTGGGTTAGCGCGTCTGCGGCGGCACGGTAGGTGTCCGGCGGGTCGAGCACGAGGGTCTTGAACAGGGTGTCGACGGAGTGCATTGTGCCGCCGCGCTGGATCTTGGCGAGCAACGTCAGGGCGCGCCGCTCCCCGGGTAGGCCGAGACTCAGCCGGGTCTGGAACGTGCCGGCGAACCCGGCGTACGTGGTGTGGAGCACCATCTGGGGGAACTCGGCACGCAGCGCCCTGGGCGAGAACCGGGCCGCGGCGTGCCGTTCGAGGGCAGTGAGGCCGAACGCGGAGTCGATCGTGGCCAGGCGCCGGTCGAGGTCTCCGTCGGTGTGGGCGTCCGCGGCGGCGTGGAAGATCCGCAGGGCGGTGTGCCGCGTGTGGGCGGTGCTTCGCGGCATGTCAACGAAATGACCAGCCACGACACGGCGCAACCCCCGTCCCGGACCCAAGCCCCACTACCCGGAAGGGCACCCCAACTTGTGCTGCCAGCACCCCCGACCACACCAGGGACGACTTCCCACTTCCCGAACCCAGATGCACGGGGGCACGGTTTGCAGCCCGCCGGGGGAACGAAGGCGGGAACGGCCATCCGGTTGGCGAGCCCGGATCCCGGGTGCGTTCAGTACCCCAACCTGTAGCCCAATTGAGGCTCGACCCTTGGTGGCGAAGCGGTGACGCTGCTCTGGTTCGGTAGAGGTTGGATCGGGGTCCGATGGCTAGGACGGTGACGAGGACGGCGGGGGTGGCGATGCGGTTGCGCGAGCCCCCGCCCTGACCGCAAGGAGGGTGCCCGTTGACTGGGCCGAGCCTGCATCAGCGGACGGTCCACGAAGTAATGGGGATCGTTCTTGTCTTGCGGTGCCCTCAACCCGCCGCTTGGCGTAGTCTGGCGAGACAGGCCCCCGCGGCGTGACAGACATCCCATGCTGAGATTTGTCAAGCAGCAACTTGTTGATCTTGGGTTTGGTGAGCCCATGCGATGGTCTCGTCGTAGGCGGTGCCGCTCTTCAGGCAGCCATACAGGATCCCGACCAGGCGGTTGGACAACTGCCGTAGCGCGGCGTGGTGGCCCAGTTCCCGGGCCCGCTGCTTGTCGTAGTACGCGCGGGCGCCGGGTGAACCGGTCAGCGCCGCGAACGCCTGCTGGTGCAGGGCGTCCACGAGACGGTCGTTGTGCACATACCGGGCCAAGACGATCTTCTTCTTCCCGGACTGGCGGGTGATCGGGGAGGTTCCGGCGTAGTTCTTCCGCGCTCGGGCGTCGGCATAGCGGGTGGGGTCGTCGCCGAACTCAGCCAGCACCCGGGCAGCGAGGACCTTGCCCAGACCGGGCTGGGAGGTGTAGATCTCAGCGTCCGGGTGCTGGCCAAAATGGGCCTCGACCTGCTTGGCCATGGTTGTGATCTGCTCGTTCAGGACGGTCAGGATCGCCACCTGGGCCCGGACGGTGGCCGCGTAGGCACCGGTCACGATCGAGGACTGGCCCAGCTGCGGGCAGCGCAGCGCGGCCCGGATCTCGCCGGCTTTCCGGTCGCGGTGGTGGCGGCGGGCTCGCTTGAGTGCCGCCACGATCTGCGGCGTGGTCAACCGCGCCGCTGACGCAGGGTCAGGCGCCTTGGCCAGCAGCTCCAACACGTCCGGGGCGTCCAGGTCCTCGAACGCGGCCAACGCGGCGGGGAAGTACTCCCCAACGCGTTCCGCAGCCGTTGCACGTGCCGGGTCCGTTCCCAGATCAGTGTCTTGTGCGCCCGGGTGACCACCTTCACCGCCTCCGCCAGGTCGGAGTCACCGGCCACCGGGCCGCCCTGCGCGAAGCGGCCGAACCTGCGGCCTCGGTCGTGCGCGCGGATGAGGTGCTGACTTCCCATGCTTCCGAGCCCTGAAAGTCCTCCGCGACGAACAGCGTTTCAGTCCTCCCCGCCGGGCCGATCGTTGGCGCTCCATCGAGCACTTTGAGGAGGGCGTCGATCACCAGCGACCCGAGCCCGTGCCGCTCATTTGGGTCGAGAAAGAACTGGAGTGTCATGTCGACCCGCGTCTCGCGCCAGCCATCCCTCAGAATCTCATAGACGTTGACCGGGCGAGAGGATTCGGGCATCGATCCCAGCCGGACCGAAAGGAACGATAGATCGAGCGTCACAGCCGCCACGCTAGCGACCAGTGCACTGTCGACACCCACTAGACCGAGTGAATCGGCCCTTGCCCAGACCCTGGAGCGTCACAACGCCGCCTGCGGACGGCACCGCGACGAGAGCAAGGCGGTCTTGGATGCGTGGCGTCGATTCCGCCCAAACTGACACAACGCTCCCGAGGCGGGAGCTCCGTCCTGTCAAGGGCTGCTGCCCTACAACCCAGCCCAGCTGGGCGACATGTGGGCATCTCCCGGTAGCGGGATCTTGCACCACCGTGCGGCAGGTCGTGCCTTCCGCCCGGGCGTGCATCGCGCTGGCTCCGCTGCACTACTCCGCCGAGAGCGGAGCGCTGACTTCTCCGCCGATCGACGTGGGGGATTGAGTCGGTACCGTCTGCAGGGACAGAAGTTGGAGCGGCACGGGAGAAGAGTTGACAGATCTAGCGACGGCATTGCTGCCCATGCTTCACAGATCGTCTGAGGCGCGCTTCAACGTCTTTGACGTCATGCATCACGGGACCCATGAAAAGCAGTTGTCGAACGTATTCAGGTGGTTGCTGGAGACTGAGGGAAGTCACCATCTCGCAGACACCTTCTTGCGGATCTTCATCGAGGAGGTGAATCGAGGCCTCGTTGGGCGGGAGCCATTCGCGGCGACGGAGTACTTGGTCATGCAGGAGGTCAACACCTCTGAGGCAGGCGAGGAAGGGCCAGACATCGCGGACCTGGTGCTCAAGAACGATGACGCGGTGATCGTCGTCGAAAACTACTTCACGTCCGACGGTCACGGCCATAGTTACGAGCGCTACTTGAGGTACAGCCAGCGCGGTGGCCGACAAGGTGCGGTTGTTCTCTTGTGTCACGATCAGGACAGTTCGCTGCAGAGGATGGGTTGGCAGAACGCATCAGTTGTCACGTGCGGCCGGTTGGTGGATCGACTGCGGGATGCGGTCGAGAGCGACCGCGAGTACCAGGGGAAGCATCCCGAGCCATACTCATTCATCGACCAGATGCACCGCAAGTTCGTCAAGGGGAGAAGTCGCGTGGAAGACCATCAGGTGCTCGACTTCGTCGTCGCGATGTGCGCGACAAGTGAGGCGGGGCGGTACGGGGAGCAGCGGCACAGCTCGGCGGCGGAGAGGTTCGCCAATGACGTTGCGGAGCAGGCGCGCGCACGTTTCGGAGAAGGCCGCGAGCTCCTAGGGCGCGTCAAGGGTCGGTTGAGGAACTTCAGTGACGAGGTCTTGAAAGGACAGTTGAACGCGACCCTGGGCGACGGTTTCGTGAGCAAAGTGAGTGCCGGATTCAGGGGCTCTTACGAGTGGACGGTGAACTTCCACGTGCCGGGCGTTGACCTACCGCCCGTAGCGGAGTTCGGTGAGCACCCCCTCCAGCTGAAGTTCGGGCCGTCCGCCTGGTTCGCAAACGAGCGACATTCCCACTGGCATCTGAAAGTCGATCCGAAGAGCGCCGACTACTCAAGACTCTTCATCACGTCGGTGAAAACGAGGGAGGTTCGCCAGTCGGTCGTAACCCTTCAGGAGGTCCTCGACGGCCTCTCGGCCGAGGATCTCAGATTGCACGACGAGATCGTGAAGCTACTGATCGATTCCAACTGACCGACGTCGCTCCCTCGGCCGCCCTTAGACCGTCGCGGCCCGACCGGCACGGGAAGTCTTACGTACGGGGCCCAGGCGGGGGGCATTCCGGCGCCCTCAGCACGTTCATACGAGCTTGCTGCCTGTCGCGCAGCCATTCGTCCGCCCGTTCCCGTACTGCTCGGCCTATCGGCCCGACTGGATCGATGTGCTCGATCAAAGGCAGGAGAGGGCGCCTCCGCCACGCTGACGCGCGTCACATCGCCGCGAAGGACTGTCAAGAGCAGCTCCGCGCTACTCCGCTTCGATGCACATCACCGTGGCTGCCGCTCGCCCGGCTCAACTCACCCAACGTGACCGAGGCCGGGTCGGCCCATGCCCCAGGCGGGATTGACCGCCAATGTGTCGTTCTAGGGTGTGGGCTCCCGGCGATGACTCAGCGCGACTGACGACCGGGCTGGTCAGCCCGGTCGTCGACGAACAGCCTGGGAGCTCCACGGTGCCGCCACGAAGTGCCATGTGATTGGTGGGGCGCCTCGGTAGGGTTTCGGCATGGGTGATCTGGAGGGGCCGATTGTCCCCGGGGATCCGAGCCGGATGCGGATCTCGGACGCGGATCGCCACCGGGTGGCCGAGGTGCTGCGCGAGGCGGCAGGGGAGGGGCGACTCGAGCTCGACGAGCTCGACGAGCGGCTCGAGCTGACCTTCCGCGCGAAGACGTATGCCGACCTGGTCCCGATCACCGCGGACCTGCACGCCGTGAGCCCCGCCCCTGCCCCCGCCTCGACGGTGCCGCTCGTGGGTGGGGTTCCCGCCGTTGGGCATGCGTCGTCGACCGCGATCTTGGGCGACCGCAAGCGTCGCGGGGTCTGGCAGGTCCCGGCCCAGCACTCGGCGTTCACCCTGATGGGCAGTATCACCCTGGACCTGCGCGAGGCGGTCCTCACCGCCCGAGAGACCACCATCAACGCCAACGCGATCATGGGGGAGATCAAGATCATCATCCCCGCCCACATGCACGCCGTGGTCGACGGGACGCCGATCATGGGTGACTACGGGCAGGGCAAGGACAAGGTCCCGGCCGACCTGGGTCCGGACTCGCCGGCCATCCGGGTGAAGGGAGTGGCCCTGATGGGCTCCGTTCAGGTGGTGCGACTGCCCCCACCCGGCACGCCGCGCAAGTTCATCGGCACCTACTGAGCAGCCCACCGGAAGGGCTCCCGCGTCGTGCGGCCGCTGCGTGACTTCGCCCAAGAAGGACGCGGCACGGGTTCGGGACTGATCACCGCCGTGGGTTCGGCCTCGATCAGTTTCTGGTACAGCCTCTGCGTGGCCTGCCGGGACCCGATCACCAACCTCAGCAGCCTGTAGTTGGGTCAACAACTCGGGTCTGAATGGTTCATGGCTCAACTGGGCGATCGGACGGATCATCCGTAACCGCCCGGGGGCGGGGCGAGACGATCATCGCCCAACTGGCTGAGGACCTGCGAGCCAGGGTCCCGGACATGACCGGGCCGTCGTGGCGGGACCTGAGTTCCATGCTCGGTGTGGCCGCAGCTTGGCCCGGCATCGATCACCAGGATCTCCACGGCCCCCGAGCCGGCACATCACAAGTCGCAGGCCCCGGGCAAGACATGCGAGTGGGTCGAGCAATGCTCAGTTTCGGTATCTCGCCGTCACCGGGCCCGAGCGTCTGGCTGCAACCGCGCGCTACGGGTCCTGGCGTCGCCGCCAACGGGAGGTGGCCAGCGCGCAATTGCGGGCCGATCCGCGCCAGCTGCGCCGACACCACAGGCAGATGTCGCGATGCACAAGGAGATCGGCAAGTACAAGCGCTAGCGCCGTATTGTCATCCGGTCGCGACCAGGGGTCACGAGGGCCGTACCAGGCCCGTCTCGTAGGCGAACACGACGGCCTGCACGCGATCACGGACGCCCAGCTTTGCCAGCACGCGGCCGACGTGGGTCTTCACCGTGGTCTCGGAGAGCACGAACCTCTCGGCGATCTCCAGGTTCGACAGACCCTCCGCGACCGCCTGCAGCACCTCCTTCTCTCGCGGAGTGAGGCTCTCCACGCGAGGATCGACAGCCGGCCGCAGCTCGGGCGTTGCGCTGGACTCAGGCATCCGGTCCGCGAAGAGGTCGAGCATCCTGCGGGTGATCCGGGGTGAGACGACTGCGTCGCCGCTCGCCACTGTGCGAATCGCCTGGACCAGCTCGGGTGGTGGTGCGTCCTTGAGCAGGAAGCCGCTGGCCCCGACCCGCAGGCCCTCGAAGGCGTACTCGTCGAGGTCGAAGGTCGTGAGGATCAGCACCCGGGTACGTGGGTGCTCTGTGGTGATCCTCGCGGTGGCGTCGATGCCGTTCATCCCGGGCATCCGCACATCCATCAGGACGACGTCCGGGTCCAGGGCGGCGACCTGGGTGAGGGCCGCATTTCCGTCCCCGGCCTCCCCAACCACGTTGAGGTCCTCGGTCGCCTCCAGGACCAGGCGCATGCCCATGCGCAGGAGGGCCTGATCGTCGACCAGAAGTACGGTGATCATGCGTCGGGATCCTCCCAGGGCAGGACGACGAACACACGCCATCCGTCCCGCCATGGTCCGCTGGTCACCTGCCCGCCGTATGCATGCGCGCGCTCGGCCATGCCCACCAATCCGCGCCCCGATCCCTCGGACGTGATCACGGGTAGACGGGGCCCGTGGTCGAGGACCTCGATCTGCACTCCGGCGGCATCCCGGCGGATCGTCAGCTCTGCCTGGGGAGTCCCCGGGGCGTACCGGAGCGTGTTGGTCAGGGCCTCCTGGGCGATGCGGTACACCGTGAGCTGGATCCCCGGGTCCACCGGGAGGGGGCCGTCCAGACCCTCGGTGACCACGGGCAACCCCGCGGCGCGGAACCGCTCGACCAGGGCGTCGAGGTCCAGCCCGCCAGGCTGGGGTTCGAGTGGAGCGCCGCCGTCATCGAGGACGCCGAGCACGCGGCGCATGTCGGCCAGCGCGGCCCGGCCTGTGGTCGACAGCTCGCCCAGCGCCGCGCGGCTGGCCTCAGGCGCACGGTCAAGGGCTGCGCCGGCCCCGTCGGCCAGGGCAACCATCACCGAGAGGCTGTGTGCGACGACGTCGTGCATCTCGCGTGCGATCCGGTTGCGTTCGGACACACGGGCGAGCTCAGCCTGGCGCTCCCGGTCCCGGGCCAGGGCGTTGGCGCGGTCCACGATCTCGCGCAGGCGCAGCCGGCGGTCGCGCACGCTGATGCCGGCGGCCAGGGCGGCCAGGGAGAAGATGGTCAAGCCGGCAACCGAGGAGAGCCGGTCGTCGGTGAGCACCTGGTCGCCCTGCCCGCCAGGGGGAGCCGACAGGTCCAGCACTGGTTGCTCCCACAGCAGGACCGCCAGGGTCGTCATGGCTACCAGCACGACGGCGGTGGTCCAGGCGGTCCGGGCCGGACGAGCCACGGCGACCGCGTAGACAGCCAGACCGATACCGAGGTCGAAGCCGCTGAGTCGTCCGGTGGTGGCCGTGCACGCAATGCCCAAGACTCCCATGGTGGCTGCAACGGCCACCGGGTTGCGCCGTCGGAAGGCGAGGGCAGCTGTGCCAGCGACAACGAACCCGATGGCCGCCAGGACCGGCTCGTAGTCCATGGGGAACAGCGCGCTGGCACCGGCCGGCAGGGCGAACGCGAGCATGACGACCGCATCCATTGCCCCGGGATGATCGTGGAAGTATCGACGTACCGGCCCGAGGCGACGGGTGCTGAGCTCGGTGAACGGCTCCAGCTCGTCGGGCTCGCTGGTCACGGTGGCCATCTGCCCACTCTCCCATCCTGCGGGTTCCAGGGTCGATTGCCACTCAGGCGTCCCGACACCGCAGCAGCACCGCGGCGATGCCGAGCAGGACCATCACCCAGGCGACCAGCACGGCGTAGCCCTGCCACGGGGTCAGGTGCACACCGTCGGTGGCCGCGTTGACGGTGGTGATCATCTCCGAGTCGAAGAGGACCCGCCGGCCGGCTGTGGTCGGGAGGAAGGGGCTGATGACCTCGATGGCCCGGACCGGGATCAGCATGAGGACGTTCTCGATCACCAGCAGCAGCGCGATGACGCCTGCAAGCGCGCCTGCGCTGTGCCGCACCAAGGCGCCGACGGCGAAAGCCAGCAGCCCGATGGCGGCGAGGTAAAGCGGCAGGCCGATGGTCATGCGCAGCGTCTCGGCGTCGGAGAGGTTCAGCGTCGCGCCCAGCGTGTCGTGGAACGGGATCGTGGCCAGGTACGACAGCGCCGTCGAGGCAAGGGTGACGACCAGGACGAACGCGGTCAGGACCAGCGCCTTGGCCCACAGCACAGGCAGGCGGCGCGGCACAGCGGCGAAGGTCGAGCGCACCATGCCGGTCGAGTACTCGCCCGTGATGATGAGCACGCCCAGCACTGCCACGCCGAGCTGTGCCAGCTGGTAGCCGGCGCTGAGGAGCTGGGCGGCGTTCATACCGCCCTCCGTCGCGCCGGCGTCGACCAGTTCGTTGGCGCTGCCCCACGCGGCCAGGACGCTGACCCCGACGAGGAGGACCATCGTGACGACCAGCGTCCAGATCGTCGAGCGGAGCGTGCGGAACTTGATCCACTCGGACGCGGTCGTGCCGGCGAAGGTGAGCCGGCGTTGTGAGGTCGATGTCCGCAACGGGACGGTGTGGTTGGGGGACGTGGCCAGGGTGGTCATCGCAGTGCGCCTTCCATGATCGGCGCTGTCGCGCCGTGGGGGGTGTCGGGCGAACCAGCAGCGGGGTGCGCCGTGGGGGAGGGCGTGTCGAGCGCGGTGGACCGGTACTCCACCGCCTCGGAGGTCAGCTGCAGGTAGGCGTCCTCAAGCGAGGACTCCAGTGAGGTGAGCTGGTGCAGGACGATCCCTGCGGAAGCTGCGATCTGGCCGATGTCCTCGCTCGGGCGGCCAACGACCTCAAGGACTCCGGGCTCTGTGGGGCTGACGGTCACGTTCGCGGCTTGCAGCAGCCTTGCGAGGGTGTCGGCCTCGGGGGTACGCACGCGCACCGTGCCGAGCGAGGCCCGGTCGATCACTTCCTGGATCGGGGCGTCGGCGATGACCTTGCCACGCCCGAGGACGATGACGTGGTCGGCGGTCTTGGCCATCTCGCTCATCAGGTGTGAGGAGAGGAACACGGTCCGCCCTTCGGCGGCTAGCTGACGGGCAAGGGTGCGCACCCACAGCACGCCCTCGGGGTCCAGCCCGTTGACCGGCTCATCGAGCATGATCGTGTGCGGGTCGCCGAGCAGCGCGGTGGCGATGCCCAAGCGCTGGCCCATCCCGAGGGAGAATCCGCCGACCCGCTTGTGGGCCACCTTGTCCAGACCGGCCAGGGAGATGACCTCGCGCACCCGTCGGGCGCCGATCCCGTGGGTGGCGCCGAGCGCGCGCAGGTGGCTGTAGGCGGTGCGGCCCGGGTGGACCGACCGCGCCTCGAGAAGGGCGCCGACCTCGTGCAGCGGAGCGTCGTGCCCGGCGTAGGGCGTGCCATTGATGGTGGCCCGGCCCAGGGTCGGGCGGTCCAGACCGACGATCATGCGCATCGTGGTGGACTTGCCCGCACCGTTGGGGCCCAGGAACCCGGTCACCTGACCGGGACGAACGGTGAACGACACATCATCAACGGCTGTCGTGGAGCCGTACCTCTTGGTGAGGTGTTCTGCCTGGATCATCGGTCCTCCTCGTAGTGGAACAACTACGACGCTAGACACCCGCGCCCGCCACCGGGACCTCCCGACGAATGATCATTGGCCCTCGGGATGTACTACCTACGGAGGACCCCCAGAGGACAGCGGTCCTACCTGCCGAATAGGGGCGCTGCGCGCGGTCGAGGTTGAGGACGACTAACCTGCGGCGAAAACGCGTCGAGGCTCATGTCCTCTCGAAATCGATTGTGGCGATCTTCAGCTGCCAGTCGACCTCTCGCAGCGTGAAGGTGTTGATGCCGTCCCCGACCAAATCGCTGTGGGTGGGGATGGCCACCTGCAGGTCGCCTGTGAAGACTGCATCCCCGGTGAAGGCTTCCTGAGTGCCACCGTACGTCCACAGGCCGGCGTAGGTATCCGCGTCAAGGATGGAGTCGTCCCTCGCCCAGGTGGCGTCGTCGGTGAGCGTGGCCCGGATTGCGTCGGGGTCACCCGCGCGGCCTTCTCCCTGTACCCGACCATGGTCGTTCGCACACGAGAGGCGTGGGCGAGCACCCGAGCAGTGATGCTTCTCGGACAGCTAGTGCTGGTGGGGCTAATCGGTGGTCGTCCCCCCGGATTCGACCTCCCCAACGATCCCGCGGACGGCCGTGAAGGCCCGGCGGTCCCGGTGCGGTGCTGGCAAGAGGGTTGACAACGGCGGAGATCTGCGGCTTTGTGGGGCGGGTGGCGGCGCTGGTCGCCAGAATCCGAGGTCAGAGCCCGTGGATGCGTCTTCCGCTCAGCCCGTTGCCGGCCACGCCGTCCTGCAGGGCGCCGACAGCAATGACTACGCCTCGCTGAGGCGACGGCCCGTGACGCGTAAGGAGCGCTACCGCGTGGGGCGCACGCTCCGGGGCTCGGTCCCGCGCTCCTCGCTCGGGCTATGGGAGTCCACCGAGGTCGGGCGCGACCCCGTCGCTCAGGTCATGGAGAGCCACGAGGGACGCCTGGACCGGCTCATCCCAGTGCGCGTAGGTCGGATGGCGGCCTCGCCGTACGGATTCCTGCGCGGGTCCGCCGTGGTGATGGCCAACGACCTCGCGGCGCTGCCGTCGACGGGCATCACGCCCGTCGTGTGCGGCGACTCCCACCTCGGCAACTTTGGCTTCTACGCCTCGCCCGAGCGCGACCTCGTGATCGACCTGAACGACTTCGACGAAGCCCATCCCGGAGCGTGGGAGTGGGACCTGCGCCGACTCGTCGCGAGCATCTGGGTCGCCGGTCGGCAGAACGGGGCGTCGGAAGACGCCTGCGAGTCCGCGGTCCGCTCGTGCAGCGCGGCCTACCGGGACGAGATCCGGTACCTGGCCGACCGGCCCCTGCTGAGCAGGTCGTTCGAGCGGCTGGACGTAGCCCGTATCCACGAGCACGCGCCGAACGGTACCCTCGCCGCGGAGATCGACCGGACCATCAAGCGAGCCCGCAACCGGACGAGCGACCGGGCCCTGCCGCGGTTCACCAGCAGGAAGGCCGGCCGCCGTCACATCCTCGAAGAGCCGCCGCTGATCACGCGTCTCAGCGATACCGAAGCCGAGCTCGTCGCCCAAGGGCTCGACGACTACCTCCAGACGCTCCCGCCGCACTGGCGCCGGGCGCTTGGCGGCTACACACTGGTCGACGTTGCGCACAAGGTGGTCGGCGTCGGGTCCGTGGGGCTGCGCGCGTACATCGCGCTCCTGGAGGGATCGAGCCCCGACGACGTCATCTTCCTCCAGCTCAAGCAAGCCCGGCGCTCCGTGCTGGCCCCGCACGTGCACGGCGACAGCGCCTGGCACGCCCACCAGGGCCAACGCGTGGTCGAGTACCAGCAGGCCCTGCAGACCGTCAGCGATCCACTGCTCGGCTGGACAACGGTCGGCGGCCTGCAGTTCTACGTGCGACAGTTCCGCAACATGAAGGGCACGGTCGCCCTAGACGCGATCGACACCGTCGCGCTCGCGGACTACGCGGGCATCGTCGGGCACCTGCTCGCCAAGGGGCACGCTCGCACGAGTGGCGCGTCGATGATCTCCGGCTACGCAGGAAAATCGGGCAAGCTCGACGCGGCGATGGCACGGTTCGCGGTGGCGTATGCCGACCAGACCGAGGCGGACCACGCGGCGCTCGTTCACGCGGTCGCCGCCGGGCGGCTCCCGATCGAGCGGGGGGTCTAGAGAGTCCCCAGCCACGCCGATCGTGGCTTATCGGTGGCCGAAGCGCGGTCCCCAAAGGCTGCGGTCTGCGGGCGGCTACTACCTTGATCGACGCCGCCCCGCCGCGCGCGACGCTTCGCTCGGATCGCCCTTGCGCATGTTTCGTATCGGCCCAGTGACCATGGCATGCGGCGTCGCGCGCTGAACCGCACACGGCCTCACCGCGCGTCTGGACCTGCTGCATACCGCCGCCTATCGCGCACCCTGGGCCGGCACACAGCCAACCGTAGGCGCTCTGACGATCCGCTCGGCGCTGGCGTCAGGAGCGGGTATGCTCGTCTCAAGAATTCCGTGGATCTCAAGAATCGAGTGGTCATGAACCTTGCTAAGCTCTCGGCCAACGGCCAGATCACCGTTCCAGTCGAAGTGCGCCGTCGGCTTCATCTGGTGCCCGGAGACAAGGTGCTGTTCGTGGAGAAGGCGAACGGCGAGGTCGTCGTTGCCAAGGCCGGGCTCGCAGCACTAGCCCAAGCGCAGGCCGCGTTCTCCAATGCGGCAGCTGACTTCGGTGTCAGCGACGACACCGAGGTCCAATCGCTTGTCGACGACGTGCGTGGTCGGGTGTCGTGATCCGTGTCCTGGTGGACACCAACGTCGTCATCTCGGCGCTGCTATTCCCGAACTCGACACCAGCGCGCGCCCTGGCCCTGGTCCTCGACTAGCACCGGCTGGTCCTGACCGACTGGATCATCGACGAACTGCACGAGGTAGTCGGGCGCAAGCGCCCCGATCTGTTGGCGGCGTTGCACGCCTTTCTGGACGGCATCGATTACGAACTCGCCAGCCCTGGTGATCCGAGTGTTCCGATCTCCGACCCGGATGACCAGCCGATCCTCGACGCTGCCGTGGCCGGCGCCGTCGACGTCATCGTGACCGGCGACAAAGCCTTCCTCTCGGCCGGCCTGGACCGCCCCCGCATCCTCGCGGCCCGGGACTTCCTCGACTGGTACCCCCGTGCCGAGTGAAATGGAGGTCGCTGCCCGCCCGATTCGGGTCGATGCTGTGCTTGCGTGCGGAGTCGGGGACCTTCACGCGACGTAAGAGCCGAGGCCAAGATCCCGCAGTGGAGCCGTCGGCCCGTGGCCTCTGTGGGCGTGCTCGCGCCGTGCGGGTGGGGTTAGCGTCGGTGGGGTCCGGGTGCCTGGCCGTGTTGGCGGCGGGCGGGGTCTGGGCCTGATCGATGTCGCCGCGTGAGGTGACGCTATGCCTGCTTCCACGATTCTGTTGCCGTTCCAGCCGACGTCGATGTCGACCGCCCAACTCGCGGCGGTCTCGTTCCTGGCCCGCTACTCCGGGCCCACGCACGCCATGTACACCTCCCAGCTGGCGCGCTGGTTCGCCTGGTGTGAGGGCAACGGGCTTGATCCTTTGATTGGGATCCAGCGTGCCCACGTCGAGCTCTACATTCGCCACCTCGGCGACTCGGGACTGATGGACTCCTCGATCGTGACGATGATGCACGGGGTGCGCGGGTACTTCCGGTTCGCCCACATCGACGGGCTGATCTCGGCCGACCCGGCCGTCCACGCCCGGTTGCCGAAGGTGCACCGTGACGAGTCCCGCACCCACGGCTTGGATCGGCTTGAGCTGATCAGGTTCCTGCAGGTCGCCCAAACGCTCACTGTCCACCACGGCGCGCTGGCCTACCTGCTGGGCATCAACGCCCTACGCGCCTCGGAGGCCGCGGCGGTGCGCATCGAGGACTACACCGACACCCTGCGCGGGTACCGGGTGCTGCACCTGGTCGGCAAGGGCAACAAGCCGGCCACCATGCCCCTCACGGTGCCCGTCCTACGGGTCCTGGAGGCCTGCCGAGGCCAGCGCACCAGCGGGCCACTGGTCCGCCGACCCGTGTCCGGCAACCCGATCGACCGCCGCGACGTGTATCGGATGGTGGCCCGGATCGCGAAGGCCGCGCAGATCCCGCGGCACATCAGCCCCCACTCGCTGCGCCACGCCGCGATCACCAACGCCCTCGACGCTGGCGTCCCGCTACGCGACGCCCAAACCCTGGCCCGCCACGCCGATCCACGCACCACCGAGCACTACGACCGCGCCCGCGGCAACCTCGACCGACACGGAGTCCACTTCCTCACCGCCTACGTCGCCGGCGTCTGAACCGCGACCCGGCCGAACACCCGCGCCGGGCGGCGAGTGCGTCGCTTCCGCCCACAAAGGGCTATCCGCAACGCAGGACTCGAACCCGCCGCAACGGAGCCTCGGCGGGGTGTTGAACGCCTGCGGCGGGGTAGTCCCCGGCGTCGTAGCGCTCGCGCACTTCCTGAATACACACCGGAGGTACCTCTCGGTCAGAACACCGCACGTTCGCTCGGCTCAGGGAACGACTCCAACAACACGTTCGCTGCCTCGTCGAAACAGTCGGGATCGACCCAGGTCATTGTCGTCTTCACATGGAGCCCGAAGGCACGATGGCGGCCGAGTTGGCGCGCGCTAACCGGATATGCGCGGGGCCTGTCGTAGGGGGACATAGTTCCTCGCCCGGTGATGACCCACTGGGGTGGCACGAGTTCAACGACTGGGCAAAGGCTCGGGCTCGCCAGACCCCCAAGCAGGAGCTGTGTCCTGTGGCGACCGCGCCCTGTCTCCTGTCTTCTCTCCCCGGCCCTCGCAAGTAGCCCAAATCGGAGGTTGGCATGACCGCCACATGTCAGCGCTGCGGGGGCTCCTACGCCACCCTGCGAAGCACCTCGCGCTACTTGCTCACCCGCGTGCAAGCAGGCCGCCAGACGGGCGCGTAGGGCCGATGAGGCGGCCGTCGTGGTCCCGGTGGAGTTTCTCGGCCCGGTGGCGAAGGCGACGCATCGGGAGTTGGAGAAGGCGCACGTCCTGGAGACTTGGGCGGGGCGTGTGCCCTTGTCCTTGCGAAGCTGATTGATGCCGCTGGCCCGGCGAATGGCTCGGCCGTGTCGTCGTGGGTCAAGGAGCACCGGAGCTGCATGGGCGCGGCCTGGGAGCACGCCCCGCAGACGATGGATGACCCGTTGTTGAGGTCCTCTTTGCGCTTCCCCTCATGCGTGCCATGTCGACTCGGCATTTCCAACGCTATCGCCGACGACGTGGGCGAAACGGGGACCACAGCACAGTCACTGCTTTGTTGTCGGCTAGACGGCTGCCCTGTTGGTGTTGCCTCCGTGGCTCAGGGAGTCGATGTCGAGTCCTTGACCGCGCAGGACCGCGGTCAGGTACTCCTCAGCCTCGTCTTCCGTCTCCGTGACCACGACTACCAGGATCGGGTCGTACCACCACATCGTGACGATCGCGTCAGAAACGTCCCAGTGCGGACCCGTGGCGAACCTCTGGCCCCCAACCTGGAACGTCACGACACCGGATTCCGCCATCCAGCCATCCATCGCGGCTCCCGCCTGACCCTGCTTGACCACGAACACCTCCACCACGTCGTTGCTCCCCATGGGCGCCATCGCGCGGCCGGCGGCGAAGACCTTGGGCTCATCGGCAACGGTCTCGTCCACGATCTGCTGACTGAAAGAATCCGCCATGAATGGGACCTCGGGGTCGCCGCGCAGGACCCATCCCAGGGCCTTGCCGAACTTGCCGGCGGCCACCCAGCGCTGGATCTGCGCCTGCGACGTCGCGAACTCCGGCTGGAGCTCGACGATGAGATCCCCACTACCCACGGTGGCCTCGCCCGGCAGGTACCCTGATGCCTCCACGAGGAGTCGATCCCCGGGAGTCACGGCGTAGACAGTAAAGCGCCGTCCTCAGTCGCCGCTCCGAGCTCTTGGCCGGTGCGCGTCACGGTGGCCGCAACACCACCTCCAGTCATCGCGCTGCTCACCCGGCCGGTCAGGACTACTGGATCGAGCTCGACCACCAGCGTCGCCGCGACGGCTGTCTCCGATCCCTCATATCCGGGTGCCGTGAATGCGAGGACGACATCGGGCTTCGCTTCGACCTGAAAACTCCCCTCGGCGTCGGTGGTGGCCAACTTGAGTCCCCCAGAGACACTCACTGCCTTCAGACCGATACCCGTCCGGGCATCGACGACGGTTCCACTCACGTCAACCGGGGCCGCCGGCCACAGCAGCAGCACCCCCGCTACCGCGGCGGCGCCGACGGCAACGACGGCGAGGAGGAGTAGGCCCCACAGCCCACGGCGCCGACGAGGATGCGGGGCCTGCGGCGCTGGGGGGGTCGGGACATCGTGTCCAACTGGTGGTGGCGCCTGCATGGAAATTGACATTTCACCTACCTCCCGGGTTGGCCCCGGAGGGACCTGGGAGGTGCACCCCCGCGCTCAACCTTTCGCTTAAGACCTATCAGCGGCCAGCCGCGGGCGGTAGAGCCGAACGTCCCCGCCCCGCTGCTTCGATCCCATCATCGGCGAGGCCTTCATCCGCCACGCAGCCCATCGCCAACCACTCCACCACCAGGTGGGCGCATGCCTTCACCGTCGAGCCAGAGGAAGCCGGTACGAGCCTGACCGTGGAGGTCGAGCCTCCAACCCCGTGCCGTTCCTGGACGAGTCCGAAGAAAAGGCCTCCTGCAAGGGTGACCGCGGCCTCGACACCTGGCGAGGTAACGTCCAGGAGGCGACCGAGACCTGACAACGGCAGCTCACTGGAACGTCCAGATGACCGCGTCGAGCGCCGCTTCGACGGCAACACGGCACCGCGGCAATGAGGGTGCCCCACATCGCCACCTATCGCCAAGGAGATGTGGGCACCCACGCGATCGGGTTTGCCGGATCTTCGCAGTCGGCCAGGGCCTGAGTGGCCGGCGCCAACCCGCGACAAACGGGTCAGGCACATCCACTGGATGGTCGGTTCTGAGGGGCTGGGGACTCCCGGCCCCCCACCGCTGGTGGCAGCTGAACTTGACCCGGCCAACAGCCTGCGGCTGGCGAAGATACTCGGGCGCAAGTCCCCGTACGTGGAGTTCCCGCTGGCGGGGCACAACGTCCAACAGTACGGCGAGTGGGCCGCAAGCACGCTGGTGTGGTTCATCACCCACCCGAGAAGGGTGGTGGACGCGACCTGCACGAGTGGGTGACGTTCAGTGCTGGCGACGAGGTCCATCGCCTGCTCGGCCAGCCTTCGGGTGGAAAGCGACTGCAGTCGGCGCGTCTTGCCCTACGCGGGTGCCCGTGCGCCGTGTCCGGGGAGAAGCAGACGGGGTTGGAGTGCCTGATCGCTCCAGCGGATCGAGCAGCTGGCCCCTCGTCGCGGGACTTTCGCCCCTGTCCGATCCCGCGCCCGGACGGAACGCTGGAATGACCACGGAGAAGGGGGAATCAAGAAGAGCAGAGTCCGTACCGCCCTGGCGATTGGCTTGGCGGTAGCAGCAGTAGCGCCCGGGGCCGCCTGGGCAGCAACGTCGACTGCCTCCGTCGACATCGCCTCGGAAGCAACGCTGGTCGCCAAGGGCGCAGCAGTCGAGGCCGCTGTGACCGTCACATGTGAGCCCGTCGATGAGTGGGGAACTACCACCGCCACGGTCAGTTACACGCTCACGCAGAAGGTGCAGCGAGGTCTGATTGCCTCCGCCTCGCACACCACCTACAGCGTGCCCTGCGATGGGACCCCGCAAGATGTGACGTTCGTCTTGACCCCGGAGTCCTACGCCTTCAAGCACGGCGTGGCGCTGGCGTCGGTCACGGCGAAACAGACCATGTCAGTCGTCGACCCGGTGACCGCGACCGTTCGCCTGAAGTAGGCACCACAAACACCGCGCCCGGCGCGGTGTCGTGCCGATCGGTGACTGGACCCCGGAGCGGGGGAAGTTCGGGGCAGCACAGGCGCTCCAGCCCCACTCCGGTTGTCCGCATCCGTACCAGGGGCGTCTTCGCCGCGATCAGCACCTTCGTCGACCGCTGGAATGGCCGCTACTCTGGGTGTCTGTCCGACCGCCCCGGTCAGCGGCGCTGCGTCACTTCGCCGCCTGTCGCGCACGTCGGCAGCCATTCACTGCCCAGGGTGACGCGGACCGAACCGGCGAGGCGCTGAAACTGGGCGATGTACCGAAGCAGCTCGTTCGCTCCGGCCTCGGACGGTGGGCCGGAGAGGGTCATCCGGTCGATCGTGCCGTCGAGGAGTCCACGGGGGGCGTCGGGTTGCTCGAACCAGGGGTGGGGCCAGGCTGACCGCGTCGACGACTCCGTCGCGGGTCGGGGCTTCCATGACTCACCCCGCAGGCCCGCCACGGGCACAGCGTGGCGCTGAGATCTGGGCGCGCGGACCTACGGCCGTTGCGCCCGGCGTGGGCGCGGAGTAGACAGGGATTGGGCTGAGGCATGACCCAGCCACCGAGCAGGTCTGTCAATGACGGGGCTCTTCGGAATTGGCCATCGCCTCGGACTCGACGAGGGAGGAGTGGATCCTCCGAGGAGGTGACGGTCATGCAGTACGCACGCACAGCAAGCGAGTTGGCCCGGTGGCGCCGAACCGGGGCCTTCCTGGCCCGGTTCACCGGCGCCGAGATGGTGTCCGTGGTGGCGCGCACCGACCCAGCGGTGGCCGCGGCGGTGCTACCCAAGCCACTGCAGGCGCCCAAAGATCCGGTGATCAGCGCGTTCGTGGCCCACTACCCGCAGACCAACTTCGGGGTCGACTACTACGAAGGTGCGCTGTTCGTGGGAGCGCAGTACCGCGGCGAGCAGGGCCTCTACTGCCTGGCGATGCCAGTCGACGATGACACGGCGATGATCGCGGGCAGAGAAGGGGTGGGCTTCCCGAAGAAGATGGCCGAGATCAGCCTGGAGCGTGACGGGTCGCGGGTGGTCGGCAGCGTGGTGCGCCACGGAGTGGAGATCCTGCATATCGAGGGCGACGCCCACAAGGAGATCACCGCCGATCTCGGGTGGGGGGTCCGGGAGGTCCGCGACCTGGAGGGGCATCCGGCCGGAGCAATCACGTCGTTCCTGTTCAAGTACTCGGCGGGGGCGAAGGGAGGCCTCTTCGCGCACCTGCCGCAGTTGATCCGGCAGGTCACCCTGATGGTGCCCCGGGAGGACACCGTCGAAGGAGTCGAGGGGGCGAAGCTGGAACTGGTCTCGTCGAAAGTCGACGCGCTCGGCGAGATCCCGGCCTACGACATCCTCAGCGCCCGCTACGGCGTGTTCGACAACACGATGCTCCCCGGCAAAGTCCTGCGTCGAATTCACAACCCGCTCGCCTTCGCCCCGTACGCCATGTTCAAGAACGACGTCTTCGCCTACATCGACCCGAACACGCTGCCCGACCTCACCGGAGCGGAGCGACGGAAGCAGCGACGCGAACTGGCCAAGTACTGAACCGCGAGGCGGAGGTGTCCCCAGGCGGTCGCTCGAGATGCTGGCCCGGCGGCGTACTTCGCGCCGGGAGCCGTGATGAACAAGACCGTGTACTGGAAGCCGGGCCTCCCCGGCACGTGTCAGGCGTTCACCAACGAGGTGCGGGAGTTGGGGGCTAAGTTGCAGAAGCCCACGGACTTCGTCGGCCCGATAGCCGTCGTCGCCCGCTGACCGGGAGCCCGTCGCCCTCGGCCCAGTTGCCGCCCGAGGTGCCCGTAGCGAGGTGCCCCACATCGCCGCCTTCGGACGCACGGTGTGGGCGGTCTTGTTTGCACCGGCCTCCGTGCCGTGTCAACTGCGCCGTCCAGACGGGGACGCGACATCGAGCTTGGGGCGTTTCGCGCGTCCGGCTGGGGTCGTTCCGCCCTTCCAACGCGCACGAAAGGGTGCCACGCTCGAATGGAGGGAGGTGCTGGTCATGTCTGCGGTGGGACAGGTGATGTCGGTGCTGTCAGGGCCGAAGGAAGCGACGGAGCGGGTTCTGACGAGTTTGGCTCGGGACTGGGCTGGGGTGCCGCGGGGACCGCTGGGCCGGGTTTCCACGCGCTGGGTGATGCCGCGGCTGCATGCGGCGGTCTACCAGGTGATGGCGCCTGCAGTGCAATTGCGTGCCGACGACGAGCTGCTGGAGGTGGCCTGTGGTTCGGGGGTGTTCCTGGCCCAGCAGGCGGGGCAGGCGCGGCGGGTGGCCGGTCTGGACCTGTCCGATCTGCAGGTCGAGTTGGCCCGTGAACGTCTGGCGTCGCGAATCGCGACGGGGACTGCGGAGATCGTCAAGGGGGACGCGGGCCAGCTGCCGTGGCCGGACGACTCGTTCACGGTGGTGACCTGCATGGGCTCGTTCGAGGCATTCGCCGAACCGGAGAAGGCCCTGGCGGAGATGTTCCGGGTGCTGCGGCCCAGCGGCCAGGCGGTGCTGAACATTGGGGAGCGTGTGCCTGACGGGATGACAACCCACCGGATACTTGGGGAGATCTGGGTCTGGTCCGAAGACGACGTCCGGCGCATGGTCGAGCGGGCTGGCTTCATCGACCTGTCGATCGAGTATGCCTCCTCGGCTGGCGAGAGCCGAATGCTCAAGGCGGTCGACAGGGTCACGGGGGCTCTAGGCCAAGACCTGCGGATCGTGCACGCAACCAAGCCGACCCAACCGGGCCAGTAGCGACGAGACCTGGGGCGGGAGGAGGTGTCTGGCGATGTCGGGCCGAACGTGCAGCACGCACATCGACGCGCCGGTCCAGTCGGTGTTCCAGATGATGAAGGATCCGGCCAGCTTCACCGAACTGATGCCCGGCGTGCAGTTCGTGCCGGAGGTGATCACCCCGGACGGGGTCGGCACCACCTACCGGTTCCAGACCCGGGTGGCAGGGCTGCCGATCCGCGGCAGCGGTCGCTTCACCCAGGTCGAGACCAACCGTCACATCCGCGACGAGACTTCGATCCCGATCGAGGGGTCCCTCGACTACTGGTTCGAGGATGAGGACGGGGGAACCCGGGTCACGATCGAGCACCACCCGGGCCGGCTGTGGGGGGTGCCAGTGCTCGGCCGGCTGCTGGCCGACAGTTACGCCCGTGACGACCAGCAGGTGCTGGCGCTGCTCAAGGCCCAGCTGGAGCCACCGTCCGAGACGCGACCCGACCTCGGCGGGGACGTGCCGCAAGGGCTCAGCGGCCGAGTGGGGGTGTGGTTGATGCCGTTCTTCCACGGCCCGATGTACCCGGCCGCGGCCGCCGCGTTGCGGCTGCAGCCCGACGATTACCTGCTGGACGTGGCCTGCGGCTCCGGGTCGTTCCTAGCCACCTGCGCGCCGCGGGTGAGGTTCACCGCCGGGGTGGATGCTTCCGACCTCGCCGTCACGTCGGCGCGCAAGCACCTCAAGGCTCGGATCGCCGACGGCACGGCCGAGATCGTCCTCGGGGATGCCGGGCACTTGCCCTGGCCGGACGGCCGGTTCAGCGCGGTGACCTGCCTGGGCAGCCTGGACCTGATGCCGGAACCCGAACGAGTCCTGAGCGAGATGCGCCGTGTGCTGCGCCCCGACGGTCGGGCCGCGTTCACCATGGGTTCGCGGTTCCCCGATGAACGGGCGCGGCAGAAGTACGCGGCACAGGCCTGGTGCTGGACCGAGGAGCAACTCGCCGAGGCCTTGCACAAGGCGGGTTTCGGCACTCCGTTGATCCGCTACCACCACTGGGGCGGCCGCAGCATTCAAGCCAGCCTGGTCAACTGGTTCAGCCGAGCCACCGCCGGCGCAGACGAGTACCGACTCGTGCGAACCACCCCGGCCGGGCAACTCTCGACATAGCAGCCCCCTCTCGGCTGGCACCCGCCGCCGCCGGGTCCCCGCGGGACTATCCCAGCGGGGCCGGATCGGAAGTGCCCCCTTTCGCCGCGAAGGACCGTCAAGAGCAGCTCAGCGCCACTCCACGTCGATGCCCATCACCAGGGCGGCCGCCCGCCCGGCCTAACTCACCCAGCGTGACCGAGGCCGCGTCGGCCAATGCCCGAGGCTGGACTGACCGCCAATGTGTCGTTCTAGGGTGTGGGCTCCCAGTGATCGCTCGGTATGGCGGACGATTCGCCTCACCAACCCTGCCGTCGCCCGCCATGCAGGCGCTCCTGGGACACGGCTTTCCGCCCAGTCGCGACCGGTTGCCCTGTGGTCACGAAGCCTGCACCCTCGACCACCTTTCGTGCGTAACCCCGCCGACCTGCGCATCGTTGCCGGCTGACCACCGGGGAACGCCTTCGCGCGGTCATTATGGAGTTGGTTAGTCACAGGCCGACTGAGCCGCCCCCAGGGGACAGTTGCTGCTCGGCCAACCCATCGCGCCATTCCAAGCCGGCACCTGCCCGGCCGTCAGGAGAGCGTCTGGCGACAGCGGCACCAGCGTCGAGCCCGTCGTGGCAGGCGTCGAGGAAGCAGAGGCAGAACTCGCAGGAGCCGTGGGCGAATCCGGGGCGCAGCCGACCAGCGCTGAGCAGGCCGATGGGGAAGCCACTCACGGCTCGGCTGAAGCCACCGGATCCGCACGACCGACGACGGGTGTCCGATCCACTGCCAAGCACGTAGCTGATGGACGGTGTCACGGCCCTTCGGTGCCTCGTCCCTGCAATTCGACCAGGGGCATCGAGTCCGGCTCACGGATCACCTGGAAGGTCAGCCGTACTCCGTTTGGGCTCAGCCAGTGGTTGTCTGTTCGGGACCAGCCTTGGGCGGCCGCGATACGAGCAATCTGGGCCTCGATCTCAGCGTCGTGCGCGAAGTTGACCAGGACCAGGCAAGTGCCGTCGCTTCGGCTGCTGGTCAACCGGTCGTCCTGTCTCACCAGGGGACCCGCTTCGAGGGCCCGGGCGAGTGACACCAGGGCGCCTCCGACTGGGTCGTCGCAGGCGTGTTCAGCCCGCGCCGACGCGGCGTTGTACTCCAGGGACCCCGAGTAGGTGCCGACCGCTGCCGTGAGGATCGCAAGCGTGACCCCGGCGAGAACCAGCCATCGAGCTCGCGCCGCTCGGTGCAACAGCCGCGCGACGCCGACCAGGCACCCCCCGACCACGGCACCAGCGCCGAGCGCCAGCAGCCCCAGGATCTGCGCCCATCCTCCACCGAGCCCGCCGTAGGTCTCCACGATCCCGTAGCCCCATCGACCGATCCAACCGAGCGAGAGCACGCTGACGACCCCAAGCAGCGACGCGAGGACCACAGCGGCCAAGGTGATCCGGTCACCTCCGGACGGCGGGGGATCCAGGCGTGCGGCAGGAATGCCTGGCTCATCGTTCCCCGAGTTGGTCATCTCGACCCTCCACCTTCAGGCTACCCGGCCCGCCGCTGTCCGTGCTCATGTCATCCCTCGCGGGGAGGAGTCGATGAGGGCGCACTTCGACACACGGCACCGAGCCGCGGAAGCCCACCGTGCGGTCTTCCAGCCGGCTCCGCTCGGCCAGCAACAGGCAGGTGCGGTTGCGCTTCACGAACCGTCACAGCGTCAGCCGCACGAAGCCCGGCCTCCGCGATGATCGTCGTGGCCTGTCCGAAGGTGGCAACGAAGTTCTCGTCCTGCCCGACAGTCCCGGGGCGGGCATGGTCACCCGGATGGTGTGGTCCTTCTGCGGGTCGGAGCTCGGCGGTGCTTCGATGAACCGGGGCCGTAGATTGGCTCGTGTGGAGGTCATGACAGCCGAGAGTGAGCAGCTCGACGCGACGTGTCGGCTGGCCCTTCTGGCGCTGTGGGACGTAGCGTTCGGCGACCGCTTCAGCGATGAGGACGCTGTGCATGCTTATGGAGGTGTGCACGTGCTGGCTCACGACAGTGGTCGTCTCATCGCCCATGCAAGCGCGGTGCCGCGACGAATCGGATTCGCAGACGCACCGTGGCGCACTGTGGGGTACGTCGAGCGCCGTGGCCACCCATCCTGAACGCCGGGGCCAAGGCATCGGCCGGCAGGTGATGATGAGGCTGCAGGAGGAGATCGCCTCCCGCTGGCCGACCGCGCTGCTCTCGACGGGTCGTGCCACCGCCTTCTATGAGGTGCTCGGTTGGCAGCGTTGGCGCGGGCTCTCCTACACCCAGACCGCAACTGGCGTGGTCCCTGACGGGGAGCACGGCGGGATCATGATCCTCAGCGCTGGCCCAGACGTGGTCCCCGACCTATCGGTTTCAGTGACCTGCGAGGACCGCGTCGGCGACGCGTGGTGACGCGCGCCGGCCGACCTCGGATCGACGGGTCCATGCTGCTCACGGAGGAAATCTGGCTGTATGCGGACCTCGATCGGCACGTGTTCGGGGGTCAAGCCGGTAGAGCCCGGCCATGAGCCCGGCCCTGGTTCGCGACCGTGAGGCGATCGCTTGTGCCTGTCGAGCACGACGTGCAGCGCCTCCGCCTGTTCGGCTCGGCAACCACCGACAGATGCAATCCGGGCGCAGCGACGTGACGGGCTCGTCGAGTTCGCGCCAGGCAGTCCGGATCGCTTCGGCGCGGATCTGTGCGCAACCCAGATTTCGCCGCCTCGGTTCTGGCCGGCGCCGAGGAGTTCCGTGCAGCCTGAGTCGGCGGTCGTCCTCTGGGATGTTCGCGTAGCTGGCGCCCGGATCACGACCCGGAGACCGCGAGGCGCGTTCCCGAGATCTCGCGGATCGCCGGCCTGTGCAACATCCCCGCCCACGGCAACGCCGTCGCTGACGACACGGGCGTGTGGAGCGCAGTCTGTGGACGCACACCCGCTCTGCTGGTGAGCAACGTGCCGGCGAGTGGATATGCGGACTCCGGCAGCGTTCGGGCCAGGATCAGGCACCGGACTGGCACGGGGGTGTGCGGCCCGCGCGACCCTAGCTGCGAGCGCGAGGTCGGTAGTCGTCCACGACGACGGTTGCGCACGTCCGGCTGGCCCCCACGACGAGTGGTGGGAGGCCATCGATCGCGGTGCGAGCCCGGCTGCGGCCGAGGTTCCATGCGAGCAGGTCGTCATCGAGTGTCGCGTCGTCGGAGCCGAACAGGCACGCGGTGACGTAGGCCGGCGCCAGGGAGATGATCGCGGGAGTGGCGTCGGCGCTGAGCCAGGACAGGTATGTGACGTCGAGGGGCGCACCGGTTGCGGCTCGTTCGATGTTGCGTTGGGCCACCCAGGCGTCGGGGTTCATTGCTGCGAAGCCCAGTGCGAAGAGCGCGGCCGAGACCAGCACAGCGCGCGCCAACCAGCGCGCCTGCAGCCGGATCCCGGCGAACAGCAGCATGACCACGACGAGCCCCAGCCACAGCTCGAACCCGTCGACGAACACTCGAAGCACGGTGTAGCCGAAGGCCTCCTGGTAGAGCGACATCCGGTACAGCGCACTGGCCACGACGGCCAGGGTCAGCAGACACAGGCTGCCGAGCAGGGCGCGCAGAAGGATCCGGTCACTGCGGGTCTCGCGGCTTGCGGCTCGCAACGTGAGAGCGACCACCACGACGGTCAGGAACGTGGCGACGGTCAGCTGTCCGAATCCCTGATGGACGTATTCGGCGTAGCTCAACCCGGTCGTGCGCTCCAAGTAGTCGTGACCGCCCCACATCGCGGTCGCCTGGGCGAGGATGAAGCCAGCGAACAGGGCGACGACGAGCCCGACGGGCACCGCCCACTCCCAGGCGTGGGTCACCCGACGGCCGCCGGGAACTGTCAGGTCAGCGATGTCCGGCGGGTTCAGCGCCAGGTAGGCCCCGGACAGTGAGATCCCCGCGATCAGGGCGAGCAGGAAGATGCGCAGCACGAAGGTGTCCCAACCAAGGTCCGGGATGAGGGCTTCCGCCCAACTGCCGAACAGGGCGTCGCCAGTGGCGAACAGGCCGCCGAACAGTGCGAGCGCGATCAAGGAGAGTCCGACCGTACGCAGGATCGGCCAGACGACGGCGACCTTCCCGCTGGCGGTGATCGTGCGCCCGAGCAGCGGGAGGCCCCGTAAGGCGGACAGCGGCCAGGACAGCACACTGGCCGGGATGGCCAAGGGGCTCCGGGCCAGGGTCAGGCCGGCCGCGGCGACGACCACTCCGACGACGATCGACAACGCCACCACGGCCGCGGAATCGCGGAGCAGCGGGGTCACGGCGAGCAGCGCAGCCAGGACGGCACACGTGATCGCCCACGGGTGCCTGCGGTACCTGGCCACCCACCACATGAGCGCGCCCACAGCGAGCAGCGTCGCGGCGAAGGCCAACCCGATGTTGCGATCCGGCCACGTGAGCGCGGCCCACGCGCCGATCCCGAGCGACCCGAGGACGGCGGTCGGCTGCGGCGGCAGGGGTCGCTCCGGCCAGCGACCGGTGAGCTGCCCAGGAGCGGTCGAGCGAGCCGACGCAGCTGACGGGTCGGGCTGCGGCGCAGGACCTCCAGCTGGCGCAGCGGCGCAGACGCCTGCTTCGCCAGGGATCGGGGCGGCGGTCGAGCTGCTGCCTTCGGGGCCAGGGGTTTCGGTCACGGTCACATCGGCCTCCGTCAGGCGGGTATGGGCACTGGGCTTGATCGTGCGGGGCAGCGTTGCTCGTAGCAGCGCGCCGCTGGCCCCGTGATCGGTGGCCAGGGCGGTGATGGTGCCGCCGTGCAGCTCGCAGACCCAGTGGGCGATCGCCAGTCCGAGGCCGGTGCCGCCGGCGGAGTCGCCCCCGGCACCGAACCGGTCGAAGATGCGACCGGTCTGGTCGGCGGGGAACCCGGGTCCCTGGTCGCGGACCTCGAGCCACCAGGAGTCAGCGTCCACCGCGCGGGCACTGACCAGCACCTCGCCGTCGGCCGGGCTGTGCCGGACCGCGTTGTCGACGAGGTTCACGACCAACTGGGTGAGGCGGGCCGGATCGCCGGCGACGGTGAGGTCGGGCGGATCTATCTGGTAGCGGACCCGGACGGGCCGGTGGTCCAGCGAGGTCTCGGCGACGGTCGCCTCGAGCAACTCGACGACCCGCACGTCGGTGACGGCCAGTGGTGTGATGCCGGCATCGATCCGGGACAGGTCAAGGAGGTCCGAGACCAAGGCGCTGAGCCGCTCGGACTGGTGCAGGGCCGCCTGCAGCGTTGCATGATCCGGGAGAGCGACACCGTCGACGAGGTTCTCCAACACCGCGCGTTGCGCGGCCAGCGGGGTGCGCAACTCGTGGGAGACCGTGGCCACGAGCCGCCGCCGCTCGGCGTCCGCGGCCCCCAGATCGGCGGCCATGGCGTTGAACGCTCGCGCCAGTTCGCCCACCTCGTCGGCACTGGTCGCCGTCACGCGCTGGTCGTAATCGCCCCCGGCCATCGCCGCTGCCGCGGCAGTCATCTCGCGCAGCGGCGAGGTCATGCCCCGCGCCAGCCACTGGGTCACGGCCAGTGCGGCCGCCACGGTCACGGGCAGGCTGATCCACCACGGCACCGAGGCACCACCTCCGACCGCGGCGACCACCGCGGCCACCACCACGCTGAGCCCGACCAGCACGCCGAGCTTCGTGCGGATCGACCTGACCGTGTCCAGCGGACGAAGCTGGCTCATCGCCGTACCTCCAGCGCATACCCAACCCCGTGGACCGTGCGCACCCGATCCGCACCGAGCTTGGCGCGCACCGCCTTGACATGGCTGTCCAGCGTGCGGGTACCGGCCGCGTCAGCCCAGCCCCAGACCTCGTGCATCAGCGCATCGCGGGTGCGAACGGTGCCAGGCGCCGCGGCGAGCGCGTGCAGCAGGTCGAACTCCAGCGGTGTCAGGTGCACCTCGACGCCCTCGCTCGTCACCCGCCGCGCCGCCGGGTCGATCACGAGTCCGGCGACCTCGATCCGGGTCTGCCCCGCACCCGCGAGCACCCCGGCCCGCTCGACGCGACGCAGCAGCGCGCGCACCCGGGCGACCACCTCGCGCATCGAGAAGGGTTTGGTCACGTAGTCATCGGCCCCAACACCCAGCCCCACCAGCAGGTCGGTCTCCTCAGACCGTGCGGTCAGCATCAGCACCGGGACCGGCCGGATTGCCTGAATCCGGCGACAGACCTCCAACCCGTCGAAACCTGGCAGCATCACATCCAGCACGACAAGTGCTGGACCGTGCGCCTCGAAGGCCGAAACAGCACCGGGGCCATCGAAGGCGGTGACGACGTCGTAGCCCTCAGCCCTCAGCCGGTCGCTCACAGCCCGGTTGATCGTCGGCTCGTCTTCGACCACAAGGATCAGCGCGCGTTCACCGGTCGAGGACATGGTTCGAGCGTAGGGGGGCAGTGACACGTGACCTCGGGGCCACGTGTGGAGAACGCGTGAAGATCTCACGATCTCGGCACACCGAATGCGAGAAACCTGGTTTCTGGCCGCCCAGGTGTCGCTCTGGGGTGTGAGCGGCGTTCGGGACGGGTCGTGAAGTGCTCAAGCGTCGCGGATCGCGGCAACCTGCTGGCCGCATCGCGTTGCGGCTCACGGTTTTCGAGCTGACCTACACGCAGGCGCTAGGTACCGGGCTTCTTCGTCGCCGCCGGGTACGGGGTCATGCCTTGGGCGAGGGCGTCGGTGAGCTGCTCGATGCGGCGGGTGCGGGTCTCCGGGCGCACCGCGGTCTGGATGCGATGCAGGAGGGCGTAGCGGTTGCGGGCGTCCAGCGCGGCGTAGACGTCGGTGAGGTCGCGCGCGGCCAGGGCAGCGGCGAGGTCGTCGGGCACCACTGCGGTGGCCGGGCTGTCGTAGGCGGCGTCCCAGCGGCCGTCCGCCTTCGCCCTGTCCACCTCGGCCAGTCCGGCTGGGCGCATCCGCCCCTCGGCGGTGAGCCGCTCGATGCGCTCGCGGTTGATCTTCGACCAGACGCTCTTCGTGCGCCGCGGGGTGAACCGTTGCACGTACCAGTGGTCGTCGAGCCGCCGGGCGATGCCGTCGATCCAACCGAAGCAGAGCGCCACGTCCACGGACGTCGTCCAGTCGATCGACGTGACCCCGGTGCCCTTCTTGGCCATCCGAATCCAGACGTGCGTGGCGGTCGACGCGTTGTCGACGAGCCAGGCCTCGAACGCCCGGTCGTCCTCGAAGAACACCGCGTCAGTGTGGACCATCGACATGGCGGCAGCCTACGGACTCTCTGCGTGAAGCATCAGGACGCCGGACGATTCGCCCCGCCTCCGCACTGCCCCTGTTCTAGCGCGCGGCGATCCCACGCTCATGGTGTTGCCGGTATCGCCGCCGCGCTGCACTCTGAGTCCCTCGACCAGGCGGAGGGCACCATGGGCAAGCTGATCTACGCGGCCAACATCTCGCTCGACGGATTCCTGGAGGACGAGACAGGTTCGTTCGACTGGTCCGTGCCCGATGAGGAGGTGCACGCGTTCTGGAACGAGCACGAGCGGCACATCGGCACGTCGCTCTACGGGCGCCGCATGTACGACACGATGCGGGTCTGGGAGAGCGACGACTGGCTGACGGACGAACCTGCCGTGGTTCGCGAGTACGCCAGCATCTGGCGGGACACCGACAAGATCGTCTACTCCTCCTCGCTCGACGACGTCTCGACGGCGCGCACCACGATCGAGCGCGAGTTCGAGCCGGAGGCGGTGCGCCAACTCAAGGAGACCTCCGGCTCGGACGTGAGCATCGGAGGCGCAGGGATCGCGGCGGAGGCATTCCGGCACGCTCTGGTCGACGAGTGCGTGCTGATGCTCTGCCCGGTGCTCGTGGGCGGCGGGAAGCCGGCGCTGCCTCGGGGCGTACGACTCGACCTCGAACTGCTGGACCACCGACGATTCGCCAACGGCGTGCTCTACGTGCGCCACGCGGTCCGCAATCCCGCCTGACATTGCGGCGCCGGGAGGCGGCGTCCGTTGCGCGCGGCAGACGGCACCAGAAGCCAGTACTGATCACGGTCATCCGCCGAGAAATCATGACCAGCCGAACATCCCACCCTGTTCCGGGCATCGGCCCATGCTGTGCTGTCCGTCGCGATCGCAACTTCGTCGGCGTCAACGAGCGCGGCTCGCCCACAGCCAGGAGAACACCGCCCGCATCACCCTGACGGACCTGGCGCAGGAAGCACGCGTGGATCGGCTCGCCCACGGCCTGCCGGGCTGCTCGCGGGGGCCTGCTGGTTCAACTTGGGTCGCCGCGTTCGATCTCGAGCAGGTAGGCACGGCGGCGCATGTGGTCAGCGCAGAGCTCCCCGAGCGCGGAGGGCGCAACGTTGAGGACGGCCCCCGTCTTGCAGGCTGCGCACGTGGCGCTGGTCAGCGGAGCCCATCGGTGCTGCGCTCCGTCCCACTCGAGCCGGTGTCCGTTCACGACATCCCCGAGTGCGTACTGCTTCTGCTCCGCGACGCCGGGCTGGTAGTAGAAGGGTTGCTGTTGCAGTGCTGGGTAGTTCAGCACGTTCACCTGGTGGGTCACGTTCGTCCTGTTGTTACTCCCGCTGGCCAAGGGAATCCCCACGATGATCATCGGGATGCCGAAGATCGCACCGACGATGGTCAGGGTGAGAAGTCCGCCAACAATGATGAGCAGCCATCCGAACACTTGGCCCGCGGTCATGACTTCTCCCCGATCCGTTTGCTGTGGGTGCAGACGAAACCCTCCCACCAGAGTGCAGGACTCCTCTCTGGTGGACGTTGCGCCGATCTTGGTCCAGATGCACATACTAGAAGTGCGCAAGGGCGTGTCCCTCGCCTGGACGGCGCGCGTCCGACGGTAGTCGAACTGCACGACGCCGCAGGCTCACCTGGAGGCGGCAGTTCACCACGTCGAGGGACGCAACTGTGGTCGGCCGGTCACCGGGCCATCTCACCGGACCTGACCAAGGCGGGAACGGCCCACACCCGAGGCCGACCCGGCCGCCGAAGGGTCGGGGGTTACCTGCCCGACGCACCTCAGGCGCGCGGGCGCGGCAGCTGTGCGACGCCGACCGGCAGCGGCATCAGCCCGGCGGCCTGGCCGAGGACCTCGGCCCAGGCCAGGGCGTGCGGGGCCAGGTCCGCGTCGCCGGGAGTCCACGAGGCGCGGACCTCGATCTGACCCTCGAGCGGTCGGTCGGCCAAGCCGCCGAACGACTCGGAGGTCACCCTCGTGACGGTTCCCGAGATGTTGGCGAAGGCCGCCCCATGCGTCTCGAGGGCCTCCATGAGCCAGGACCAGCCGACCTCGGCCAGCAACGGGTCCGCAGCCATCTCCGGCTCCAGTGTGGCCTTCACGAAGGCGACGACCCGGAACGTTCCACCCCAGGACTCCTGGCCCTCGGGGTCGTGCAGCACCACGAGCCGCCCGTTGCCGAGGTCCTCGTCGTCGACAACGACATCGGCGGTCAGTGCCAGGGCGAAGGGTGCCAGGCGCTGCGGGGCGGGGGCCTCCTCGAGCTGGATCTCCGGGCGCATCCGCACCTCGCGCAACGAGGTCAGAGCGGTCCGGAAGTCCGCTGCCTCGTCGGCGGTCACGTTCATGAGCGGCAGGCTATCGCCCAACTCAGCTCAACCGCCGCAGGTCGGCCCCCAGGGTGGCGCGTGTAATCTCGGACCCCGTGGCCGCCCTGCTCGCTCTGCTGTCCAGCGGGATGTGGGGCACGGGGGACTACGTGGCCGGTCGGTTGTCGCGCCGCCAGCACGCGTTCGTGGTTCTGGGGGGCAGCCAGACCGTGGGACTGCTGGCGATGGTGGTCATCGCCGCGGCGACGGGCGCATGGAGCGCGCCTACCGGGTACGTGCCCTGGGCGGTCCTGGCCAGTGTCAGCGGCGCGTTCGGGCTCGCCCTGCTCTACCGCGCGCTGGCGATCGGCACGATGGGGGTGGTCTCGCCGATCGCGTCCCTGGGGGTGATGGTTCCGCTGGCTGTGGGCCTGGCCGACGGTGAGCGGCCGAGCACGATCCAGCTGCTGGGGATCGGGCTCGCCCTGCTGGGCGTGGTCGCGGCCAGCGGTCCGGAGATCCACGGGGATGCCGGCATCGCCCCGGTCCTGATGGCCGGTGGGGCGGCCGTGCTGCTGGGCACCACCCTGGTCGCGATCGCGCGGGGCAGTCAGGACAGCGTCGTCATGACGATGACCACGATGCGTCTGGTCACGTTCACGGTCATGGTGCTCGTGCTGGTGGCCCTGCGACCCGCAGTCTCGGTCGGCCGCGGTGACCTGCCCGGGTTCGCTGCGGTGGGCCTGCTGGACGTGGGCGCCAACCTCGCCTTCGGGGCAGCAGCCACATTGGGCCTGCTGTCGGTGGTCAGCGTCTTCGGGTCGCTGTACCCGGTGGCCACGATCCTGCTGGCCCGGTGGCTGGACGCAGAGCGATTGCGCCCGATCCAACAGGTCGGAGTCGCCCTGGCCCTGGCTGGCGCCGCCGCGATCAGCGCTGGCTGACAGTCCTCGGGCGATGTCCTGCGTCGGCCGTGCCCCGGAGACCGAGTCAGCCTGGCAGCGGGCGAGCGTGCCGGTCAGCTGCCCTGGTGGACGGAGAGCTTCATGCCGCGCTCGATGGCCTGGTCGACAGCCGAGGGGTCGAGCACCTCCCGCAGTACCAGATGAGCTGCCCCGTACAAGCCCGAGGCAGCAGAGATCTGTGCCGCGACGATGTTCGTGGTCGCGGCGGTCAGGGGATGCACCCGAGACAGTGCCACAGTCCGGATCTCGTCGAGCAGCAACGCGTTGTTCTCGGCGAGGCCACCACCGACGACCACGAGCTGGGGATTCAGTGCTGCGATGCCGATCCCGATCAGCACGCCGAGGTGTTGGCCGGCCTGCTTGACCAGTGCGATGACCTCCGGACGGCCCGAATCCTGAAGGCGCCTCAAGTCCGCGCTGGCGTGGATCGGTCCCACGGAGTCGCCCAGGAGCTTGGAGATCCCGCGGCCGCTGGCGATCGTGTCCGCGCACCCGCGTTGACCGCACGAGCACACCAGGTCGCTGGTGGGGTCCGGGATGTGCCCGAGGTCCCCTGCCAGGCCGATGGCACCCCGCACGATCCTGGAGTTGGCCACGATGGCCGACGAGATCGACATCCCGACCTTGAGCACGATCAGGTCGCGCACCTCCGGCCACGCCTCGCGCCATTCCCCCAGCGCCATGATGTTGGCATCCTTGTCGACCGCCACCGGCACCGCCCCGATGCCCAACGCGGGCAGGAACGCCCGGATCTCCTGCGAGATGACCATGCCGGTCCAGGATGCCAGGGTGGTCGCCTGGGCTTCGAAGGGTGGTCTGACCATGTGGCCGGTGAGCTCCACGTGGCTGGGAACCCCGACCCCGACGCCCATGACCAGGCCCGGATCGATCCGTTCCTTCCTGATCATGGTGCGCAGGAGGGTGCCGACCTTGCCCAGGGCCACCCCCGGCCCCATGGACAGGTCCAGGTCGGCAGACACATACGCCGAGAGGCGCCCACTGAGATCGGTGATGCCGAGCCTGGTCTGGGTCGACCCCATGTCGATGCAGAGCAGATAGCCCCCCGCGTGGTTGAAGTGGAACATCTGGGGTGGGCGACCCGCGGCGATGGGTACTTCCCGAGCCACGACGAATCCGTGCGCAACGAGCCTGTCCAGCCTCGATTCGATCGTGGCCCGGGCCAGGTTCGTCGCGAGCAGCAGGTCCCGACGGGTCGCGCCACCGCGCTCGCGGATCAGGCTGAGCACCGCGCCGGGGCCGTCACTGCGCCCCAGGAGGCTCTTGGCGGACACGGCGGTGCCTGCCGAGCCCGATCCGTAGGCCCCCGACACACCCGCCCCCTCCAGCCGCTGCGACCGCGACAGACGCCTGCCGACGATGAGAGGGGGATTGTACGCCCTCGGCCCAGATCTGCGTTTAGAGTGAGGTCATCGGCACGCCCGCAGGGTCAGGGATTCGAGGAGGCGCGATGACCGCACCGCCCCCGGGTTCGACCGAGTCGCTCGAGGACCTGCTCCCACCGCAGGCCGTGGCCGCTGCGGTGGAGGCCTCGGACTGGGAGTCGGCGGTCGTGGCCGCCGGAGACCTGCTCGTCGCCAGCGGATCGACCATGGTGCGCTACACCGAGCACATGCTCGCTGCGCTGCACCAGCACGGGCCCTACATCGTGATCTCACCGGGGTTCGCCCTGGCCCACGCCCAGGCCTCCGACGAGGTGCTGGCGGCCGGGATGTCCTTCGTCCAGCTGGCGCGACCGGTGCGATTCGGCCATGCGACCAACGATCCCGTGCAGCTGGTCGTGGGTCTGGCCAGCCCAGACCACCGTACCCACATGGGCCCCCTGCTGCAGTTGGCCCGCGCACTGTCCACACCCGGCATGATGGACACCCTGCGCCACGCCACCACAGCCGACGAGTTGCACACCCTGCTCCTGCGCCGGCCGGGCAGCATTCTCGGGGCCGATGCGCTCGCCCACGGCGAGGAAGTCCCGACGCACCCGACCGGAGGAGGTTCACGATGAAGATCATCGCCGTCTGTGGGATGGGGATCGGGACCTCCATCCTGTTGAAGATCAACGCCGACAAGGCGCTCGAGCGACTGGGTCTGTCCGGTGAGGTGGAGGCCGCCGACGCAGGCATGGCCAAGGGTGCTGTACGCGCGGCCGACCTCGTGCTCACCAGTGCGGAGAAGGCCCCCGACCTCGACGGACTGGGCACTTCCGTGCGGGTCATCAACGACTTCATGGACGTCGACGAGATCGTCGCGGCCATCAGCGAAGTGCTGAACCTGTAGTCCCGCGTCTTGGCACTGCGCCCTGCGACGCCCCGCATCGGCGCTCCGTGGCTTGCTCGCGCCACAGCCGGGCGAGTTCGGTCGGCATCTGCGCTACCACTAGCCAAGCCGACCCGTTTTGTTCTACAGTAGGCATAACTAGCCGCGTCTACCCCCTGGCCGCACTGCCGATCCACGAACGATCCGGCGGGTGCCGCGTTCCTGTGGCAATGTCTCCCACGACAATTGCACGCCGCGTTCGACCCGACCGAAGGAATGAGAAATGCGAATCATCGCTGTCTGTGGAATGGGTATCGGTACCTCCATCCTGCTGAAGATGAACGCCGACAAGGCGCTGACCAAGCTGGGCCTGTCCGGAGATGTCAGTGCCGCTGATGTGGGCGTGGCCAAGGGCGCTGCCCGGGACGCCGACATCGTGCTGACCAGCGCGGAACTGGCCGAGGAGCTCAGCGATCTGCCGATCCCGGTCAAGGTCGTGAACAACTTCATGGACGTCGACGAGATCGCCGCCGCGATCACCGACGCCCTCAACGCCTGACCGGTAGGCAACCGCGCAGGCCGCCACCCGCGCCACGCCCCACTGGCCACGGGCATCGCGACACACCCACTTCGTCCACGACGCACTCTCAGGAACCAGGAAGGCTGACCCATGACCACTCCGTTCGTGTGGAACGACCTCGACACCAGGGCGGTCGACACTGCCCGGATCCTCGCCGCCGATGCGGTGGAATCAGTAGGCAACGGGCATGCAGGCACCGCGATCTCGTTGGCGCCGGCGGCCTACCTGCTCTACCAGAAGGTGATGAACGGTGACCCGCAGGACCCGAAGTGGGTGGGCCGCGACAGGTTCGTCCTGTCGGCCGGACATGCCGCGTTGACTCAGTACGCGCAGCTGTTCATGGCCGGGTACGGCTTGGAGTTGGCTGACCTGCGCAAGACCCGGGTCGTGGGGTCACTGACTCCGGGCCATCCTGAGTACGGACACACCATCGGGGTGGAGTGCACTACCGGACCGCTGGGTGCCGGAGTGTCCAACGCGGTCGGGTTCGCGATGGCAGCACGCCGGGAGCGCGCGCTGCTGGACCCCGACACCCCCGAGGGCGAGTCGGTGTTCGATCGGATGGTCTACGCCATCGCAGGGGACGGCTGCATGCAGGAGGGCATCGCGTCGGAGGCCTCGTCGTTGGCCGCCACGCAGAAGCTGGGCAACCTGGTGATGATCTACGACGACAACCGGATCACGATCGAGGGCGAGACGCAGATCTCGTTCACCGAGGACGTGATGGCCCGCTATGCCGCCTACGGGTGGCACGTCCAGCACGTGGATTGGACTCACGGCGGCACCGAGTACGTCGAAGATGTCCAAGCACTGCACAACGCCCTCGAGGTCGCGCGCCAGGAGACCGATCGCCCGTCGTTCATCAAGTTGACCACCGTCATCGGCTGGCCGCTGCCGACCAAGGCAGGTCACCACTCGGTGCACGGGGCGAAGCTGGGTGGCCAGGAGATCGCGGGGCTCAAGCGGGCCCTCGGGTTCGACCCGGAGCAGTCCTTCCAGGTGGAGCCCGAGGTGCTGGACCACACCCGGGCCAATGCGGCCGCGCGGGCCGCGACGGCCAGGCAGACGTGGCAACCCCGTTTCGATGCCTGGCGAGCGGCGAACCCGCAGGGCGGCGCCCTGTTCGACCGGCTGACCAGCGGGGCGCTGCCCGAGGGATTGACCGCAGCGCTGCCCACCTTCCCCCCTGGCAAGATGGCGACCCGGGCCGCGTCCGGGGCCGTCCTGAGCGCCCTGGCCGACACCGTGCCCGAGCTGTGGGGCGGTTCGGCGGACCTCGCCGGGTCGAACAACACCACGATGAAGGGGGAGTCCTCGTTCCTGCCCCCGGAGCGCTCCAGCGCTGACTTCGTCGGTGACTACAACGGCCGGACCCTGCACTTCGGGGTCCGCGAGCACGCGATGGGCGGCATCCTCAACGGCATCGCCCTGTCCGGGCTGACCCGGGCCTACGGGGGGACGTTCCTGGTGTTCTCCGACTACATGCGCGGCGCGGTCCGGTTGGCCGCCGTGCAGAAGGCACCCAGCATCTTCGTGTGGACCCACGACAGTGTCGGAGTCGGCGAGGACGGGCCGACCCACCAGCCTGTCGAGCACCTGGCCGCGCTGCGGGCGATCCCGGGGCTGGATGTGATCCGCCCCATGGACGCCAACGAGACGGCACAGGCCTGGGCGCAGGTGTTGCGCAACAGCGACCGACCCAGCGCGCTGATCCTCTCCCGGCAGGACCTGCCCACCGTCGAGCGCGGCCCGGATGCCTGTGCCGCCGCCGAGGGCCTGGCGCGGGGCGCCTACACCCTGCTCGACGCATCGACCGGCGATCCGCAGGTCGTGCTCATCGGCACCGGCTCGGAGGTGAGCGCAGCCCTGGCTGCCCGCGAGCTGCTCGAGGCGGAGGGCATCACGACCCGGGTGGTCTCGATGCCGTGCCAGGAATGGTTCGACCTCGAGCCCGAGGAGTACCGGGCTTCCGTGCTGCCGGCCGGTACCGCGCGGGTCTCGGTCGAGGCCGGGATCGCGATGGGCTGGCGCGCCTACGTGGGCGACGCCGGCGAGATCGTCTCGGTCGACCACTTCGGGGAGTCGGCGTCCGGCTCGGTGCTGCTGGACAAGTACGGCTTCACGGGCGAGAACGTGTCCGACCACGCCAAGCGCGCCGTGCGCCGGATGTCGACCTGATCCCAGGCGGACTGATCCGACGTCGGAGTTGATCCGGCGGTGGTGCAGGCCCACCCCGGGCGCGAGGTCCGGGGCGGGCCTGCGCCTGACGCGAACCGATGCGGACGGCGCCGAGCCGCCTCGATGAATTTCGCCATTGGCTCGGGGGTATCAATCGTCGACCTTCGGGTAGTGCGAATTCTCGTTGTGTCGTTCTTGTCTCGGCTGGCGGGTATGGGACTGCGAACTGCGGGTACCCGACGTCAGAAATAACCGCACAATTTCGCGGCCACACGCTAGCCACCGCGCGACTTTTGTTCTAGACTCAGCAAAAGCCAGGTGAGGCACCTTCAAGACCACCGGAGCCCGAGGAGGCACCATGACCGCATCACCCCACCCATCCCTAGGGTCGCTCGGTGACCTGATGCCGATGGAGGCCGTCAAGGCCCAGGTGGACGTCGCGGACTGGCGGGCCGCGGTCGTGGCCGCCGGCGACCTCCTGGTTGCCAATGGCTCGACCACGCCTGCCTACACCGACCAGATGCTCGCCGCGCTGGACCGGTACGGGCCCTACATCGTGATCGCCCCGGGCTTCGCCCTGGCGCACGCGCAGGCCTCCGACGACGTGCTGAAGACGGGGATGTGCTTCATCCAACTCGCGAACGCCGTGCCCTTCGGTCACAAGACCAACGACCCTGTGCAGCTGGTCGCGGGCCTGGCCAGCAAGGACCACGACGCCCATATGAGCGCCCTGCAGCAGTTGGCCCTGTTCCTGTCCGAGCCCGGCGTGATGGAGCAGCTGCAGGAGGCGACCACCGCCGAGGAGCTGTGCGACCTGCTGGGACTGAGTCCGGACAACAGCCAGGCGGCCGGCGAGGCCGACGACAACAGCTAGATCAGGCTCGATCCAACCGAAGGGAAGTCGTAATGAAGATCATCGCCGTGTGTGGGATGGGTATCGGTACCTCCATCCTGCTGAAGATGAACGCCGACAAGGCACTGACCAAGCTGGGCCTGTCCGGAGATGTCAGTGCCGCTGATGTGGGCGTGGCCAAGGGCGCTGCCCGGGACGCCGACATCGTGCTGACCAGCGCGGAACTGGCCGAGGAGCTCAGCGGTCTGCCGATCCCGGTCAAGGTCGTGAACAACTTCATGGACGTCGACGAGATCGCGGCCGCGATCACCGACGCCATGAACCAGTGACGTCGGTGGAGAGGGAGAGGTAACCGGTCATGCCTGTTCTGGAGTTCATCGTCAACGAGATCTTGTCCGTGCCGGCCTATCTGGTCGGCCTCATCGTGGTCGTGGGTCTTGTCGTCCTGGGCAAGAGCGTCGGCCAGATCGTCGGAGGTGGCCTGAAGGCGACCCTCGGGTTCCTCATCCTGGGAGCGGGCGCCAACGTCGTCGTGGCGGCGCTGGAGCCCCTCGGCGCGCTGATCCTGGCCGCCACCGGCGCGCAGGGCGTGGTGCCCACCAACGAGGCGATCGTGTCGATCGCCGTCGACGAGTACGGCGCCCAGGTCGCCTGGATCATGGTCGCGGGCTTCCTCGTCAGCCTGGTGATCGCGCGCCTCACGCCCCTGAGGTACGTGTTCCTCACCGGCCATCACATGTTCTTCATGTCGGCCATGCTGGCCGCGGTGCTTGCAGTGGCCGACTTGTCTGCGCTGCTGACCGTCGTGATCGGCGCCCTGCTGCTGGGCACGATCATGCAGATCATGCCGGCGTTCACCCAGCCCTTCACCCGCCAGATCACGGGTAACAACACCCTGGCGATCGGGCACTTCGGCTCGGCCGGCTACATCGCTGCCGGCGCGATCGGCAAGGTCGTGGGCAAGAACTCGCGCTCCACCGAGGACCTCCGGGTTCCCGAGGGCCTGCGCTTCCTGCGCGACACGATGATCGCCACCGCGCTGTCGATGATGATCTTCTACGTCGTGTTCGCCGCGTGGGTCTGGGCCAAGGTGGGCGGCGAGGAAGCGTTCGCGCTCCTGGACGCCACCGGCGGCGGCAACTTCATCATGCAGGGCATCTACTTGGGCCTGCAGTTCGGGATCGGCGTGTCGATCATCCTCTACGGCGTGCGCACCATCCTCGCCGAGCTGGTGCCGGCCTTCGAGGGGATCTCCTCCAAGCTCGTGCCCGGAGCAGCCCCTGCGCTGGACATCCCGATCGTCTTCCCCTATGCCGCCAACGCGGTGCTGGTGGGCTTCATCGCCTCCTTCACCGGCGGTCTGCTCTCCTTCGGCCTGCTCGCCTGGATCTTCGGTCCTGCGTTCGGGCTGGCCCTGATCCTGCCCGGGATGGTCCCGCACTTCTTCACCGGTGGTGGAGCGGGCGTCTTCGGCAACGCGACCGGTGGTCGTCGTGGCGCCATTCTCGGTGCCTTCACCAACGGCATCCTGATCACCTTCTTCGCAGCCTTCCTGCTGCAGGTGCTGGGCAACCTGGGCTTCGAGAACACGACGTTCGGCGACGCCGACTTCGGGTGGTACGGGGTCCTGATCGGCAACGCGGTCAAGTTGGGGACGGTCGGCGCGATCGTCGGTCCCATCCTCATCTCGGTGGCCCTGTTGTCCCTGGCCATCTGGTACCAGAAGAAGTTCGTGGACAGCGGCTGGCAGCCGGGCAAGGAACATGCCGAGTGGATCGTGGCCGAGGAGGCCAGGGAGGACGCCGAGGAGAAGCGGGCGGCTGACGAGAAGAAGGCGGCAGCCGAGGCCCAGAAGGCCGATTGACCCATCACGAGGTGCAGGCGCTCCCTTCCCAGGGGGGCGCCCGCACCTCGGATCGGGACCGCCATCCACCCCGTGCGCACGCCAGGCTCGCTACGAGCACGCCCAGGCGGGCGACGAGCACGTCAATCCGGAACCTGAGGTGTGAATTTCCATGAGCAACCCCCTGCAGGCCCTCTCCGACGAGGGAGTCTCGATCTGGCTCGATGACCTCTCCCGTGACCGGCTGGTCACAGGTGGACTCGCACGGTTGATCGACCAGGACTGCGTGGTCGGTGTGACCACCAACCCCTCCATCTTCCAGGCTGCCATCAGCGGCTCGGATCTCTACAGCGCCCAGGTGGAGGACCTGGCTGCCGCGGGGGCCGATGTCGATTCCGTGGTGCGCGCCTTGACCACCGACGACGTCCGGGCGGCGTGCGATCTGCTGGCGCCGGTGGCGAAGCGCACCGGTGGGGTGGACGGTCGGGTCTCCATCGAGGTCGACCCGGGGCTCGCTCACGACACCGAGGCCACCATCGCCCAGGCCCGCGAGCTGTGGCGGGAGATCGACCGGCCGAACCTGCTGGTCAAGATTCCCGCGACCCAGGCCGGGCTGCCGGCGATTCGCACCGCGATCGCCGAGGGCATCAGCGTCAATGTCACGCTGATCTTCTCCCTGTCGCGCTACCGAGGCGTGATGGATGCCTACATCTGCGGCCTCGAGGACCGGCTGCACGCCGGGGAGTCAGTGGCCGGCGTGGCCTCGGTGGCCAGCTTCTTCGTCAGCCGGGTCGACACCGCGATCGATCCGCTGCTGGAGGCCATCGGCACTCCGGAGGCGTTGGACCTGCGCGGTCGGGCCGCTGTGGCCAACGCACGCCTGGCCTACGAGGAGTACGAGGCAACCTTCAGCGGCCCCCGTTGGGAGAAGCTCGCAACCGCCGGTGCCTGGGTGCAGCGGCCGCTGTGGGCCTCCACAGGGGTGAAGAACACGGCGTATTCCGACACCCTGTACGTCACCGAGCTCGTGGCCCCGGGAATCGTGAACACCATGCCCGAGGCGACCCTGCGCGCAGTTGCCGACCACGGCGTGATCACGGGCGACACAGTCCGCGCGCAGTACGGCGACGCGGCCGCGGTGATGGCCGCACTGGTCGCGGTCGGGGTCGACATGGACTCCGTCGACGCGCTGCTCGAGGCCGAGGGCGTCGACAAGTTCGGGTCCGCGTGGACCGAGCTGCTCGCCTCGGTCGACGCAGCGATCGCCGGGGCACGCTCGGGACGGTGATTGGTGCCATGGCACTCGGCTGCCCACCACACTCTGGGTGGCCGAGTGCCGACTCGTGCTAGGTCACAGCAGACCGTGGCGGTGCAGGGCGGTATGGATGCCGTCCTCGTCCGGGGTCCCGGTCACCTCGTCGGCGACATCCTTGACCGCATCCGGCGCGTTGCCCATCGCGATGCCGATCCCCACCTCGGCCAGCATCTCGAGGTCGTTGTAGCCGTCGCCCAGCGCCAGCGTTTGCTCCCGATCGATGCCCAGGTGATCGATGATGACCTCGATCCCGGAGGCCTTGTGCACCCCGAGCTGGGCCAACTCGCCGCTGTTCGGGCCGAACATGGGCACCGATGAGGGGAGCACCTCGAACGTCGCGGCGAACTCGGCGCGGATCTCGTCGAGGCTGACGCCCGAGTCCAGGAACAGCACCTTGTTGACCCGCGTTCCGCCGGGGACCGAGCTCACCGAGATCGAGTGGATGAACCCGCCGAGTCCGCGTTCCATCTCGGCGAGCACATCCTCGTCGGTGACCGGCCCGTAGAACAGTTGGCGCAGCCGCTGCTGGACGTGCCGGCTGCCGAACAGGCCGTCGTTGGACTCCAGGAGATAGTCAACCCCCCCTGCGTCGAAGAAGTCGATGACATGGCGCATCTCATCGGCCGCGATGCCACGATTGGCCAGGACCTTGCCGTCGACCTCGACGTACCCCCCGGCCGCAGCGACGATCCCATCGAAGCCGATCTCGACGATCTCCGGCCACAGCTGAGAAACCGAGCGGCCCGTGCACAGGAACACCAGGTGGCCGTTGGCACGGGCCCGCGCAACCGCCGCTCGGGCGCTCTGCGGGATGACACCCCGGTCGTTCACCAGAGTGCCGTCGACGTCGAGGAACACAGCCCACGCACTCATGCCACAACTCCTGACTGGAGGGGTCGGAGGAGGCGCCGTGCCTTGGGTGGGCGCCGTCCCGAGGGCCGAGTGACGCCCACGTCGATCTGGGCGTGGGCAGGCCCTGAACCACGACAGTAGCGGCGCCGCCCGGTTCGTGGCTGGTCGCACCCGCTGCCACTTGCCTGAGCCGGCTGGCGCTGAGAGGGTGCCAGCATGGCTTCCTCGCAGACCGCCCAGCCGGGACGACCTGGGCACGAGAAGGCGGTGGCCGCCGCCGCTGCAGCCCAACTCCTCGACAGCGGGATGACCGTGGGTCTGGGCACCGGCTCGACCGTGGCTCACCTGCTCGAGGCGATCGCCGCACGAGGACTGTCGATCGTCTGTGTCGCGACCTCGATGCAGACCATGCACGCCGCGCGTGCCCTGGGCATCGAGGTGGCCGACTTCGACGACATCACGCACCTGGACATCACCATCGACGGCACGGATCAGGTGGATCCCGCCGGATGGCTGGTCAAGGGCGGTGGCGCTGCGCACACTCGGGAGAAGGTCGCTGCGGCGACGGCCGACCGGTTCGTCGTGATCGCCGATTCGACCAAGGTCGTGCCGCACCTGGCGCCGCCGGTCCCGCTGGAGCTCCTCGGCTACGGGCTGGCGGCCACGATGCGGCGTATCGGCGATGTCCGGCGCCGCGACGTGCCCGCCAGTCCTGACGGTGGCGTGATCGCCGACTACTACGGCGACGTCCGGGACCCTGGCGAGCTCGCGATGCGCCTGTCACAGACCGCCGGGGTGGTCGAGCACGGGCTGTTCCCGCCCAGCATGGTCTCCGACGTGATCATCGCCCGAGGCCAGGACGTGGAACACCGCCGACTTCGCTAGCCCGAGTCAGCAACGCCGACGAGTGCGGTGGGCCCGGCCGACGCCGTTCTGTGCGGTGCTGGTCAGCGTTTGCGTGGCACTCACGCCTTCGTGTCCAGCCGGGTCTGCTCCCAGGTGCCCTCCTCGAGGAACAGATCATCGCCGTCGAACTCCATGCAGCACGAGCCGAGGATCCCGTAGCAGTCCTCGCACAACCAGGTCGTGCCGATTCCGAAGTCGGCCGGGGCGTGGCAACGAGTGCAGGGCGGCTGATCGACGACGTCCATGGGGCACCTCCGCGGGGAACAGGTTCCTGCGATCATCCCCCTGGTCGGGGCTCCCGGCAAGGGGCACCGGCACAGGTTCGCGCGCGGTGGACGGCTTCAGAGGCTGGCCATCGCGGCGCGGATGTCGTGCACCGACGGGTTGGTCAACGTCCGCCCATCGGCCAGAAGCACGGTCGGCACCGTGCGGTCGCCCCCGTTGACCCCCTCGACGAACGCTGCGGCGCCCGGATCGGCGTCGACGTCGATCTCGACGTACGCCTGGCCGGCCCGCGCCAGCGCACGCGTGAGGCTGGAGCAGTACGGACACCAGGCGGTGGTGTAGATCGTGAGGTCGGCGCGGTCCATCAGGCTCCCAGGATCGAGGATGTCGCGAGGGTCGGTGGTCGCGGCCGGGCGCCGCCAGGGTGCGTCGGCCAGAGCACCAGCCAGTCCGAGGCCGAACCCGGCCACCGACCCGTCGAGTCTGCCCAGGGCGGCAGCGTCGAGGACCGGATGGACCGAGCCGTCGGCCAGCACGCCGAGCACGACCGGCACCCCGGATCGGGCCACGGCGGCGGCCAGTGCCGGAGTCAGCTCATTGCGGTGGCGCAACCGGAACGGCACCCCCAGGCCGGCGACCATGGCATCCCACGCAGGCTTGCGGCGCACGGGCGAGTGCGTGATGTCGCACAGGCTGCAGCCCAGGATGCCGAGCAGGTGGCCGAGGAAGTAACGCGCCTCACCCACCACTCCGCCGTCGGCGTCGTACACGCCGACGAGGTGGTCCAGGGCGGGGTCTGGGAGCACGCGATCCTCCGATGCGCGGGAGCCCAATGATGACCCGGATTCAGCGCAGCAGCGACCCGAGCCGCTCGTCGGCCCGCAACTCGGCGGGTGCCCCGTAGACCCCGAAGGGCAGCGCCCGGACCGAGTCGATCTCGTGCAGCGTGGCCATCGCCTGCGTGTAGCCCTCACTGATCAGGGTCTCGGTCGCGGAGAAGTCCAACTGGGTGGTGGCGTTGATCCGCCCGCGCGAGAGCCAGACGACCGGCACGTCCGCGCAGGCCAGCAGGTCGCCGGCCAACTGGCGCCGGGCATAGATCGCTGCCGATTGGGTCATCACGTCGACCAGGTTGGCCTCGTGGTGCGCCGACATCCCGCCCAAACCGCAGTCCAGGACGACCAGGCTGCGGGCGCCCCTACTCCGGGCCACTGTCAGCGGCACGTTGGCCACCAGCATCCCGTCGACCAGCCGGCGTCCCTCGCGCTCGATCCAGGGGAACACCCCGGGGATCGCCGAGGAGGCCAGCAGCGCCGAGCGCAGGTCCCCGGAGTCCAGCTCGACCAGGGCCCCGGTCCAGAAGTCCGTGGCCACGGCCACGAACGGGACCTGGAGTGCCTCGAAGGTCCTGGCCGGCAGCTGGCCGACGAGCAGGTCGGCCAGCGGTTGGTTGTCATAGATCCACGCCTTGGACTCCGTGAGGGTGCGCACTCCCCGAATCCAGCCGCCGGGGAAGACCTCGGCCCTGGTGACCCGTGGCCAGACCTCGTCGAGCCGACCCACGGCGGCGTGCGGGTCAGCGGCGACGATGACCCCGTTCAGGGAACCCACGCTGGTCCCCACGATCAGGTCGGGGGTCAGGTCGGTCTGGGCCAGCGCGCGGAGCATCCCCAACTGCACCGCACCCCACGAGCCGCCGCCGCCCAGCACGAAGGCGACCGGGCGGGGGAGTCGAGCAGCAAGCGCCAGAGGATCCATGACAGTCATCGTGGTCGGCACGGTACCGGGCCGGCAACCCGAGTCGGGAGATCAGACCCGCGCCGGCAACCCGAGTCGGGCGACCGGCGCCGTGCGGCGACCCGAACCGGGCGGCGGCCGGCATCGTCCGACGACCCGAACCGGGC
>JBAVKQ010000286.1:0-38384 GCA_049688395.1 Candidatus Nanopelagicales bacterium
GCGCCTCACCGTGGGCGGCCAGCGCCTGCGCGAGCGCGGCGACGCTGGCCGTCTCGGGCAGCACGTCGACCCGCAGTCCGTTCTCCTCGGCGGTCTTGGCCGTCTGCGGCCCGATGCAGGCCACGACGGTCGAGGTGTGCGGCTTGCCTGCGATCCCGACCAGGTTGCGCACCGTGCTCGACGACGTGAACAGCACCGCGTCGAAGCCACCGCCCTTGATGGCCTCGCGGATCTCGGCGGCCGGCGGGGCCGCGCGCACCGTGCGGTAGGCGGTCACGTCGTCGACCTCCCAGCCGAGCTCGGCCAGACCGGCGGCCAGCGTCTCGGTGGCGATGTCCGCGCGCGGCAGGAACACCCGGTCGATCGGGTCGAGGACGGCATCGAACTCCGGCCACTCCTCGAGCAGGCCGGCCGCGGACTGCTCGCCGGTGGGTACCAGGTCCGGCACGATCCCGAAGGAGCGCAGCAGCGCGGCGGTCTGCTCCCCGACGGCGGCGACCTTCAGCCCGGCGAAGCTGCGCGAGTCCAGGCCGTACTCGTCGAAGCGCTCCTTGACCGCGCGCACCGCGTTGGCGGAGGTGAAGGCCACCCATTGGTAGCGCCCGGACACCAGCCCGTGCACCGCACGCTCCATCTGCTGCGGGGTGCGCGGGGGCTCCACGGAGATGGTGGGCACCTCGACCGGGACGGCGCCGTAGCGGCGCAACTGCTCGGACAGGGCACCGGCCTGCTCCTTGGTCCGCGGCACCAGGACGCGCCAGCCGAACAAGGGCTTGTTCTCGAACCAGGCCAGCTGCGCGCACTGGCTGACGACCTCGCCGATCACCAGCACGCCGGGGCCCATCTGGCTCTTGTTGGCCTTGATCGCCCCGGACACCTCCCCCAGGGTGGTCAGGATGGAACGCTGGTCCACGGTGGTGCAGTTGCGGGTGATGGCCACCGGGGTCCGCGGATCGCGCCCGGCGATGGTGAGGACCCGGCAGATGTCCAGTGCCTGCTCGGCACCGTCGAGCACCACGACGGTCGCGTGCGGGTCGGCCAGGCTGGGCCAGTCCACGTCGGGATCGTGGGCGTCGACCACGCGCACCTCACGGGCCTGCCCCCCGGTCAGCGCGAACCCGGCGTAGGCCGCCGAGCCGGTGACCGTGGACACCCCGGGGGCGATCTCGTAGCCGATCCCCGCCCGGCTCAGGGCCGCTGCCTCCAGGGCCAGCGAGCCGTCGAGCACCGGGTCACCGGCCATCAGCCGCACCACGACCTGCCCGGCCAGCGCCGACTCGACCACGAGTTGAACCCGGTCGGCGTGATCGGCGACCTCGCCGTCGTCGTCGACAGCCACCACGATCTGGGCGCCGGGTCGCGCGTGCACCCGGGCGATCGGCTCGCAGTCCGGGTCGGTCACCACGACGTCGGCATTGTGGAGCAGGCCGACTGCACAGACCGTCAGCAACCCCGGGTCCCCGGGTCCGGCAGCGACCAGGGCGACCTGGGTGGTGTGCGACGCGTTCATTGCCTGCTCCCTCTGTGGGTGGACCTCGGTCTGGTGCTGTGCATCGGATCGGGGGGGTCGGTCAGGAGTTGCTGGGCCAGGAGTTGGTGGGCCAGCCGGGCGCCGAGCGCCTCGGCCTCGTGCAGCGGGGCGCTGGACTCGGCGTGGACGAGCACGCCGTCGGCCCGGGCCAGCACCGCGCGCAGGCGCAGGGAGCGAACCCGACCGCCACGCGCCACGGCGCCACTCACCTCGGCATGGTTCAGGTCGTCGTCCACCTCGGGGTCCCCCACCTCGGCCAGGGCCCCGACCGGCGCCGAGCAGCCAGCTCCCAGCGTGGCCAGCAGCGACCGCTCGGCCAGGACCGCTGCCCGGGTGTCGGCGTGGTCCAGGGTGGCCAGGGCCAGGGTCAGTGGCGGGTCCGCGCCCTGCCCGGTCGCCGGGTCGGGCCGCAGGTCGGCGTGGACCTCGACGGCCAGGGCACCCTGGCCGGGCGCGGGCAGCATCGACTCGGGCTCCAGGTGCGCACTGATCTGCTCACCGCGGCCGAGCCGGGTCAGGCCGGCAACGGCCAGGACGACCGCGTCGAGGTCCTGGGTCACGCGCGCCAACCGGGTGTCGACGTTGCCGCGGATGTCCACCAGCTCCAGATCCGGACGGGCGGCGGCCAGCTGGGCGCGGCGCCGCGGCGATCCGGTCCCCACCCGCGCGCCGACGGGCAGGTCGGCCAGCGCGGCCGCGTCCCGGGCGACGAGCGCATCGCGCGGGTCCACCCGTCGCGGCACCGCAGCCAGGTACAGCCGCTCGTCGGGCGCGGTGGGAAGGTCCTTCAGGGAGTGCACCGCGATGTCCGCCCGCCGTTCCAGCAGGGCCTGGCGCACGGCTGCGACGAAGACGCCGGTGCCGCCGATCTGGGACAGCGGCGCGGGATCCACATCACCCTTCGTGGTGATCTCGACGATCTCCAGCGGCCGACCGGTGAGCACCGAGAGCCACTCTCCGATCATCCTCGACTGGGCCATGGCCAGATCCGAGCGTCGGGTGGCCACGCGCAGCGTCCGCGGGGTCCGGGTGTTCATGGGTGCAGGCCCCCGATCTCGCCCGCCGGATCGAGCACGGAGGCCGGCAGGCTCGGATCGAGGTCGAACAGGGCGGACAACGCCTCGGCGTACCGGTCGCCGCCGGGCTGCGCGGCCAGCTGCTTCATCCGGACCGTGGGGTTGTGCAGCAACGTGTTGATCGCACGGCGCATCGAGCGCTCCACCTCGGCCAGCGTCGCCCCATCGGCGGAGTTCAGCCGCAACCGCAGCCTAGCCATCTCGGCGTCGAGCACCGTGCCGGCATGCGCACGCAGCGAGACCAATGTCGGCTCCACCTGGTGCGCGGCCGAAGCGGCCAGGTAGGCCTGGACCTCGTCGGCCACGATCTCGCGCGCGGCCGCGGAATCGGACTCGGAGGCAGCAGTCGCGGGCAGCCCCGAAAGCCCGGCCAGGTCGATGCGGGTCACTCCGGGCAGGTCGCCCACGGCCGGGTCGGTGTCGTGCGGCAGGGCGAGATCGAGGATCACCAACGGGTGGTCGGGCGCGTGCCTGGCAGCACCGCGCAGCGCGACGGCGACCAGCTCCTGATCGATCAGGGTGTCCTGGGCGCCCGTGGCGAACACGGCCACGTCGGCGGCGGCGAGCTCGGCCGCGACCGCGGACAGGTCGACCGCCCGGGCACCGGGCACCGCGTCGGCCAGGTGCTGTGCGCTGCGCAGGGTGCGATTGGCCACGACCGCCTCGCCGACGCCGCGCGCGGTGAGGGTCGAACCGGCCAGCGCGCCCATCGAGCCGGCGCCGACGATCAGGACCCGCCGCTGCGCGAGGTCCCCCACCACCTCGGCGGCGGCGTCGAGGGCCACCGAGACCAGCGACACCCCGCACCGGTCGATCCCGGTGTCGGAGTGCACCCGCTTGCCCACACGCAGGGCCGCCTGGACCGCCGCGTTCAGCTCGCGGCCCGCCGTGCCGGAGTCCTGGCCGCGGACCAGTGCGGTGCGCACCTGGCCCAGGATCTGCGGCTCGCCGACGACCATCGAGTCCAGGCCGGCGGCCACCGTGAACAGGTGGGTCACCGCCGCGGACTCGAAGTGCAGGTAGCTGTGCTCCAGCAGGGTGGCCCGATCGGCGCCGGTGGCCTTGGCCAGGACATCGGCCACGGCGGCCACCGCGGGGTGGAAGCGCGCGATGTCGGCGTACACCTCGACCCGGTTGCAGGTGGCCAGCACGATGGCCTCGGACACCGAATCGGCGGCGCACAGGTCGGCGGCCAGGCGCTCGGCGTCCTCGGGTGTCAGGGCCAGCGCGTCCAGGACCGCCACGGGGGCGCTGCGGTGGCTGATGCCCAGGACGAGGAGGGTCATGCCGCCAGCCCCCACGCCCGGGATCGCGGCACCGAGTCTGCGAAGACCGGGTCCTCCCCGGCGCCGACGGCCGGGTCCGCAGCCCCGGCGGGCGCCGGGCAGGCGGAGACCCCGCATCCTGTGGCCGCAACCTCGCCCGGAGGGGGCTGGGTGGCGCCAGGTGCGGACACGCTGCTCCCGAGGGAAAGGGCCTGTGGTATAGGCCATCTGGCAGGTGTCGTCAGGCTAAGTCGGGCGCACACGTGGCGCAAAAGCGAATGCCGAACCGTCCACATAGTGGACACCTGGCGTTCTGCCGGCCGACTTGCCGGCTGCACCACCGACCGACCCACTGGGGGTCTGCGGGGCTGGGGGGCCGAACCGGTCCGATCGATCAGTGCCGGTGATGGACGGGATGGGGCACACTGGCGCCATGACGATACGGGTGTTCCTTCTCGACGACCATGAGGTGGTGCGCCGAGGCATCGCCGACCTGCTGGCCCTCGAGGACGACCTCGAGGTCGTGGGCGAGGCCGGCTCGGCAACCGACGCCCTGCACCGGATCCCCGCGGCTCGACCCGACGTGGCGGTCCTCGACGTGCGCCTGCCCGACGGCACCGGCATCGAGGTCTGCCGGGATGCGCGCGCGATGCTGCCCGAGCTCAAGTGCCTGATGCTGACCTCGTACGCCGACGACGAGGCGCTGTTCGACGCGATCATGGCCGGCGCGTCGGGCTACGTGCTCAAGGACATCAAGGGCAACGACCTGGTCGAGGCGGTGCGCTCGGTGGCCGCCGGCCGCAGCCTGCTGGACCCGCGCGCCACCCAGCGCGTGCTCGACCGCCTGCGCTCCGGGGCCAAGTCCGACTCGAAGGTCGACGCGCTCAACGAGCAGGAGCACCGCATCCTGAACCTGATCGGCGAGGGGATGACCAACCGCCAGATCGGCGAGGCGATGCACCTGGCCGAGAAGACGGTGAAGAACTACGTGTCCTCATTGCTGGCCAAGCTCGGCATGGAGCGGCGCACCCAGGTGGCGGCCTACGCGGCTCGCCTGGAGGTCGAGCGGGAGCACGGGCACCTGTAGTCCTGGTCATCGGCGCGGTCCCGGATCATCGCGACATTGCGCGCACCCCGAACCGCGTTCCCGGTGGGCAGGGACAGGTGCGTTCTGCCACAGTGAGCATCGCCCCGACCCGGAAGGCCCTCGATGCGTTCGCTCCGCCCGCCGCGCTCGATCCGGCGAGCCCCTTTGCCCCTGGTCGCCGCGCTCCTGGTCGTGCCGCTGCTCACCGGCTGCACCGTCGACCAGACCAGCGCACGGCCCGACGCGAACGCCAGCGACGGCCCGCACACCGGTCCGATCCGGATCGCGGTGATCACCCACGGGGATGCCGGTGGCTTCTGGTCCACGGTGCGCCGAGGTTCGCAGGACGCCGCAGCGACCCTGCCCGACGTCACCTTGGACTACCAGGGCAGCGAGGGCGACCTGAAGCTGCAGTCGGACATGATCAACGCAGCGATCAACCAGGGCGCCGACGCGCTGGCGGTCTCCGCCCCCGACCCCGGCGCGATCAGCGGCGCGCTGGACCGCGCCGAGGCCTCCGGCATTCCGGTGGTCACCCTGAACTCGGGCTCGGACCTGCTCAACGAACGCGCGGGGGTCATCACCCACGTGGGTCAGACCGAGAGCAGCGCAGGAGTGGCCGCCGGCAGGGCGCTGGCGCAGGCGGGCGCCGAGAAGGTGCTGTGCATCATCCACGAGGAGAACAACACCGGCCTGCAGGAGCGCTGCGCCGGGGCGGCTGAGGGTCTGGGCGGTGAGCTGATCAAGGTGCAGGTCACCGGGGCGGCGGACCCGGGCTCGACCGCCCGGGAGATCGGAGCGGCGATGGACGCGCAGTCCCCCGACGCCGTGCTGACCCTGGACCCGGACATCGCCGGCGCCGCCCGCAAGGAGGTCGTGTCCCGGGACAAGATCCTGGCCACGTTCGACCTGTCCCCCGACGTGCTCGACGCGGTCACGGCCGGCGACATCCTGTTCGCCGTCGACCAGCAGCCCTACCTGCAGGGCTACCTGCCGGTCAGCTTCCTGGAGCTCGCCGTGCGCAACCGCAACGAGGTCGGCGCCGGCGAGCTGGTGGCCACCGGCCCGGCACTGGTCACCCAGGACAACGCCGCAGCGATCGCGGCCCTGGCACAGGAGGGCACCCGGTGAGCGCCTCGACCACGGCACCGTCCACCGGAGGGGCACCGGCCAACAGCGACGAGCGCCTGCGCCGTCAGCCGCTGTGGCGCACGCTGCTGATCCGGCCCTCGGTCGGCGCGGCGATCGCAGCCACCATGGTGTTCGCCTTCTTCTCGCTGGCTGACTCGACCGGCACGTTCAACTCCGCCGGCGGGGTCGCGTCCTGGATGGGGGTCTCGGCCTCCTACGGGATCATGGCCTGCGCGGTGGCGCTGCTCATGATCAGCGGCGAGGTCGACCTGTCCAGCGGCGTGATGACCGGCTCGACGGGCCTGCTGCTGGGCATCCTGGTCTCCGAGGTGGGCCTGAACTTCTGGCTGGCGCTGGCATGCGTCGTGCTGTTCGCCGCGCTGGTCGGGTTCATGAACGGGATGCTGGTCACCTGGACCCGGCTGCCCAGCTTCATCGTCACGCTGGCCACGATGTTCGTTCTGATGGGCCTGAACTCCGGGGTCACCCAGGCGGTCACCGGCCAGGTCCGGGTCGGCAACATCGACCGCGCCGACGGATTCGGGCTGGCCCAATGGGTGTTCGGCTCACGGCTGGACTCGGCCTGGCCGTTCACCGTGGCGGTGGGCTGGTGGCTGCTGGCGATCATCGTGGGCACCTGGGTCCTCCAGCGCACCCGGCAGGGCAACTGGATCTACGCCGTGGGTGGGGACCAGAACGCCGCGCGCAACACCGGTGTGCCGGTGCGGCGGACCAAGGTGAGCATGTTCGTCGTGGTGTCGGTCGCTGCGGCGCTGGTGGGCACCATCAACGCCGTGGAGCTGACCTCGGTCAGCGCCGGGCAAGGCACCGGCTACGAGTTCTACTACATCATCGCCGCGGTGGTCGGCGGGACGCTGATGACCGGTGGCGCCGGTTCGGTGATCGGGGCCAGCCTCGGGGCGCTGATCCTGGGCATGACCACCCTGGGCATCCAGTACGCCGGGTGGGACTCGACCTGGCGGTTCACGTTCTTCGGCCTCATCCTGTTCGGGGCCGTGATGCTCAACATCTGGGTCCGCGACCGGGCCGGAGGAGGCACGCGATGAGCGGGGCGACACCCGAGGTGGCCTCGACCACGAGCGCTGCCGCGCAGAAGGACATGTACCTGCGCCTGGAGGACGTCGGCAAGACGTTCGGCTCCGTGGTGGCCCTCGACGGGGTGTCCATGGACGTCACCCACGGCCGGGTCACCTGCGTGCTCGGCGACAACGGCGCGGGCAAGTCCACGCTGATCAAGATCCTGTCCGGGGTGCACCGCAACGACTCCGGGACGATGTTCGTCGCAGGCCGGCCGACCGAGTTCGGCTCCCCCAAGGACGCTCGGGACGCCGGGATCGCCACCGTGTTCCAGGACCTGGCGACGATCCCGCTGATGAGCGTGTGGCGCAACTTCGTCCTGGGCCGCGAACCGGTCAAGGGGTGGGGCCCGCTGCGCCGGCTGGACATCGCCGCCGGCCGCAAGATCGCCACGCGCGAGCTGAGGATGTTCGGCATCGACCTGCGCGACCCGGACCAGCCGATCGGCACCCTGTCCGGCGGCGAGCGCCAGGCCGTGGCGATCGCCCGGGCGGTGTACTTCGGCGCCGAGGTGGTCATCCTCGACGAGCCGACCTCCGCGTTGGGCGTCAAGCAGTCGGGCAAGGTGCTGAAATTCGTCCGCGACGCCCGCGACCGCGGGATCGGCGTGGTGCTCATCACGCACAACCCGCACCACGCGTACATGGTCGGCGACGAGTTCGTGCTGCTCAAGCGCGGGAAGATGACCAACCGGTGGCTCAAGGAGGACGTCGAACTCGACGAACTCGTCGGGGCGATGGCCGGCGGCGCCGAGCTGGCGGACCTCGCCCACGAGCTGGGCGCCTGATCCAGCGCGCGCTAGGACTCGACGTACGGGCAGTGCCGACATCCGGTGCGACAGCACCGCTGCCGGTCGGCGAGGAATCTCGCGTTCAGCACGAACAGCCCGGACTCGGGATCGAGGTAGCCGTGTGCGCCGCTGTCCAGGGACGCCGCATGCAGCGCCAGGATCTCGGCACGCCTCGGCGTCGCAGCCGGGAACCGGGAGAGCGCGGGCTCGGTCAACGGTCGTGGCGCGAGCGCGTCGAACTCCTGCACCCGCAGAACAGTATGTCGTTCCCCGGCGTTCGGCATCGGGTGCTTCCCGGGGGGCCGGCCGCCTCCCCGGCCGAGCGATCGAGGGCCGGTCCGCGACGGCCCCGGTGAGGAGTAGCATCTCCAGAGTCGTCGCAAGGCGACACCACACGCACGAGCGAGGGGAAGCCGGTCCGATGCCGGCGCTGACCCGCAGCCGTAGGCCACCTTGGTGGCGAGCCGGAATGCCTCGATCGAGCGAGCGGCTCCATCACCGTCGAGGACCACGGGGCGGAGCCCGGACACGGCAGATCTCTGCGGGTCACGGGCGAAGTCTCGAACCGCTCAGGAAGGCACGCCCGTGTCCCGTCCCACTGCCCTCCGTCTGCGCGTCGCTCTCGCGCTGGGCCTGACCGCTGGACTGCTGGTCCCGGTCACCGCCCAGGCCGAGGAGGCCGCGCCCATCCCCAGCGCCAGCGCCTCCGCGGCCCCAGGGCCTTCTGCGAGCGCAGCGCCTTCCGTGACCCCAGGGCCCTCGGTGAGCACGAAGCCCTCCGAGAGCACGGTGCCCCCGGCCAGCGCAGCGCCCAGCGTGGGCACGACCCCGGGGGCGAGCACGGCGCCCAGCGCCAGTGCACCGGCGGCCACGAACTCGCCGGAGCGGGAACTGGGCCTGGTGCCAGGCGGCCGAGTCACGCGCTTCGGACTGAGGACGGCTGCCGCCGGACCGGCGACCTCGACCGATCCGGCCCTGGTCGGCGCGCGCTTCCTCGAGCAGGAACTGATCGACAGCGACTACACGCTGCCCATCGACTTCGGCACCGGACCCTTCCCCCAGTGGGGGCTGGTCGCCGATGCTGTGCTGGCCCTGGCCGCAGCCGGGACCGGGCAGGACGCCGGCAGCGCGGCCACGGCCGTGCTGGCCGACAACGTGCTCGACTACACCGGTTTCGGTGACCCGGACGAGGTCTACGCCGGCGCCACCGCCAAGCTGCTCAACGTGGCCGTCGCGCAGGGGGTGGACCCGAGGTCCTTCGGCGGGTTCGACCTGGTGGCCACCCTGCGCTCACTCGAAGCGGCCAACGGCCGGTTCGCCGACCAGTCCGCGTTCGACGACTACTCCAATGTGTTCGGCCAATCGCTGGCGATCATCGGACTCACCCGCACCGCTTCGGTCGACGACGTGGCCGTGCAGTACCTCGAGACTCAGCAGTGCAGCAACGGCGGCTTCCCCACGACCATGGCCGACGCAGGCTGCACCGACGACACGACCGCCGAGGTCGACGCGACAGCGTTCGCCGTCCAGGCGCTGATCCTCGCGCGGGGAACCGGCGGTGCCGGGGTCCGGGCCGGCCTGGACTTCCTCGCCGCGCAGCAGGGCGCCACCGGTGGCTTCGGTGGCGGCTCGCTGCAACCGGACGACAACGCGAACAGCACCGGTCTTGCCGCGCAGGCACTGCTGGCCGGCGGGCGCTCGGCACAGGCACGCCAGGCCCTGGCCTTCATCACGCCGCTGCAGTTGGGCTGCACCGTGCCCGCGGCCCTGCGCGGGGCGATCGCCTATGACCAGACCGCCTACGACGCGGCCGAGGCGGCGGGGTCTTCGGCGCAGGCCACCGACCAGGAGCGGCGTGCGACCTCCCAGGCCCTGCTCGCCCTCGCGGGCGTCCCGCTGGGCTCGGTGACCAACACGGGTGCGACCGCGCAGGCTCCGGCCCTGGAGTGCACCACGACACCCGGGCCGACTGACAGCCCGACCCCGACCGCGACCCCGACGGGATCCCCCGCCCCGACGCCGACCGAGACCGCCCCCGCCGGTGCACCGAGTGCCACGCCCTCCACGACCAGCGAGCCCGCGGCCCAGGTCGATACCGATTCCCCCCAGACAGGTGCGGACCTTGCCGCCACCGGCGCGAATCCCTTGGCTCCGGCCAGCCTGGGAATCGTCCTGCTGGTCGCAGGCCTCGGCACCCTCGGCCTGTCCCGCCGACGCGGTGCCCACGAATGAGGCGTCGACATCGCATCGGCGGGCTGCTGGGCAGTCTGGCCCTGGCGGGGGCGGCGATCATCGTCGTCCCCGCCGGGCCGGCCGCTGCTGCCGAGTGCCCGGGGTCCTCGGGAGTGACAGTCATCGTCGACACGGGCAGCAGCATCAGCACCCGGTGCGCCAGCGGTGACCCGCGGTCCGGGCTGGCCGCCCTGAGCTCCGCAGGATTCTCGGTCACGCAGGTGCAGACCCAGCCGGGATTCGTCTGCCGGATCGACGGACTCCCGTCGAAGGACCCCTGCCGGGTCACGCCACCCACCTCCGCCTACTGGTCGTACTGGTACGCCCCCAAGGGCGGCTCGTGGTCCTACAGCAGCCGGGGGGCGGGCGCGCACGATCCGGCCCCCGGCTCCGTGGAGGGCTGGCGGTTCGGGTCGGGGCAGCAGCCCCGGGTCAGCCCGCCGGCCACGCCGAAGCCGCCAGCGCCCAAGCCGACCCCGACCAAGAAGCCGACCAAGAAGCCCACTGCGAAGCCGAGCCCCACGAAGAAGCCCCCGGCCACGGCCACCAAGAAGCCGGCGCCGAAGCCCAACCAGAAGCCCGCGGCCACGCCCAAGGCCTCGACGGCGCGCAGCTCGACACCCTCGCCCGCCGCCACGACGAAGCCGAAGGCCGGATCCACGGCCACACCGACGCCAGCGCGCGCACCCGCCACCGCGACATCGTCGCCGAGCAGCGCAGCGGCGAAGGCCCGCGTGGCCGAGTCCAGCAGCGCAGCACCGGGAGCCGGGTCGCCGAGTTCGGCGGGTCCGGCCGCGCCCCCGGTCGCATCGAGTCCCAGCGCCGAGGACCTCGAACTGGTCGCCCAGCCCGCCGACGCTGCTGCTGGCGGTGGAAACGGGCCGAGCACGCTGATCGCCGGGGCGATCCTGGTCGCGCTCGTGGCCCTCGGCGCCGGATTCGTCGCCCGCAAGCGGCGGGTCTGAGGCGATGATGAGCCGATGAACCGATCCCTGCCACGCACGGTGCACCCCGGTGCGTGGTGGGGATGGGCCATCGGGATGGCGGTCGCCGTGAGCATGACGACCAACCCGCTGCTGCTGGGTCTCGCGCTGGCGGTGGTCGCCCTGGTCGTGGCTGCCCGGCGCGGGTCGTCGCCGTGGGCACGGGCCTTCCGGCTCTACCTGTGGCTGGGCCTGGCGATCATCGTCATGCGAGTTGTCCTGCACATCGTCGTCGGGCTGAAGTTCGGCACCGTCGTGGTGCTGCCGCTGCCCGAGATCACCCTGCCCTCCTGGGCTGGGGGCATCCAGCTGGGTGGCACGGTCTACCTGGAGGGCCTGCTCGGCGCCGCGCTGACCGGCCTGCGGCTGGCGGTGATGATCGCCTGCATCGGCGCGGCCAACGCCCTGGCCAACCCGAAGCGGCTGCTGCGCTCCCTTCCCGCCGCACTGCACGAGATCGGCTCGGCCGTGGTCGTGTCGGTGTCGGTCGCCCCGCAGCTCGCGGAGAGCGTCCAGCGGGTGCGCCGGGCCCGCCAGCTGCGCGGGGACCGGGCGCGTGGGATCCGTGCCGTTCCGGCCGTGGCCCTGCCGGTGCTCGAGGACACCCTGGAGCGCTCGCTGCTGCTGGCCGCGGCGATGGACTCCCGTGGCTACGGGCGAGCACCCACAGCGCCCCGGGCGACCCGCCTGCTGACGGCGGTCGCGACCCTGGGCGGCCTGCTGGCGTGCGCGGTGGGCATCTACGGCGTGCTCGACGCCACGACCCCTGCGCTGATGGGCTCCCCGACCCTGGCCCTCGGCCTGGCCCTGGCCACCCTGGGTCTCTGGCTGGGTGGCCGGCACGTGCCGCGCACCACCTACCGTCCGGACCCCTGGCGCGGCGCGGAGTGGCTCACGGTGGGCTGTGGCACCGTGGCCGCGGCCGCGCTGGTCGTCCTCGCGCGCACCCAGCCCGACGCGTTGGCGATGCCGCTGACCCCGCTGGGCTTCCCAGCCCTGCCGCTGCTGGCGGTGGCCGGTCTGCTGGTCGGGGCACTGCCGGCCCACCTCACCCCCGAGCCGCCCCGACCGGCCCCCCGGACGCCGCGGCGCGGTGCCCGGGAACAGGCGGTGGCCGTCCATGGCTGAGCTCCCTTGGGACCGATCTCGATCCAGGAGTCCCGCGCTGGCCCTGCACCAGGTCACCGTCACCCTGCCCGGGACGCAGCGTCCCGTCCTGCGGGCCGTGGACCTCACCCTCGACGAGGGCGAGCTCGCGCTGGTGGTGGGCAGGACCGGATCGGGCAAGTCCACCCTGCTCGGTGCGATGTGCGCCCGCGTCCCGCACTTCACCGGCGGGACGCTGCGGGGCCGGGTCCTGGTCGCCGGCCGCGACACCCGCGATCATCGCCCGCGGGACCTGGCCGACATCGTCGGGGTCGTGGGGCAGGACCCGCTGGCCGGGTTCGTCACCGACACAGTGGAGGAGGAGCTCGCCTACGGGATGGAGCAGCTCGGCCTGCCGCCGGCGACGATGCGCAAGCGCGTCGAGGAGACCCTGGACCTGCTGGGGATCGCCGAGCTGCGCGACGCCGCCCTGCGCGAGCTGTCCGGGGGCCAGCAGCATCGGGTGGCGATCGGGTCGGTGCTCACCTGCCATCCGCGGATCATCCTGCTCGACGAGCCGACCTCCGCGCTGGACCCGACCGGGGCCGAGGAGGTCCTGGCGACCATCACGCGGCTCGTGCACGACCTCGCCGTCACCGTCGTCGTGGCCGAGCACCGCGTCGAGCGCGTCCTGCACTACGCCGACACCGTGATACACGTCGCCGGTGACGGCCGGGTGCGCACCGGCCGGCCGGCGGACATCATGGTCGACAGCGACGTGACGTCCCCGGTCGTGGAGCTCGGGCGCTACGCAGGGTGGTCGCCGCTGCCACTGTCGGTGCGTGACGCGCGGCGGGCGGCCGGTGACCTGCGGGTACGGCTGCACGACGCCGCCGGAGATCTGCCCGCGACCGGTCCCGCGGGTGGCCAGCCCGGTCCGCTCGCGCTGCGCGCGCGGGACGTGGTCGTGCGCCACCCCGGCGAGGTGATCGCGGTGAGCGGGGTCGACCTGGACCTGTGGTCGGGCCAGGTCGCAGCCCTGATGGGGCGCAACGGTTCGGGCAAGTCCTCGCTGCTGTGGGCGGTCCAGGGCAGCGGCACCCTCACCTCGGGTCGCTGCGAGGTGCTGGTCCCGCCCGGATCGCCCCCGGTCGCGCCGTCCGCGCTGCCCGCCGATGAGCGTCGGACCCGGATCGGCCTGGTGCCGCAGAGTGCCGCTGACCTGCTCTACCTGGACACCGTGGCCAAGGAGTGCGAGCAGGCCGATCGGGAGAGCAGCGCCGTCCCGGGCACCTGCGCGCGCCTGCTCGGCGACCTCGCCCCCGGCATCCCGGCCCGCCAGCACCCGCGCGACCTCTCGGAGGGGCAGAAGCTCGCCCTGGTGCTTGCCGTCCAGCTCACCGCCGATCCGCCGGTGCTGCTCCTGGACGAACCGACCCGGGGCCTGGACCCGGGGGCCAAGGCGTCGCTCACCGCGGTGCTGCACGACCTGCGGGCCCAGGGCCGGGCTGTGGTGGTGTCCACCCACGATGTCGAGTTCGTCGCCGAATGCGCCGACCGGGTGATCGTCATGGCCGCCGGCGAGGTCGTGGCCGACGGGCCGACCGCCGAGGTGATCGTCGCCTCGCCGGCGTTCGCCCCCCAGGTGGCCAAGGTGACCGCACCCGGGCCGTGGCTCACGGTGGCTCAGGTGCGCTCGGCCCTCGAAGGGATACGCGCATGACGACGCGGCCGGCGGGGAGCCAGCGCCGGATCCGCGCCGTCCGGATGCGACCACGATCCGCGCTGGCCGTCGCCCTGGCCAGCGCGGCCGGGATCATCGCGTTCGGCTGGCCACTGATCATCAGCGCGGGCTCCGGCCTCGCGCACGGCACCGACGCGCCCCTGGTCTTCGCGCTGGTGCTGCCGCTGCTGCTCGCGGTGGTGCTGGCCGAGGTCGGCGAGGGCGGCATGGACGTCAAGGCCATCGCCATGCTCGGGGTCCTGTCCGCGGTGGGGGCCGCCCTGCGCCCGCTGGGGGCGGGGACGGCCGGCCTGGAGACCGTGTTCTTCCTGCTCGTCCTGGCCGGGCGGGTGTTCGGGGCGGGCTTCGGCTTCGTGCTCGGGGCGAGCACCCTGTTCGCCTCCGCGCTGATCACCGGTGGGGTCGGGCCGTGGTTGCCGTTCCAGATGTTCGGCGCGGCCTGGGTCGGCTGGGGTGCGGGCCTGCTGCCGCCGATGCGCGGCCGGCGCGAGGTCGTGATGCTTGCGGTGTACGGGGCCGTGGCCGGGCTGGTCTACGGCCTGCTGCTGAACCTGTCGTTCTGGCCGTTCGCCACCGGGATGGAGGGGGAGCTCTCCTTCGTGGCCGGGGCACCCGTCGCGGAGAACCTGCATCGGTTCCTGATCTTCAGCCTGGCCACCAGCTTGGGCTGGGACCTGGGCCGAGCCCTGACCAATTTCACGCTCATCATGCTCACCGGACCGGCCGTGCTGGGGGCGCTGCGCCGGGCTGCGCGCCGGGCCGCCTTCGAGGAGCCGGTCGAGTTCGAGGAGCCGGTCGAGTTCGACTCCTCGCCGCCGCTCGCCCTTGAGCGAGCTGCTTCCCGAGTTCGGCCAGCGGATCGGAACGGGGGAGGCGGACCGCGCGATCCGGTGCGCGATCCGGTGCGTGCCACCGGGCGCGAGGGTGCTCCGGCGCCGGATCGGGCGCATGATGGACCCATGAGCATCTTCGACTCCCGACCAGGTCTGCGCTGGGCGGTTCCCGCCGGTGCGGGCGCTGCGATCCTCGTGGGCTCCCTGCTCGCACCGCTGAGCGCCTCTGCCGACGCCGGCCTGGAGCCGCGCACGGCCCAGGAGCTTCTGGTCGCGCTCCAGGCGCCGGGCACCGACACGCTCTCGGGCACCGTGCGCACCCAGGCCGACCTCGGCCTGCCCGACCTGCCGATGGGCATGATGTCCTCGGGCAGCACGGCGGGGCTGGCGATGGGGACCAATACGTTGCGGGTGTGGAGCGATGGCCCGACCCGAGTGCGACTGGCCCTACTGGGGCAGTCCTCCGAGCAGACCGTCGTACGCAACGGCGCGCAGGTGTGGGTCTGGTCCAGTGCCGACGCGACGGCCGACTCCTACCAGCTGCCCGACCCGGCCGACCTGCCCGCACCCCCCCAGAAGATCGACGACCTCCCGGGAGACCTGCCCACCGACCTGCCGAGCACCCCGCAGGAGGCCGCCACGATGGCCCTCGAGGCGCTGGACCCGACCACTGAGGTGACCACCTCGGGGGTCGGCACCGTCGCAGGGCGGGACACCTACGAGTTGCTGCTCACCCCGCGAGATGACCAGACCCTGGTGGCGAAGGTCTCCCTGGCCATGGACGCGCAGACCTCGGTCCCGCTGCGGGTGCGCATCTACTCCACGCAGGTGCCCGATCCGGCCTTCGAGGTGGGCTTCACCTCCGTGGACTTCGGCACCCCGGACCCCGCGCTCTTCGACTTCACGCCCCCGCCGGGAGCGACGGTCACCGAGCACCCGACGCCGGATCTGTCCGCATATGACGGTATCGATCAGCCGACCGCGAAATACGCCTCCGGCGAGCGCCCGACAGTCGTGGGCACGGGCTGGAGCACGATCGTCATCGCTGACCTGCCCGCAGAGAGCTTGGCCGACCTGGCCGAGCAGGGCGGCCGCGAGGAGTCCGACCGGCGCGGGCCGCGCGCCAGCGACGGGGCGTCGACCGCTCTGGCCCTCATCGCAACCCTGCCGGAGACCTCCGGCGCGTGGGGCACCGGACGTCTGCTCCAGGGCACCCTGTTCTCGGCGATCCTCACCGACGACGGACGCCTGGCGATCGGGGCCGTGACACCCGAGGCGCTCAGCGCGGCCCTGGCCGACGCGTCCTGAGCCAGCCCGGTCCCACCGGACCGCGACGCACCCCGACTCAGTTCGCCCCAGCGACCCGGGTGACGAACTCGACGCTGGCCCGAGAGATCTGGGCGCGCGCCTGGTCGTGGCTGATCCCCGGCTGCCCGTCGCCCGGCTGCGGGCCGTAGTCGCCGAAGAACGCGTGGACGGCCCCGTCGATGGCCTCGAAGCGGGCATCAGCGGGCAGGTTGGGCCGGGAGGCCTCGACGTCGGCCGGCGTGGCCAGGCCGTCGCGCGTGCCCGACACGCTCAGCACCTGGGCAGTCAGCGACTCGCTGAGGTCCGAGGCCGGGAACGACGCGTGGAACAGCAGCCCCCGCACCGCGGCGGCCTCGTCCTGATCGTTGTCGTCGGCCTGGATGGCGGCGACCGTGCCGCCCAGGCTGTGGCCGGCCAGGACCCAGCCGGTGGCCTCCGGGTAGGCGTCCTGGACGCTGCCGAACGTGCCGAGCGCGAGGAACGCGATCCCGAGCGGCTGCTTGACCAGCACCACCCGGTACCCCGCCTCGGCGATCGGGCGCAGGACGCCGGCGTAGGCCCGCGCTTCCACCCGGGCCCCGGGCTGGAAGAACACCGAGGTCGCCGACGGGTCGGCAGCCGGGGTCATCACGATCCGGGTGGCCGACTCGGTGACGGCCACCTGCGCGTCGGAGGTCATCGCGCTCAATGCCGGCTCCTGGGCGGTGAACGGGGTCAGCCAGAAGATCATCGCCACCCAGCCCAGTGCCCCGACCGCCAGCGCGGTGGACCCGACCCGCCGCCAGCCATGCAGCCCCGGGCGCCTGGTCCGATGCAACCACAGGGCCCAGGCACTGCCCACGATGGTCAGCCCGAGCAGCACGGCGTAGGCAGGATGCCCGTGCACCACGCCCGCAAGCGCCGTGACCAGCACCCAGGTGACCACCAGCAGGCCGAGCCCGGCCAGGATCCGCGGTACCCACGTCATCCGGCGATCGTAGTGCGGGGCGCCGAGGGCTGCCCTCGACGTCGGTCCGGCCGGCTGGGGCGATCGACCGGCCGGCGCCATGGCCACGGCCGCGTACGCTATGCCGTCTATGAGTGACCACCCTGCGGCATCCGCCCTGGCCACCGACTTCGGGGCCGTGTCGACCGCGGGCCTGACCAAGCAGTTCGGCGCGCAGACCGTGGTCGATGCGATCGACCTGACGGTCCCGGCCGGGGCGGTGTACGGCTTCCTCGGGCCGAACGGCTCGGGCAAGACCACCACGATCCGGATGCTGCTGGGCCTGGTGCACCCGAGCGCCGGTGCAGTGACCCTGCTCGGTGCCCCGATGCCGCGCGGCGCCGACGCCGTGCTGCCCCGCGTCGGCTCGCTGGTGGAGGGACCGGCCTTCCACCCCTACCTGTCCGGCCGGGCCAACCTCGCCCGCCTGGACGCCGCCGATCGACTGGCCGATGCCCGCACCGCGGCCCGACGCATCGACGAGGCACTGGACCGGGTCGGCCTGCTGGCTGCGGCCACGAAGCGCTACCGCGCCTACTCGCTGGGCATGCGCCAGCGCCTGGCGATCGCCGCCGCGCTGCTCGCCCCGCGCGACCTGCTGATCCTCGACGAGCCGACCAACGGCCTGGACCCGCAGGGCACCCGGGAGGTGCGCCACCTGGTGGCCGGGCTGGCGCAGGAGGGCAGCACTGTCCTGGTGTCCAGTCACCTGCTCTCGGAGGTGGAGCAGATGTGCTCGCACGTGGGCGTGATGCGCGAGGGCAGGTTGGTGGCCCAGGGCACCGTCGCCGAGGTCCGATCCGCCGGGGCGCAGGCCGTGGTCGAGGTGGTGACCGCCCAATCCGAGCTCGCCGCCGAGGTGCTCGCCGGGCTCGGCCTGACCGCGATCGTCGTCACCGACACCGGCGTGCGTGCTGCCCCCAATGAGCGCGAACCCGAACAGGTGGTCGCCGCGCTGGTGGCCGGGGGCGTAGGTGTGCGCGGGTTCACGGTGGCCGCCCCGAGCCTGGAGGACCTGTTCGTCGCACTGACCGGGGAGGGCTTCGATGTCAGCGGCTGAGGGCACGCCCACCCAGACGACTCCCACGGGAAGCGCCCGCGCCGAGGACCCACGCACCGGCCGGGGGACGCTGGCCGCTTCCTGGCGGTTGCTGCGCTCCGAGCTGCGCCTCATCCTGGGCCGCCGACGCAACCAGGCGGGCATGCTGGTGCTCGCCTCGGTGCCGGTGCTGCTGGCCGTGGCCCTGCGCGCGCAGGGCAGCGACTCCGAGGGCGGCGGGCTGGGCCTGCTGTCCGCCGCGACCAACAGCGGGATCTTCGTGGCACTGGCCTCGATGTCCATCGAGATGGCGCTGTTCCTGCCGCTGGCCGTGGCGCTGCTGTCCGGCGACTCGATCGCCGGCGAGGCCAACCAGGGCACGCTGCGCTACCTGCTGACGGTTCCGGTGAGCCGCACCCGGCTGCTGGCCGTGAAGTACCTCGCCCTGGTGATCGGGTCGATCATGGGCGTCCTGGTGGTCGCCGGAACCGGGGTCGTGGTCGGTGGGGCGCTGCTCGGGCTGGGGCCCACCACGCTGCTCTCCGGCAACCAGATCAGCCTGGGTGCCGCGCTGCTGCGCCTGGTGATCGCGGTGCTGTACCTGGCCGCGGGGCTGGCCGGGCTGGCGGCCATCGGGCTGTTCCTGTCCACGCTGACCGAGCAGCCGATCGCCGCGATGATCGCCACCACGGTGGTGGCCAGCGCGATGTGGATCCTGACCGGGATCTCGCAGGTCGCCTGGCTGCACCCGTGGCTGCTGGTCACCCGCTGGCCGGCGTTCGCCGATGCGTTCCGCGACCCGATCTTCTGGGACGTGATACAGCGCGGCCTGCTGGTCGACCTGGCCTACATCCTCGTATTCGGGACCCTGGCCTGGGCACGGCTGGCCAACAAGGACATCACAAGCTGACTGTCGATCCTCCGGTCTTCTCGACCCCGATTCGTGAGGGGTAGTGGACCACGAGCGCCAACAGTCGCTCGCTGGGTCAGGAACGCGCTCACGATGGGCAATGGGCGTCCGAGCCCCCCTCGGCAGGCGACCTGGCCTGCCCTTGGACTTGGCGCCGTGATGTCGGTGCCGGCGAGACGCAGTTGCCTGCGGGCCGCTGAGTACCGAGGTCCGCCCGGGCTATCCGTAGTGGTAGCGGCATGCGGCGATGCGCACTTCGTCGCCGGCGAGCTTGTACACCAGGCGGTGTTCGTCGGTGATGCGTCGCGACCAATACCCGGCGAAATCGTGCTTGAGCGCCTCAGGCTTGCCGATCCCGTCGTTGCCGTTGCGCTGGATGTCAGCCAGAAGGGTGTTGATCCGCTCGAGGACCCTGCGGTCCTGGGCCTGCCACCACAGGTAGTCCTCCCAGGCGTTCTCGTCCCAGACGAGCAGCACGTCAGTCGGTCTCGGTCAGGTCGTGGGCCACGCCACGGCCGGCTTCCAGCCGCTCCATTGCATCGAGCAGGCGGCGCGCGTTCGCCGGCGAACGCATCAGGTAGGCCGTCTCCTTGAGGGACTCATAGTCCTCGAGGCAGACCACGACTACGGGATCGTGGCCGGCGCGAGTGATGACGACTTCTTCGCGGTCGTTGATGACGCCATCAAGCATCTCGGCATAGCGAGCTCGCGACTCGGTGTAGCTCATCGTCTTCATCTCGGACCTCCTGTACGGAAAACTGTACGCTAAGGGGTTTTCGAACGCAAGCGTTCAATCTCTCCGCCCTCCCGTCGGGGCCCTGCTCAAGTGCCCGACTGCGCCGCGAGCCGCTCACTTGTTGATTGTCAGCTCTGACCGCAAGTGGACGACGCGCGGAGCATGGTGGATGCCCCGGCGGTCCCCGCCGAAGTGCCGGATAAGGGTGTGGCGCTGCGCTACCCGCTGGGCGTGACCCGGTAGAGGCGGTCGGCGTCGTCGAACAACGCCCTGCGGGTCAGACGTGCTGCCACGATCGCGCTCACGCCGGCGGCGGCGAGCAGCATGTACATGACCACGATCTGGTAGCGGATCGCGGTGATCGGTTCGACTCCGGCCAGGATGAGTCCGGTCATGGCACCGGGCAGGGCGATCAGGCCGACTACCTTCGTGGAGTCGATCGCCGGCAGCAGGGCGGTGCTGACCGCGCGCTGCAGGTGCGGGGCCATCGCCTCGTCTGCGGTGAGGCCCAGGGCCAGGCGAGCCTCGATGTCGGGGCGCTGCTGCGCCGCAATATTGGCCAGGCGGCGCATCGTGAGGTTGGTGGCCGTCATCGCGCCGCTGACGACCATGCCCCCGACCGGGACCACGACCGAGGGCACGGGCTCGATGACTCCCAGCACCAACAGGACTCCCAGTGTCGTCGCCGCCCCGACGCCCACAGCGATCCACGCGGTGGAGCGCCCCTTCGGTAGCTCCTTGGACCGTCCCGCGGCGACGAACCCGGCGATCACGACCATTCCCGCGACCCAGGCGAGCGCACCGAGCAGCCCAGCGCGGGTGAACAGGATCGTGAGAAGGGCCCCCACGGCCAGCAGTTGCACGAAGGCCCGGAACGCGGCCCACAGCAGTTCACGGGTCAGGCCCAGACGGGCCCACATGGAGGCACCCACCGCGATGGCCACGAGCAGCACCGAGGCGGCAACGCCGAGCCAGTCAGGAATGTGAGCGGTCGTGGTCATGTCAGGTACCGGACCTCGCGGGGGTCACCGCGTTCGACCAGCCGACCCTGGTCCAAAACCAGGACCGTGTCGGCCAGGTCCACCACGCGCTCCAGGTCGTGGCTGACCAGGACCACGGTCAACCCATCGGCCACGAGGGTGCGGACGACCTGGTCCACTGCTTGCGCCGCCCGGTCGTCCAGTGCGCTCGTGGGCTCGTCGAGGAGCAGGACGTCGGGCTCGACCGCCAGGGAACGCGCCAACGCGACACGTTGCTGCTCGCCGCCCGACAGGGTTGACGTCGCGCGATCGGGCGCCATGCCCGCCAACGCGACCCGCCCCAGGAGTTGGTGGACGTCGGCATCGGTGAGTGCGGGTCGTGCCACACGGACCTCCTGGCCAATGGTGGGGGTGAGCATCGTCGGGTGCTGCGCGACCAGTCCTACTCGGCGGCGCAGGGCGTGCACGTCGAGGGACCCGAGCGGCTGCCCGTCGAGTCGGATGCGGCCCTGGGTGGGCTCCTCGAACCGGTTGAGCAGGCGCAGGAAGGTGGACTTGCCCGAGCCGCTGGCACCGATGATCGCCGTCGTCGCGGCCTTGTGGATGTGATCACTGACACCGTCGAGGATCCGATGACCGTCACGTTCCAGGACCACACCCTCGAGGGAGAACGCCTCAGCCTGCAGCACCCGGTCAGTGTGTCAGCCGGGTGCCGGGTGGGTTGGCCGGCGGGCCACCGAGCGATGCCACGATGCTGCGTCACTGCGCCCAGGAGGACGCGGGCTCGCCGTCGAGGGGGCGTCTGCTTGTCTGGCGAGGCGATGCCAGCGGGCTTGGGGTGGCCATCGGCGTGCGGGCCACCACCTTTCGCTCTGCCAGCCCGAACGAGGCGGTGACCCCAGCCCCGAACTCGCTACCGCTTACGGACTCTCCCCATAGAGATCCATGCCCGAGGGTCATAGAGATCCACGCCCGAGGGCTACACCAGACGGCGGGACTCAACTATTGCTCAGGTGCCGTCGGGGTCGACGATGAAGTCCCACAGGCCTGACATCTTCAGGCTGTCGATGCCCTCTTTGAGGGTGAGCGCGATCCCGGTGGCCCCGGTGATGCGTGCTCGGTAGGTGGACAGGTTGAGGTCGGGGTGTTTGATCGGTTCAAGTGTTTTCTCGCGGTTGCTCTCCAGGGCCAGCCCCCAGTCGCCGGGCTTCTCCCAGTACTTCGCGCCGCTGACGAAGTCGGCGACGTCGCCATCTTGGAGCGGCGAGCGCAGACTGCCTTGGGTGTTCAGGCGGCTGCGCCACAGCCGGATGCGTAGGTTGCGCACGAAGGACTTGTCCTGGTCGTACACGCCGATGTCCAGTTCGCTGTCGTGGGAGTATCCGCGCCGGTTGTTGTTCGCCGAACCGGTGAGCAGGTAGAGGTCGTCGAAGATCCAGGTCTTGGAATGGATGTAGAACGCGCCCTGGTGCGGTTCTCCGAAGCTCGACCCGAGGTCCTTGCGCGACTTGTACTGGGTGATCACGACCTTGTCGGGGGCGGCTGCCGCGAGGGAGCCGATGATGTTTCCGCGGTGTGCCCAGCCGGTGAATTGGAACTCCTCGTTGATGTCGTCGATGCGTGTCGTGAGGATCACCAGTTTCTTGAACTGCTTCTCCTGCACCTTCGCGATGAGCAGTTCGAGGACGGAGGTGAGCCTGCCTATTGTGAGGTCCGCGACCAGGTACTGGTCCTCGAGGTAGATCGTCTCCCGGGTCTGGGCGATGGCCTTCTTCACCGCTTCGTAGATCCCCGTGTGCCCGGCGGCTGCGAAGGCGTAGGTGGGGTTCTGCTGCCCGGCCTCCCGCAGGTACCCGGCGGCCGGTGCGTAGGCCTCGGTGAAGAAGTCGTTGCCGACGAACACGGGCGCCCCCGCGACCAGCAGGGCGGTGCTGATCGCGATCGAGTCGGAGTGGATCGTGAGCCGGTGCGGGCGGTTGACCAGTTGCTGGGGTGCGGGGGGCAGGGTGACGACGGTGTCGAACGGGTTCATCCGCTGCGGATTGCCGTAGGTCGTGGTGACTTGGCTCAGGAAGTTGCCTGAGGTCGGTGTCGTCAGGCGAAGCGACGAGCGGGGCTTGAGGAAGCTGCGGACCGACCCCGCCCGCTGGAACACCGCGGTGTGCTCGGCCCAGCGGCGTGCGAACACGTCGTAGAGCTCGCCGGCCGATTCCCCGGTCACCTTGAGATGCAGTTCGCACCAGCGGTTCACGATGCGGGCGTACTCGACGTCGCAGGTCCCGCCGAACGCGGACAGCCCGTTGAGGTTGTAGACCAGCACCAATTTCTGGTGGTGTGTGCCGTTCATCTGCAGGTAGCGGAAGTCGTTGATCGCCAGGCAGCCCGGCAAGGAGTTGAGCTTGTCCACGAGGTCGTAGTTGGATGTCCGCCACTTCTTCGGCGCTGTGGGGCTCAGGTCGGGCTTGGGGTGCAGGTTGAGCAGTGCGCGGATCGCCACGCCCCGGCCTGCGGCGGCCTCGAGCACCTCGAACCAGGTGGCGTCGCCGGCGTTGGCCGCCCGCGGCGGGAAGCTCTTCACGACCGGTGAGCTGCTGGTGCCGGTTGCCGGGGCGCCAGGCATCGGGGTGTCACCGTGGGCCTCGAACCCGATCCAGCACACCTGCCCACCGGCCGAAGTCGCCTCGACCTCGCGGCGCAACGTGGTGAAGTACTCCTCCGCGTCGATGAAGGCGGCGACGTGGGAGGACTTCGACACTGGGCTGACCCCGTTGGCGGGGTTGGCGGCGGCGAACCATTGCTCCCCGCTCATCGCGCAGCCCTAGGGCCGTACCTGGCGGCCCGTGAGCGGGTCGTAGGCAACCTCGACGGGGACCACCTGGTCGGTCGGCAGCACTTCGATCCACTGGTCGAAGACTTCGAACTCGCCCTCGGGTGTGGTGCGGAACCCGCCTTGGAGTGGGTAGAAACCGTGCTCGTACACCTTGTCGATCGGGGTTGCCAGCACCTTGTTGGCGTCGTCGATCTCCTCGGGTGGGAACGCTGCCACCTTGGTCTGCTCAGCATGCTTGGCGGACACGAGGTCGCAGAGGTGGTCGATGGCGTCGGCGATCGTCACGGTCGACCCGGCGTGCGGTATCTCGGCCAGGTGCGCGGGGGAGCCGAGGTAGTCCTCATCGAGCCCGTCGGTGCCTTCGACCCCGACGGACTGCAGCCAGCTCATCGCGGCCCGCTCCTGGCCCGGGCGCACGGGGATCACCGCCTTGACCCACGGAGCGTTGAGGAAGGCGTTGCGCAGGTCGTCGCCGTCGAGTTGGAGCAGCCAGCCCAACGACGATCCCATCGCCGCCGGCTTCGAGGCGCCGGTGATGTAGTAGTTGTCCCGGCGCCCCTCCCCGACTCCGCCCCAGGAGACCGTGCTCGTCGAGGGGATCTGGTCGTCGTCGGCGATCTCGGCGAGCAGCTTCGTGTAGGACACGCCCGTGGTCAGTGCCGCGTGGACCTCCTTGTAGACCGAGACCGGCTTCGCCGGCGCCGGCGCGGGGGAGGCCCCGGGCCGGACCGGCGGGGTCGGCAGGCCCAACGCCTGGTGACTCTCGTGCAGGCGTGGCCGCCACCATTCGGGGGCCACGAAGTAGAGCATCTTGTCGATGTCGAAGATCGTGTTGAGCAACTCGGCAACAACGTGCCGGGTGCGGTCGTCGGGGAAGCTGATGCCCTTGGTCAGCATGGCCTGGATCAATGCCCGGTAGACCACGATCCGCTCCTCCTCGCGCAGGTCCTCGAAGGGTCGTTCGGTGATGCTGCGCATGAGGTTCACCCGCTCGATGGCCGCATCGACGTAGGCCTTGCGGAACTCGCGGTTGGTCTTCTCGGTGAACTCGGCCATCTTCGCGGCGTTCTGGGCAGCGATCGCACCCAGGCTCGCCGCTGAGGGCCGCCACTTCACGTGCAGGACGACCCGGATCGGGGAGTTCCCGCGGAAGTTCACGTAGTCCAGGTGGATTCCGAAGCCGAGTTTCCCGGGCTCGCTGGTGTCGACGTCGCGCAGGCTCACCTGCACGTCGTTGCCCTGGTAGTCGAAGTACGCCGACTCGAACTCGTACCCAGCCTTCGGGCAGATGGACCCGAAGCCGCCGAAATCGGCCCTCACCTTCTCGCGGTCCCCCTCGTTGAAATCCGTGTCCACCTCGACGCCGTCGCGGTACCCCTCATCCAGGTCACCCTGGTCCTCGCTGGCCTGCACGAACGGGATGTCGATCTCGACCTCGGTGACCTCCTCACCCGGTGACGGGATCGCCTCGGGCGGTGGGGTCGAGCCGACGTCAGGATCCTTGGCCAGGTGCACGATCCGCGCGAGCCCGAGCTGCCGGCCGGGATCATCGACATAGGTCTGCCAGCACAGGTACGTCCCGATGTCCTGGACCTGAACGCCCACCTGACGCATCTTGCGCCGCAGCTCGTAGTTGATGAGCTTCTCGGTCGTGTTGGTCAGGGTGTAGCGCTTGCTCGAGGTGTCGGTCGTCTCGGTCACGGTGCGGAACGTCGACTTGAAGTTCTTGCGGATCTCGGTCGCCAGGGTGTCGGTCTGGGTCCGCATGTGCTTGTGCGTCGTCTCGCGGGCCTTCTCCTGCGTCTTGGCCATGTCGATCGTGCTCGACGCATCGGCACTGCCCCCGATCCAGCCCTGGTGGGCATTGGCGTTCATGCCGAACTTCGTGTCCGACTTGTTGTCGTCCTTGACCGCGCTGGAGATCTCGTCCTGATCGGTCACCACCTGCTGGGTCTTGGTGATCGACTCGAAACCGGTCTCCTGGGTGCGCTCGACGGTGGTCTTACGGGCCTGGATCTCCATGAGCTCCACGGTCGACCCCGGACTGAGCCACACATGACCGACCGGCGAGCCCAGGAACGTGTCGAACTCGAAGAAGAACTGCCGGTACAGGTGAACGATCCCGATCGGGGAGAGCCCGACCCGGTCGATCTGCTTGCGCGGGTCGAACACGTCAAGAGGGCTGGTGAACTCCACCAATTTCTCCAACACCGGCAGCTGGGCATCGGTCTTGTAGAACAGCGCCTGAAGCTCATCGAACCGCTTGTTCACGGCGAGGTGGGACAAGAACCCGGCGGCCAGGGACTCGCGCTGGAACTGTTCGGCGACCGCTGCATCCAGCTCAGCGGATGCCCGCTGATCGGCCGCCTCCGAGCGGTGCCACTCGACGATCCGCGGCACGATCTCATCGCCGAGGAGCTTCTCGAGCTGCCGGCTGGAGACCAGGTCCTTCCAGATGCTCGGCGTGTACTCGCCGAGTGGGGGCAGCATCGAGCCGATCCGGTCGAATACGAAGGTCGTCGCCGACGCGGGACCCGACGCGCTCACTGCGGCGGGGTGGACGGCCGCGTCAGTGATGATGTGATCGGCGTTCACCGTGAAAGCGACATCGGCCGACATCTTCGCGGTCACCTGACGGGTGGCCTTGGTCAGGTCGTTGCGGAAGCCCGCCGCGATCCGGTCCTGGATCTTCTTCGATCGCCAGCCGAGAAGTGGCTGGTACACGCCGAACACCTCACTGTCGTAAGGAAGAACGGAGGTGTAGTCGGCGAGGTCGGTCATCTTGCGCATAGCGTCCTCCGAGGAACTCGTATGCCGTGCTGGGTGAGCGAGTTGGGTGCGCCACACCTGAATGTCTCGGGGGCTGGTCCCGGGTTCAAGCTGCGGCAATGGCCTGACGGCCGCGCAGGCCGTTCCCCCTGCGGGCTGCCCAAGGTGTGCTGGTGTCGACGTCGTGTGCGCCTGTTGGGCCGGGCTCCTGGCATCTTCGATGCTGGAGGGGCCCCGTCGGCCGGCGGGGGTTGTGCCTAGTGGGGGTTCGGACCTCCGGAGAAGATGCTGGCTGGGTTCCAGCCGGTGCCGACCTTCTTGCCCACGTCAGCCGCCCACCGGAACGAGCCGTCCCCCCGGCCGTAGTGACGATTCCAGATGAGGTCACCGTTGCCGAGGACGGCGTAGATGATGCCGTCGCCAGCAGGGAACACGTGTGACGCGTGCCAGCCGGTGCCGACCTTCTTGCCGGCGTCAGCCGCCCACCGGAACGTGCCATCGCCGTACCCGTCATGGCGATACCACAGAAGCTCTCCGGCGTCATTGAGCGTGTAGATGACGCCGCCCTCCCCAGCGAAGATGTGCGTGACGTTCCAGCCGGTGCCGACCTTCTTGCCGGCGTCAGCCGCCCACTGGGGCGTGCCGTCCCCCCGGCCGTCGTGGCGATTCCAGATCAGATCGCCGTTGTGCAGCACGGCATAGATGATGCCTCCGCCTCCTGAGAAGACCTGCTTGACGTTCCAGCCGGTGCCGACCTTCTTCCCGGTATCGGCCGCCCAACGGAAACTGCCATCCCCGCGACCTGTATGGCGGTACCAGAGCAGATCGCCGTCAGCGAGGATCGCATAGACGACGCCGTCGCCGCCGGAGAAGACCTGGGGTGCGGCCCACCCCGCACCCACCTTCTTTCCGGTATCGGCCGCCCACTGGAAGCTGCCGTCACCGCGTCCGGCATGGCGGTACCAGAGCAGGTCCCGGTCGGCTGTGACGGTGTAGATGATTGCGTCAGCGGCGATCGTCCAGCCGACGCCGACCTTCCTGCCCGTATCGGCGGCCCACCGGAACGACCCGTCACCGCGTCCGTCATGGCGGAACCAGTTCAGGTCCCCGGTGTGGGTGGCGGTGTAGATCACGCCGTCGCCACCGGCGAAGACCCTGGTGACATCCCACCCGGTGCCGACCTTCCTGCCCGCATCGGCGGCCCACCGGAACGAGCCATCAGCACGGCCCTCGTGGCGGTACCAGAGCAGGTCCCCCAGGGCATTGACCGTATAGATGAGCCCACCGCCGCCGGAGAAGATGTGCTGCACGTCCCAGCCGCTGCCGACCTTCCTGCCCGCATCGGCGGCCCACCGGAAGCTCCCGTCGCCGCGGCCTTCGTGGCGGTACCACATCAGATCGCCGGTGTGCGTCACGGTGTAGATGACGCCCTCGCCACCGGAGAAGATCTGCTTCACGTCCCAGCCCGTGCCGACCTTCCTGCCCGCATCGGCGGCCCAGCGGAAGCTCCCATCACCACGACCCTCGTGGCGGTACCACATCAGATCGCCGGTGTGCGTCACGGTGTAGATGACGCCCTCGCCACCGGAGAAGACCTGCTTCACGTCCCAGCCGACACCGACCTTCCTCGGCCCGGTCCAGTGGAAGCTGCCGTCGCCCCGGCCATCATGGTGGTACCACATGAGGTCCCCGTTATCGAGGATCGCGTAGATGACCCCGGTTCCATCGGCGAAGACCTGCTTGAGACCCGCTGCCAGGTCAGGGACATTGACGACCTCGATGTCGACGTAGCTGTTGTACGGTCCTAATGCGGTCACGTTGACGACCAACCGGGTACCCGCGATCGGCAGCACGCTCTCGCTCGCGAGCGGTATCGCGAGTTGGCCGCGATACCAGCAACGAACCCCTTCGTCAGGGGTGTCGGCCAAGGCATGGACGACGACGGCCTGACGCCCCAGGTCGCTCCCGTCGGAGTCCAGCCCGGCGTCCCAACCGGTGGCTTGGCGGTACTCCACGTAGCAGCGTCCACGTCCTTGGGCGTCTTCATCCTCGGGGTGCAACACCAGCAGCTTGATCGGGCCGGCTGAGCCACCCGCCGCTTGGAGCCGCCCCTTGACGGACTGCCCGGCAGCGGGGATCGTCACATCCTGCACTGTGTTCTGCAGTGCGGCAGGATCCCACAGGTGCAGGTGTGCGCGGGCAGGCGCCGGTCCCATCGAGAACGCTGATCGGTTCGGCCAGCCGGGGACGGCGGCGCCCCCGAAGGTGGGATCAGAGGTGGTGTGGGCGGCGTCGGGATCCAGCCAACGCGCGCCGAACGCTCCTGAAGACATGATGTCGTACGGGTCCCCATAGACGTTGCCCACGTCCCAGGGTGCCTTGCCATCCCAGTCGATCCCGTTGTTCGGCAGGCCGTAGCTGTGCCCGAATCCCATCGTGTGGCCGAGTTCGTGACACATGAACGTGTGGTCCGACGTCGCAACCGGAAGCGCACTGAATCGTCGGCCGCTGGACGTGCTGGAGCCGCCGTCGATGCCGATTCCCGGTAGCGAGAGGACGACGTAGCCGTCGTAGGCGCTCAGGTCGTCGTTGGGGCTCAGGGCGTCGGTGGCGGCATAGGCCAGAGTGAACTGGGTGCCGCGGCTCACATCGTTGGGCGGCAGCGTGATGTCCACCCAGGGCAGGAGCGCACTTCCCTGGAAGTCCAGATAGCCACCCGTCACGTCGCTCCAGTAGTCGAGCACCGCACGGCCCGCAGGCGAGTGATAGAGCATCCTCACGCAGGCGTCGTCGCTGATGCGGGCCGTCGTCGTGTCGTGACGTGCCCGCAAGATGGCCAGCTTCACAATCTTCGTTGCCATCGTTTCTCCAAGTCGAGTAGTTCGCGTCCTTGATCCCCGGGAAATCTGAGGTGGTCGTCGTCTTCCCGCGCGGGTCCCCACGCCGTACTGTCGACGCAGCGCGATCCTCTGGCCTAGTAAGAAGCCGACTGACCTGGCTCAGGAGGAGCGCAGGGAGGTGCCGATGCACATCCTGGAGTCCGCTGCGCCCAGCGGTGCGATGAGGGACTTCGTGCGCGCCTACGCGCAGCGGACGGCAGGTCCCCTCGACGCGGAACTGGTCCAGCGCGTGCCGGCGTCCCTGGAACAGATCCTCGAGTTCGAGTTCGGCACCCTGCCCACGGTCCACTACTGGGATGGGACCAACGAACCCGCGCAGCGCGTGGCCCTCGTCGGTGCCCACAGTTTCCCGAGGGCGTCGCTTCACCTCAACCCCGGCGTCGAGTCGTTCGCCATCTTCCTGCAGCCGGTGGCGCTGCGGCAGTTGTTCGGCCTGCCGGCACAGGAAGTGGTGGATCGGTCCTTCCACGCCCGCGATGTGCTGGGCCCTGGAGTCGAGATGGTCTGGTCGGCGCTGGCCCATGCGGGCACCTTCGAGGAGCGTGTCCGCATGGCAGAGCGCTACCTGCTCCGGATGCCACGGGTCACCGAACCTACCTCCATCGGACGCGTGGCCATGGCGGCCTTCCGCGACCAGGGGCGCATGACCGTGCACGAGATGGCCGGGAGCGAATCACTGAGCGTGCGGCAGTTCGAGCGACAGTTCGCGCGTGAGATCGGAATGCCGCCGAAGCTCTTCTCCCGGATCGCACGGTTCCAGGCCGCCCTCGACGCGAAGGTCGCCACCCCGACGCGAACGTGGCTCAGCGTCGCGCACAGCGTGGGCTATTTCGATCAGATGCACCTCGTGCACGACTTCAAGAGCTTGAGTGGCAGTACCCCCAGCCGCCTGATCGCACAACTTGGCGACACCCGTCCCCCCGCCCTGGCCGACTCGGACAGGTGCCACTGACCACCAACAGCAGTCCCGGAATCGCTGACTCAAGTCCTCGACATCCAGGAACCCCAGCCCCACCACCCCGACCCGCTCGCCCAGCAGCTGGGCCAGGTCAAGCATGTCCTGACACGGGGTCGCGGTGCCACACGTAGCAGGCGGTGCCACCGTGGCCGTTGGTGATGCGGAGGCAGCGGACTGAGCTTGCCGCCGTTGTCGATCAGTTCGTACGGAGCCACCGGCATCCCCGACCATGTCACAGCCCACTGCGCCGCGAAACGCGCGGCCGATCCGGGCTCATCTCTCGCTCAACCGATGCCGTCCGGCAGCGCGGCCAACTGGTTGTCGACGATGTCTCAGATCATGTCCGAGTCGACGCGGACGTACTCGTGGACGACCACGTTACGCAGTCCGGCGATCGAGGGCCAGGGAGTGCCTACGCGCTCGTACTTGAAGTCCTCCGGCAAGGCTTGACCGCCGCCCCGATGACTGCCAGTTGCGCTGGATGCCGTCGTAGGCCATCCCGCCGAGTTCAGCGGAGTCCACATGGTCACGGTGGGCCATGCAACGAGCGATCGCGGCGTGGCTGTCCTCCATGAGCTCGGCGTCCGTGCGGCTCACAGGGCCACCGCATCTGCCAGTGCGCTTGCCGAGACCTCGTCTCGCAGCGCGTCGCCACGGGCCACGGATCCAAACAGGCGCAGGTCGGTGGCCCCGGGGAGCGCAGCGCTGAGAACGCGGCCGCTGGGCTACGGTGCCCGGATGGGGACTCTGGACCACCACGGCGACCGACCCGTGGTCGATCCCGCCAAGCGGGCGGCCTGGACCGGCCTGGGCCTGGCGGCGATGGCCGCGGTCCTGCTGACCGCGGGCGTGACCAGCGACTGGCCCTGGCTGCGCAGCGTGGACGCGTTCCTCACCTCGTTCACCCGCGATTGGGCCGACCCGCTCGGCTGGCCCGTCGATGTGGCACACGCGATCGGGCTGGCCACGAGCCCGCTCTGGTCGACCCTGCTGGTCATCGTCGCGGTGCTCAGCCTCAGCGTCGCCCAGCAGCGCGCCGCGGCCGGTTACCTGGCGCTGTCCGGCGGGACGGGGGTCGTGGCGGTCGAACTGACCAAGACCTCGGTGGGCCGCACGCGACCGCCCGGGGCGGCCGAGTTCCAGTCCGACCTGCTGCGGTCCTTCCCCTCCGGGCACTCGGCGGCGAGCATCTACGTGTACCTCGCGCTCGGCCTGGTCCTGGTCCAGCTCGGCCGGGGTCGGGGCAACGCTGCCCTGCGGGGGGCGGGCTGGACGCTGGTGGTCCTGGCCCCCTTCATCGGGGTGAGCCGGCTGGTGCTTGGCGTGCACTGGCCAAGTGACGTACTGGCTGGCTGGGCGTTCGGGTCAACGGCCACCCTGGCCGCCGCGCTGCTGTTGTGGGCACCGCTGGAGTCGGGCTGGGACCGGCGGGGCGCGCTGGCGCCCGGAGCGAACCTGCCTGCGCAGGTGACCTCCGAGCCACCGGAGCGTGCCGAAGGACCCTAGAGCCGGCCCCGGCGCCGCCCTAGGCTGCGAGTGCTGCCTAGGAGGTGCCAGATGGCGGATGGTGCGCTTCTTGATCCCACCGGCCTGCAGGCGCTGATCGATGCGCTGCGGGAGCGTGGTTTTCGTGTGCTCGGCCCCACCGTGCGCGACTCGGCGATCGTGACGGCACCGATCACCGGGATCGCGGATCTGCCCCGCGGCATCGGGGACGTGCAGGCGCCGGGCCACTACCGGATCACCTCGCCCGACACCGGCCGCGGCGGTGCCGGCAGCACCGGTGTCGACACCCGCGCCGAAGCGTTCTTCGGGTTCGCGGCCACCACGCAGGCCGCCAAGCCGGTCCTGTTCCCCGCCGACCGGCTGCTCTGGCGTGGCACCCGCTCGGGTGCCGACTTCACTGTCGAGGCCCCCGACGACTCCGACGGCGGGCCGGTGGCCCTGCTCGGGATCCGGGCGTGTGACCTGGCTGCGGTAGCCATCCACGACCAGGTACTCCTGGCCCGTGCGTCGACCGACGTGCATTACGCCACCCAGCGGAGGCGCACGTTCCTCGTGGCGGTCACCTGCGGCACGCCGGCCGGCACCTGCTTCTGCGCCTCGATGGGCACCGGCCCGCGGCCGGGCGAGGGTGCCGACCTGACCCTGACCGAGTTGGCCGACCCGCACCGGTTCCTCGTGGAGGTCGGCACCACGGCGGGGCGCGACGTGCTCGACTCGCTGCCCAGCACGCCGGCCACCGACGAGGATCTGGCTGCCGTCGAGGCAGTGGTCGCCGGGGCGGTGGCCTCGATGGGTCGGCACCTGCGCACCGACGACCTGCACGACCTGCTCTACACCAGCGCGGAGAGCCCGCACTGGGCCGACGTCGGCGCCCGCTGCCTGGCGTGCACCAACTGCACCCTGGTCTGCCCGACGTGCTTCTGCACCTGCATCGAGGACGTCAGCGACCTGTCCGGCGATCTCGACGAGCGGCACCGGGTCTGGGACTCCTGCTTCTCGATGGAGTACTCCCGGCTGCACGGCGGGGCCGTGCGCACCTCGACCAGCGCCCGCTACCGGCAGTGGCTTACCCACAAGCTCGCGGCCTGGATCGACCAGTTCGGCACCTCGGGCTGCGTCGGCTGCGGGCGCTGCATCACGTGGTGCCCTGCTGGCATCGACCTGACCGCGGAGGTCGTGGCGCTGCGCGCCGAGGCCGCGCACCGGCCGCTGGCCACCAGCACCCCCGGCGCCGCAACCGCCAGCACCGCAGCAGGACCGGAGCACTAGGAGGACCGGATGCCCACCTTGGTCGAGTACCTGCCCGAGCACCCGTTCCTCGCCGGGCTGGACCCGGCTGCCATGGAGCTGGTGGTGGGCTGCGCCCAGAACGTGCACTTCCCGGCCGGCCAGGTGCTGTTCCGCACCGGCGACCCCGCGGACACGTTCTACGTCATCCGGCACGGTCGGGTCGCGCTGGACCTCCACGACCCACGGCACCAGACCATGGTGATCGCCACCCTCGACGAGGACGACGTCGTCGGCTGGTCCTGGCTGATACCGCCCTACCGGTGGGTCTTCGACGCCCGCGCCCTGACCCCGGTGAGCGCGGTAGCCCTCGACGGGGCGTGCCTGCGCGGCAAGTGCGACACCGACCCGGCGCTGGGGTACGCCCTGATGCAACGTGTGTCGCACGTGCTCTACCAGCGACTCCAGGACGCCCGGCTGCGCCTGCTGGACCTCTACGGGAGCCCGACATGAGCACCGGCAGCCCGACCCTCGCCCCGGCGAGCCCGGCCCCGGCGGCTGTGTGCGCCACCTCCGCGGACGGCACCTCCGCGGACACCGGCGACGCGATGCTGCCCCGGCCGTTCCGCGTGGAGCGCACCCGCCTGGACACCCGGGACACCGTCACACTGTTCCTCGAGCCACTCGACGGCTCGCCCCTGGAGTTCGCCGCCGGACAGTTCACCATGCTGCACGCGTTCGGGGTGGGCGAGGTCCCCATCTCGATCTGCGGGGATCCCACTGGACCGGGTCCGCTGCTGCACACGATCCGCGACGTCGGCACGGTCACGCACGCCTTGGTCACCTCCGCACCCGGCACGACAGTAGGCGTCCGCGGTCCGTTCGGGACCGGTTGGGGGGTCGCCGACGGGATCGGCGGTGATGTCGTCATCGTCACAGGTGGGATCGGGCTGGCCCCGCTGCGCCCCGCACTGCTGGAGGTGGTCGCGCACCGATCCGACTACGCCCGGGTGATCCTGCTCTACGGGGCGCGCTCGCCCGAGGACGTCCTGTTCGCCGAGGACCTGCGGGCCTGGGCAGAGCAGCACGCCATAGTCGTCGAGGTGACCGTGGACTACGGGCCGCCGAGCTGGACCGGGCGCGTCGGGCTCGTCACGACGCTGGTCGCGCGGGCCGGGTTCGACCCCGCGCATGCCCTGGCGCTGGTCTGTGGCCCGGAGGTGATGATGCGCTACGCCGCGACCGCGCTGGTCGACCGGGGCGTGCCCACCGACCGGATCCGGCTGTCGATGGAGCGCACCATGAAGTGCGGCGTCGGCCTGTGCGGGCACTGCCAGTTGCGCGAGCTGTTCCTGTGCGTGGACGGTCCCGTGCTCGGCTATGACCGGCTGGCGCCGCTGATGGAGGTCCGGGAGCTGTGATGACGATGAGTCCGACGACCACCGCCCAGGCCTCGGCCGACCCGTCCGCGAGCACCGCCCGGCCCACCCTGGCAGTCTGGAAGTTCGCCTCCTGCGACGGCTGCCAGCTGACCCTGCTCAACTGCGAGGACGAACTGCTGGCCGTCGCCGAGCGGGTGCAGGTCGCCTACTTCCCCGAGGCCACCCGCGCGGTCGTCGCCGGCCCCTATGACATCAGCCTGGTCGAGGGGTCGATCACCACGCCCTCGGATGCCGAACGGATCCAGCAGGTACGTGCCGCCTCCCGGGTCCTGGTCACGATCGGCGCCTGCGCCACCGCGGGCGGGATCCAGGCGCTGCGCAACTTTGCCGACGTCTCGGCCTTCCTGTCCGTGGTCTACGCGCACCCCGCCTACTTGGCGACCCTGGACCGCTCGACCCCGATCTCCGCGCACGTCACCGTGGACTTCCAACTGCGCGGGTGCCCGATCGACAAGCATCAACTCCTGGAGGTGCTGGCCGCCTTGTTGGCGGGCCGCGCACCCCGCATCCCGTCGTACTCGGTGTGCGTGGAGTGCAAGCGCCGCGGCACTGTCTGCGTCGCCGTGGCGCACGGCACCCCGTGCCTGGGCCCGGTCACGCAGGCCGGCTGCGGCGCGCTGTGCCCCACCTTCCACCGCGGCTGCTACGGCTGCTTCGGCCCGCAGGACACCCCGAACACCGCCTCGCTGGCCCGCGAGCTGGGCCGCCTGGGCATGTCCGAGGAAGAGGTCGTGCGATTCTTCCGTACGTTCAACGCAGGGGCGCCGGCGTTCCGGGCGCAGAGCCTGGCCGGCGAGGTTGGCGGCGCCTCGGGCCCGCAGGAGGACGCCCCGCGCGGGGAGGCGGGGCCATGACCCACAAGCTCACCTCCGGCAGCCACGTGCTGTCCGTGGAGACCCTGGCCCGCGTCGAGGGCGAGGGCGGGATGCACGTGCACATCCAGGACGGCCAGGTCCTCGATGTGCACCTGCGCATCTTCGAGCCGCCCCGGTTCTTCGAGGCGTTCCTGCGCGGGCGCGGTCACACCGAGCCGCCGGACATCACCGCACGGATCTGCGGGATCTGCCCGGTGGCCTACCAGATGAGCTCCTGCCTGGCGATCGAGGACGCCTGCGCGGTGACGGTCCCCGAGGAGATCCGGACGCTGCGCCGACTCCTGTACTGCGGGGAGTGGATCGAGAGCCACGCGCTGCACATCTTCTTCCTGCACGCCCCGGACCTGTTGGGCTACCCCGGAGCCATCGAGATGGCCCGCGACCACCGCGCGCTGGTCGAGTCCGCGCTGCGGATCAAGCGGGTGGGCAACGAGCTGATGACTGTTGTCGGGGGGCGTGCGGTGCACCCGGTGAACGTCCGGGTCGGCGGCTTCCACCGGCTGCCCACCCAGGAGGAGCTTGCGGGCCTGCGCGCCCCTCTGGCGGCCGCACGCGAGGAGGCCATCGCTGCGCTGCCGCTGCTGGCCGGGCTGGAGTATCCCGACTTCGAGCAGCCGCACCTGTACCTCGCCCTGGACTCCTCGCACGGCTACCCGCTGGAGTCCGGTGCGCTGCTGACCAGCACCGGGCTGCGCGCCCCGGTGTCGGAGTTCGGCGCGCACGTCAGCGAGACGCATGTGGCGCACTCGAACGCCCTGCACGCCACGTTCGACGACCAGCGCTACGTCGTCGGCCCGCTGGCGCGCTACTCGCTGAACTACTCAGCACTGGCCCCACTGGCCCGCGAGGTCGCCGAGTCGGTGGGCATGGCACCCACCTGCCGCAACCCGTTCCGCTCCATCCTCGTGCGCACCGTGGAACTCATCCACGCCCTCGACGAGGCGATCAGGATCATCGACACCTGGCGCGGCGCCCCGGTGGCCGCCGTCGAGGTGCCGGCCCGGGCCGGCGAGGGGCACGGTGCGACCGAGGCCCCCCGCGGGCTGCTCTACCACCGCTACCGCATCGACGATTCCGGCACGATCCTCGACGCCCAGATCACGCCGCCGACGTCCCAGAACCAGCCGGCGATCGAGGCCGACCTGCGCGAGTTCGTCACCGGACACCTGCACCTGTCCCACGACGAGTTGACCCACCAGTGCGAGGTCGCGATCCGGACCTACGACCCGTGCATCTCCTGCGCGACGCACTTCCTGGACCTGGAGGTGGAGCACCTGTGAGAAGCCTCGACACGAGGAGGGTGGCGCAGTGAGCAGCACCTCGAACGGCTGCGCCCGTCCGCGCGCCCTGGTCGTCGGCCTGGGCTCGGTGGACCGTGGCGACGACGCGGTCGGCCCGGCGGTCGCCCGGCTGGTGGCCGCGCTGATGGGCGCCGAGGTGGCCGAACGGCGCCTGTCGAGGTCCGCGCGGGAGGTGCACGTGCTGGTCCACGAGGACCCGACCGCGCTGGTCGACCTGATGTCGGGCTGGGATCTGGTGGTCGTCGTCGACGCGATGCGCGCCGGGGCACCGACCGGGACGGTGCGGGTGCTGGCCGTCGGGGCCGGTGCGGACGGGCTGCCGGTGCGCACCGGACCCACCGGGACCCACGACCTGGGGCTGGCCGGCGTGATCGCGCTGGCTGGGGCCCTGGACCGGTTGCCCGACCGGCTGCGCGTGGTGGGCGTGCAGGCGGCGTCCTTCGAGCCCGGCGCGCGGCTGTCGGCGGCCGTGACGCACGCCCTGCCCGCGGCGGTCGATGCGGTGCTCGGTGAGTTGTCGGCGTTGGACCGGGGGGCCGCCGATCGGGCAGCGGTGGACCGGCCGGCCGGAGACCGGGAGGCCGCCGATGTGCGTTGAGGTCCCCCTCGAACTGGTCGAGCTGCACCCGGACGGCACCGCGCTGGCCCGCACCGGCATCAGCAGTGGCACCAACAGCACTGTCGGCACGCCTGGGCCCCGGCTGGTCGAGGTGAACCTGCTGACCCTGGACGGGCCGGTCGCCCCCGGTGACTGGGTGCTGGCCCACGCGGGCTTCGCCCTGCACCGAGTCAGCGCCGCGGCAGCCCGGGATGCGTTGTCGATCCGACAGGAGAGCTCATGAACATCGCCGGCGCGAACACGCCCACCCTGAAGAATCCCGGGCCGGAGTCCGCCGACCCCAGCGCCACTCGACGTACCGGGCTGGGCCTCGCGCTGGTCACGGCGGGGATCAGTGGGGTGGCCGTGTACCTCAACTCCTCGGGTGTGCGGGCATTCGGCGACGCGACCGCCTACACGACGGCCAAGAACCTGGTCGCGGCATTCGTGCTGCTCGGGATCGTCGCCGCAGCACCGGCCACCGGCGCGCAGCTCACCCGGCCGACGCGCACCGGGCAGTGGCTGGGCTTGGCCCTGGTGGGGGTGCTGGGTGGGGCGGTCGCCTTCGCGCTGTTCTTCGAGGGCCTGGCCCGGGCCAGCTCCGTGCAGGCGGCGTTCCTGCACAAGACGCTGGTCGTCTGGGTGGCGGTGCTCGCGGTGCTCGTGCTGCGCGAGCGGCTCGGACTGGCGCACTGGGCCGCGATCGGGCTGTTGCTCGTGGGCCAGGCCGGACTTGCCGGCGGGCTGCTCACCGGCTGGGGGGTGGGCGAGTCGATGATCCTGGCCGCCACCCTGCTGTGGGCGGTGGAGGTCGTGGTCGCCAAGCGGCTCCTGGTCGGGCTGTCCTCCTGGACTGTGGCCTGCGCCCGGATGGGGGTGGGGTCCGGGGTGCTGGTCGGCTGGCTGGTGGTGCGCGGGGATGCCGGCGCTCTGGTCGGCATGTCGGCGGCGCAGTGGGGCTGGGTGCTGCTCACCGGGGTCCTGCTCGCCGGATACGTGTCCACCTGGTTCGCGGCCCTGGCCCGCGCAGGTGCGGTGGACGTGACCGCGGTCCTGGTGCTCGGCGCGCTGGTCACCGCCGTGCTGGCTGCCGGCATCGACGGGGTTGCGCTGGCGCCGAAGCTCGGGTGGTTGACGATCCTGCTGGCCGGCGGGGTGCTGGCC
>JBAVKQ010000287.1:0-3007 GCA_049688395.1 Candidatus Nanopelagicales bacterium
GGCCCACCGCGAGCTGGTCGCGATCGCCGCGCGGGCGCAGGGCGTGGCCACTGCGGCCGATCTCGCCGACTACTTCCGGATGCCCTCGGCAGCGACCCGGGCGGCCATCGCGGACCTGGTCGCCGACGGTGCACTGGCCGCCGTCGAGGTCCCCGGGTGGGCGCCGGCCTACGCCCCGGCAGGGTTCGGCGTGCCTCGCCGGGTCACCGGCAGCGCCCTGCTCGCCCCGTTCGACCCGCTGATCTGGTTCCGGCCGCGGACCGAGCGGCTGTTCGGCATGCGCTACCGGATCGAGATCTACACCCCTGCCGCGCAGCGCGTGCACGGCTACTACGTGCTGCCGTTCCTGCACGAGGAGGCCCTGGTGGCCCGGGTGGACCTCAAGTCCGACCGGGCCCCCGGCCGGCTGCTCGTGCAGGCTGCCCATCCCGAGGGCGAGGTCAGCGCGGATGCCCTGGCCGCGCTGGCCCGAGAGCTGCAGGTCATGGCGCGCTGGCTGGACGTGCCGCAGGTGCAGGTCGCGCCAGTGGGGCGGTTGGCGGCCCGACTGCGTGACGCGGTGCGTCTTTGAGCAATCCGGGTCCGGGATGGCACAATGAGTGCGTCCCATGCGGGTCGTGGTCCCTCTCAACCGTCGACCGGCATGATCCACGCGTTCCCTGTGACGTGGGTAACCCCATGTTCGCGTCCACGGGGATCCACCCCCGAACCGAAAGAGACACCGACACACGTGGCCGTCAAGATCAAGCTCAAGCGCCTTGGCAAGAAGAAGAACCCGCAGTACCGCATCGTTGTCGCCGACGCGCGCACCGCGCGCAGCGGGCGCTCCATCGAGGAGATCGGGATCTACCAGCCCCGTCGTGAGCCCAGCCTGATCCAGGTGGACTCCGAGCGCGTGGCGTACTGGCTGGGGGTCGGCGCGCTGCCCACCGAGCCGGTGCTGGCCATCCTGAAGATCACCGGCGACTGGCAGAAGCACAAGGGCCTGCCGGGCGGGGAGGGCACCCTGCGCCTGGCCGAGCCCAAGGCCGACAAGCAGATGGTCTTCGAGGCCGCCGTGCGTTCGGCCGAGGAGTCCGGCAAGGCCCCCAAGGCCAAGGCCCCGAAGCCGCAGACCGCACCGGCCGCCGAGGAGTCCCCGGCTGCCGAAGCATCGGATGCGGCCGCCCCCGCGCCCGCTGCCCAGGAGACCCCCTCGGCATGAGCACGGTGATCGAGGATTCGCTGGAGCACCTGGTCACGGGCATCGTCGAGCATCCCGAGGACGTCAGCGTCCGGGTGCGCAACGGTCGTCGCGGTCCCCGCGAGCAGGGTGGGCAGACCTTCCAGGTCCGAGTCCACCCCGATGACATCGGCCGCGTGATCGGTCGCGGTGGGCGCACTGCCACCGCGATCCGCACGGTGGTCAGCGCCATCTCGGGTGGTCGCCCGGTGCGCGTGGACTTCCTGGACGCCGACGAGCGCTGATGCGCGTGGTGGTCGGCCGGATCGGCCGGGCCCAGGGCATCCGCGGCGAGGTCACCGTCGAGGTCCGCACAGACGCCCCCGAGGAGAGGTTCTCCTCGGGGGCCGTGCTGTGCCTGGACCCCGCGCCGGGGCGGCCGGCGCAGGTCACCGTCGAGGGCCATCGCTGGCAGGGGAGTCGGCTGATCCTCGCGCTGGCGGGCGTCGAGGACCGCACTGCTGCCGAGGTGCTGCGCGACGCGCTGCTGCATGCCGAGGTCGACCTGTCCGACACCGCCGACGACGAGTACCACGACCTGGCCCTGATCGGCCTGGCGGTGCGCGACGCCACAGGTGCCCACCTCGGCCGGATCGGTGAGGTGCTGCACCTGCCCAGCCAGGACGTGCTGTCGGTGTCCCGCGAGGGCGCGGCCGAGCTGCTCGTCCCGTTCGTGAAGGCGCTGGTGCCCGAGGTCGACCTGGCCGGCGGGTTCGTCGTCGTCGACCTGCCCGAGGGTCTGGCCGAGCTCACGGAGTCCTGACGTGCGCATCGATGTCATCTCGATCTTCGGCGAGTATCTGGCGCCCCTGCGGTTGTCGCTGGTCGGTCGGGCCATCACCGACGGCCTGATCGACCTCGAGGTGCACGACCTGCGCGACTACACCCACGACCGGCACCGGACCGTCGACGACTCGCCCTACGGGGGCGGACCCGGCATGGTGATGAAGCCCGAGCCATGGGGCGAAGCCCTGACCGATGTGCTGGGCCGGGGTGACCGCCGCGCCCCGGTGCGCCTGGTGGTGCCCACCCCCAGCGGGGCGCGGTTCACGCAGGCGATGGCCGCGCAGTGGTCCACCGACGCGCGGCTGGTGTTCGCGTGCGGGCGCTACGAGGGCATCGACGCGCGGGTGTGGGACTGGGCGCGGACCCTGACCGCAGGTGGCGTGCCGGTGGTCGTCGAGGAGGTGTCCATCGGCGACTACGTGCTGGCCGGCGCGGAGGCGGCCGTGCTCGTGATGGTCGAGGCGGTCGGACGGCTGATCCCCGGTGTGCTGGGCAACGATGCCAGCCACGCCGACGACTCCTTCGCCCCCGGCAGCATGGCCGACCGGCTCGAGGGTCCGGTCTACACCCGGCCTCCCGTCTGGGCGGGATTGGCGGTGCCCGCTGTGCTCACCTCCGGCGATCACGGCGCGGTGGCCCGCTGGCGCCACGAGCAGGCGCTGGCCCGGACCGCGGCGATGCGCCCGGACCTGCTGCCCTGACCCGGGCGCGCTTGGGCGCAAAGACGCGGGCGGGCACACCACGCCACCCCCCGCGTGGGCCTGACCTACCCGGCGGCACGAGGTTGGTCCGCCGACTTGTGGTCGAACCGGGGCCGATGGTGGGCCTGGATCAGGTGGTTCGCCGACTTGTGGTTGAACCCAGCCCCGCCGCCCGTGGTCTTTCGACCACTTCGAGCGCGAACCAGCCTTGCGGGCGTCCGCACCCGGCCCCTTTCAACCACAACCCGGCGAACGCACGCGGGGTCCGTCCAGAGGCTGGGCCTGCACCGGCCCAGCC
>JBAVKQ010000288.1:0-2747 GCA_049688395.1 Candidatus Nanopelagicales bacterium
GCCGTGGCCCAGCCCGCGGACAGCCCCCGGCCCGCGTGGTCGGCCCGCAGGTGCTTGACCAGATCGCCGGTGTTGATGTGCACCGGGCAGGCGGTCTGGCACATGCCGTCCACGGCGCAGGTCGCGATGCCGTCGTAGAGGTACTCCGCCTCGAGCCTGCCCAGCAGGTCGAGGTCGCCGGCCGCCCGAGCCGTTGCCATCTCCCTGCGCAGCACGATCCGCTGCCGCGGGGTCGTGGTCAGGTCCTTGCTCGGGCACACCGGCTCGCAGTAGCCGCACTCGACGCACCGGTCGACCTCCTCCTCGACCGTGGGGGTGGACTTGAGATCGCGGGTGTGCACGTCGGGGTCGTCGGTGATCAGCACGCCCGGGTTCAGCACTGCGCCGGGATCGCACAGCGCCTTGACCTCCTGCATGACCTCGTAGAGCTCGTCGCCGTACTGGCGGCGCACGTAGGGGGCCATCATGCGGCCGGTGCCGTGCTCGGCCTTGAGCGAGCCGTCCATGCCCAGGACGAGGTCGACCAGGTCCTCGGTGAAGTCCTGGAACCGGTCCATGCGGCCGCCGTTGATGCGCTCGGTGACCATGAAGTGGATGTTGCCGTCCTTGGCGTGCCCGAAGATCACGGCGTTCTCGTAGCCGTGCCGGTCGAACAGGCCGGTCAGCCGCTCGCAGGTCGGCAGCAGCGCCGGGACCGGGACGACGATGTCCTCGAGCAGTGCGGTCGTGCCCGAGGGGCGGGCCTCGGCCACCGTCGCGTAGAGGCCCTTGCGGGTGGTCCACAGCCGGGCCCGGGCGGCCGGGTCGCCGGTGAGGTGCGCCGGCGCGCTCAACCGCAGCCCCGTCAGGGTGCCCCGGGCTGCCTCGCTGAGCTCGAAGGCGCCCTGCGCGGAGTCCGCCTGGTACTCCACCAGCAGCGCCGCGTGCCCCTCGACCCGGATCCTGCGGATCAACTCGTCCGCGGCCGGGTGGGCCTGGCCGACCCGCAGGGAGACCGAGTCCATCAACTCGATCGTGGCCGGACCGGTCGCGACCAGCGCGGGCAGGGCCCCCGTGGCCCCCGCGAGGGTGTCGAACACGAGCAGGCCGGTCATGGCATGGCGCAGCAGCGGCACGGTCCGCATCACGATGGACGCGATGAAGGCCAGGGTGCCCTCGCTGCCGACGACCAGGTGGGCCAGGACGTCGACCGGGCGGGTGTGGTCCAGGAAGGAGTTCAGCCCGTACCCCATGGTGTTCTTCATCGCGAACTGGGCCTCGAGGAAGGCCACCGAGTCCGAATTGCCGCGCACCCGGTCGCGCAACCGGGCCAGGCCGGCGTACAGGTCGGGCTCGGTGAGCCGCAGCCGATCGTCGGCGTCAGGTGCCCCGGTGTCGATCACCGTGCCGCTGGGCAGGACCAGGACCAGCGAGTCCAGCGTGTGGTAGGTGTTGGCCGCGGTCCCGCACGCCATGCCGCTGGAGTTGTTGGCCACGACTCCACCCAGGGTGCAGGCGATCTCGCTGGCCGGGTCGGGCCCGAGCTTGCGGTCCAGGCCGGCCAGCCTCGCGTTGACCGCTCGCACCGTCGCCCCGGGTCCCATGCGGACGCGGCGGCCCCCGTCGAGCACCTCGATGTCGCGGAAGTGCCGCCGGGTGTCCACGAGGATCCCGTGCGTGCCGGCCTGGCCGCTCAGACTGGTCCCACCGGAGCGGAACGTCAGCGGGACACCCTGCACGGCGGCCACCTGGAAGAGCCGGCCGACCTCGGCGGCGTCGACGGGGGTCGCCACGGCCCTCGGGGTCAACGCGAAGTGCGAGGCGTCGTGGCGCATCTTGAGCACGTCGGTTGCCCGCGTCCCCAGCCGTCCGGGGTCGCCCAGGGCGCCGGCGTAGGCGGCGAGCGTGGGCGACAGTGCGGCCGGGGCTGTCGGGGTGGCCCTCACGAGGTCACGACCATCCAGCCGAGCACGGCGGTCGACTGCAGGAACACCAGCAGGCACATGCCCAGCAGCAGGATCAGACTCCAGCCCACCACCTTGCGGAACAGCTCGCTCTCGCGCCCCTCCATGCCGACGACTGCGGCGGCGATCGCCAGGTTCTGCGGGGAGATCATCTTGCCCAGCACCCCACCGGAGGTGTTGGCCGCGGCGAGCAGGTAGGGGTTGATCCCGGTCTCCTGGGCCGCCGTGACCTGCAGCAGGCCGAACAGCGAGTTCGAGGAGGTGTCCGAACCGGTGACGGCCACGCCGATCCAGCCCACGACCGGGGACAGGAAGGCGAAGAAGGAACCGGTGGCGGCCAGGGCGAGCCCCAGGGTGACGGTCTGCCCGGAGAAGTTCATCACGTAGGCCAGGGCCAGGACCGCCACGACGGTCAGGATCGTGTAGCGGAACTGGACGACGACGCCGCCGAGGGCGCGCACGGCGCTGGCCGGGGAGATCCGGTAGAGGGCCGCGGTGATGAAGCCGGCGATGAGCAGCACGGTCCCGGCAGCGGAGAACAGGTTGAAGTTGAATGTCGCCGCGGCCAGGGGCTCCCCCGCGCTGTTGGCGACCTCGAGGCCCGGCCACGCGAACTTCCAGCCCGAGTGGCTGTCCAGGAAGGTCTTGAGCGGGCCGAAGGAGACGAGGGTGAACAGGGCGACGACGATCAGGTAGGGCGCGAAGGCCATCAGGGCCTGGCTGGGGCTGACCGGCCCGGTCTCGGCGGGGGAGTCGGCCCCGGCACCGGATCCGCCGGTGCCCGCGGCGCCGGTCCTGCCGGTG
>JBAVKQ010000289.1:0-1529 GCA_049688395.1 Candidatus Nanopelagicales bacterium
CACTCGTGCACCTGCGGCTTGATCTCCTGCTTGCTGATGCCGGGGACCTTGGCCAGCCCGGCCATGTCGATCTCGTTGTCGAAGTGGCCGATGTTGGCGAGGATCGCCTTGTTCTTCATCTGCTGCATGTGCTCGGCAGTGACCACGTTGAAGCAGCCGGTCGAGGTGACGATGATGTCGGCCTTGTCGACGACGCTCTCGAGCTTCGCGACCTGGTAGCCGTCCATCGCGGCCTGCAGCGCGCAGATCGGGTCGATCTCGGTGACGATGACGCGGGCGCCCTGGCCACGCAGCGACTCGGCGCAGCCCTTGCCCACGTCGCCGTAGCCGGCCACGACGGCGACCTTGCCGCCGATGAGCACGTCGGTGGCGCGGTTGAGGCCGTCGATGAGCGAGTGGCGGCAGCCGTACTTGTTGTCGAACTTGCTCTTGGTGACCGAGTCGTTGACGTTGATCGCCGGGAAGAGCAGCTCGCCGGCCTCGGCCAGCTGGTAGAGGCGGTGCACGCCGGTGGTGGTCTCCTCGGTGACGCCCTTGATCTCGGCGGCGACCTTGGTCCACTTCTGCGGGTCCTGCGCGAGGGTGCGGCGCACGAGGGCCTTGAAGACACCGAACTCCTCGGTGTCCTCCTCGGAGGTGGGGGGCACCTGACCGGCGGCCTCCCACTCCTTGCCCTTGTGGACGAGCATCGTGGCGTCGCCACCGTCGTCGAGGATCATGTTGGCGAGCTGGCCACCGGGCCAGGTCAGGATCTGCTCGGTGCAGTCCCAGTACTCCTCGAGGGTCTCGCCCTTCCAGGCGAAGACCGGCACACCCTGCGGGTCCTCGGGGGTGCCGTGCGGGCCCACGACGATGGCCGCGGCGGCCTCGTCCTGGGTGGAGTAGATGTTGCAGGAGGCCCAGCGGACCTCGGCACCGAGCGCGGTGAGCGTCTCGATGAGCACCGCGGTCTGCACGGTCATGTGCAGCGAGCCGGCGATGCGGGCGCCGCTGAGCGGCTTGCTCTCACCGAACTCGGCGCGCAGGGACATCAGCCCCGGCATCTCGTGCTCGGCAAGACGGATCTGGTGGCGGCCGGCCTCGGCGAGGCCGAGGTCACGGACCTTGTGGTCAACGGGCATGCGTGAGCTCCTTGGGAGTCATGACGGTCTGGTTGACCCGGCGTCGCCCTTCAGGGCCGCACGTTCGTGGAGGGTTATCACCCGCGCCGGCGAAGGCCGACTCTACCGCAGGGCCCCGTTCAAGCGATGAATCCGCAGGTCACGAACCCCCCGGGGCCGTCGAAGGTGTGGTCGGATACGGGGTATGCCGTGCCCCGCCACCGGGCGGCGCGGCGTCACTGCGCTGAAGAAGTCGGCGCACCACGACGGGATCGGCCCCCACAGAGCGCGGTGCCGTCGATGGTCGCGCTCGCGATGCGTCGGAGGGGACGTACGCGCGGTGATGCGACCACGGACCTGTGAAAGGACCGGGTCCAGCCCCGGACCGCCGGGCCGTCGCACCCGCAGGGGGGCGCGGCGGCTCGGCAC
>JBAVKQ010000290.1:0-22008 GCA_049688395.1 Candidatus Nanopelagicales bacterium
TGATGGGAGCACCCGGACAGTTCGCCTTCCCGATCGGAAGAACAGGCACGGGCCCCACAGGAAGCCACGCATCTTCCAAACACGGGTCTCGAAGCGGCTGCCGCCCCGAGAGGTGCTGCCTTTCGCCGCGTAGCGGCCCAGTACGTCGCGATGGTCTGGGCCGGCTGCTTCACTGCGCCGCTGAGGACGTCGCGAGGTGGACATCGAGATCGGCTCGGATCTGGGCGTGCCGCAGCAGGAAGGTCCGTTCATCGAAGCGCCTGCGCCGCAGCCATGCGGTGACCTCGTCGTTGCACTTGCTGGTGTTGCACGACCGACAGGCAGGGACCACGTTGACGAGGGTGTATCGCCCGCCCCGGGAGATGGGCAGGACGCAGTCGCGCTGGAGCGGCAATCCGGTAGCGCCGCAGTACGCGCACCCGCCCCACGCATCCCGTAACGCCGTCCACTGGGCGTCGGTCAAGTCGTGGGCGACGCGCGCCATGCGGCGCTTGCGGCGCCGGGCAGCCCGGACCTTGCGACTTCCGCCCAACGCCATGTAGGCAGCCTAGGACCGTGACCAGTCGCGCCGCGGAACTTCGCCGCCCGCCCACGCCGGGCCACAACCCCGTGCGTCATTCCGCCGCGAATCGCTCGCGTGTACGTCCTGGTCGAGGTGTTCCGCGGGAGATCGCCGCGGTGATTGTCGCGGGCTTGTGGGAGCTCGAGACCGGGACTCAGTCGACGAGGTCGAGGTACTGGCGGCGAGCCTTCATGGCGTGGATGACCAGTTCGTTGCCGCTGTCGAAGCGAAGGACCACGACCTCGAGGAGGCGGCCGGCGGTGTCGAATCCGAGGCGCAGCTGCCGGGCGGGGCTGTCGTTATCGAGGTCGCTGACGAAGACGGCGTGCTGGGCAGCGTAGATGGCGTCCTGAGGGTCGATGCCGTGCTTGCCTGCGGAGTCGTGGACCTTCACGCGACGTAGGAACGGATGGCCGCCCGGATCGCCTCCGAGCGGCTGATGTGGTCGCGCTCGGCGCGTTCGGCCAGCGCGGCCAGAAGAGTTGCGTCGATCCGCACGGGAACGACCTGGGCGGGGCCGTCGCCGATCGGCTTGCGGCCGCGCTTGCGCAGCTGCTCAACGTCGTAGCCGCGTTCGGCCTCGTCTGCCCAGTCCTGGATGTCCGCCTCGGTGACTGGCGTGCCCTTGATCGTCTCCACAACAGAAGCGTAATACGAAATGGTTGTGAGGGGAAGTGTGCGCGGCCCGCGAGCGGGCCGCGATCCCGGCGTTGGCCAGGCCGCCTTCTCCGGTCGCGCTCACGCCGTGCTGACGGGCCTACCGTCGGTGGGGTCCGGGTGCCTGGCCGTGTTGGCGGCGGGCAGGGTTTGGGCCTGATTGATGTCGCCGCGTGAGGTGATTCCATGTCCGCGTCCACGATGCTGTTGCCGTTCCAGCCGTCCTCGATGTCGACCGCCCAGTTGGCGGCGGTGTCGTTCCTGGCCCGCTACTCCGGGCGGACCCACCGCCTGTACACCTACCAACTGAAGCGTTGGTTCGCCTGGTGCGAGGGCAATGGGTTGGACCCGCTGGTTGGGATCCAGCGCGCCCACGTCGAGGTGTACATCCGCCACCTCGGCGCCACGGGGCTGATGGACTCCTCGATCGTGACGATGATGCACGGCGTCCGTGGGTACTTCCGGTTCGCCCACATCGACGGGCTGATCGCCGCCGACCCGGCCGTGTACGCCAGGTTGCCGAAGGTGCACCGTGACGAATCCCGCACCCAAGGGCTGGACCGCCTGGAGTTGATCCGGTTCCTGCAGGTCGCCCAGACCCTGACCGTGCACCATGGGGCGTTGGCGTTCCTGCTGGGGATCAATGCCCTGCGCGCCTCGGAGGCCGCAGCGGTGCGGGTCGAGGACTACTCCGACACCCTGCGCGGCTACCGGGTCATCCACTTGGTCGGCAAGGGCAACAAGCCGGCCACCATGCCGCTGACCGTCCCGGTGCTGCGGGTGCTGGAGGCGTGTCGCGGCGAGCGCACGTCCGGGCCGCTGATCCGCCGGCCCCTCTCCGGCAAGCCCGTCGACCGGCGCGACGTGTACCGGATGGTCGCCCGGATCGCGAAGGCCGCGGCGATCCCGCGGCACCTCAGCCCCCACTCCCTGCGCCACGCCGCGATCACCAACGCCCTGGACGCCGGGGTCCCGCTGCGTGACGCCCAGATCCTGGCCCGTCACGCCGACCCCCGAACCACCGAGCACTACGACCGCGCCCGAGGCAACCTCGACCGCCACGGCGTGCATTTCCTCACCGCCTACGTCGCCGGCGTCTGACCGCCGTCCAGGGGCCGCCCAGCTACCGGTTCGGGCTCCCAGAAACCCGCTGCATACCGCCGCCTGTCGGGCGCGTGCCGCCGGCTTGCTCGCCGTAACAGGTGTCACGAGTGGTCGAGACTGTGAGTCCACCTGCTGGGCGCGGTCAACTGGGGGGCGGGGCGATCCGCCCATGAAGGCGAGCCAGGTGGACCCGCGCGGCGTCACGTGGGAGGCGGATCACCCTGCGGCTGCGGCCTCCTCTCTCCTCCTGTTGCGCTCATTTCGGGTTGACTGCTGCGCTGTATTGTACATATACGCTGCTTGAGCGGTATCGTGATGGCATGAGTGAGATGACGGTCAGCGATGCTCGGGCCCGGCTGGCGGATGTGGTGGATGCCGCGCGGGTGCAGCATGACCCGGTCTACCTGACCCGGCGTGGCCAGCGGGTTGCGGCGGTCATCGACGCCGAGGACCTCGACAGGTTGATCGCTGCCGCGGAGGACCTGGCCGACCTCGAGGCGGCACGGGCTGCTCGCGAGGAGATGGCCGGCGGCCGGCCCGCGATCCCGTGGGAGGACGTCAAGGCCGACCTCGGACTGGCATGAGCCACCGCGTCGAAGTAGCCCCGGCCGCGGTGCGGCAGATCCGAAAGCTTGACCCGGCGGCGAGGCGACGGATCCAGGCAGCGCTCGAGCTCCTGGCCGAACAGCCACGGCCCAGCGGCGCCAAGAAGCTCGTGGGCGGAGACGGCGAATGGCGGGTTCGCACCGGCGACTACCGCATCGTCTACGAGATCCACGACGACGTACTCCTGGTCCTCGTCGTGGCAGTTGGCCACCGGCGAGACATCTACCGACCTCGCTGACCAGCCCCGCCATCGCACCAAGGTGCCCCCTTCCGCCGCCTATCGCGCTGCTGTTCCGGGCGTGACGAGGGTGATGAAGGCGTGAGGTGCGGTCGGGTCAGTCGTCCGTGCCGGGCTCTGCTGGGGTGATCCGAGGCGTCGGAGTCGGTGACGGCTCACCAGGCGCCTGTGGCCGCGTCGTGGCGAGCCCTCCCGTTTCGCTGGGGTAGATGGGAAGCGGCACGATCGTGCCGGACCAACTGGGTACCGGGCTGCTGGGTTGCGGGCTCGCCGTGGGTGACGACGGGGCACGCTCCCCGCCGTCACCGGGACATCCGGTGAGAATGGGCACCCCCACCACCACCAGAAGGGCCGCGGCAGATGCCCGGGCTCCCAGGAAGTGGCAGCCGGGGCGGCGCCCGTCGGGGGATCGGTCCATCATCAGGTGCTCACCTCCAGCCGACCTGCTCGCGTGGGCGGGGCTCAGTGCCGGGGCAGTGGCAGTCGTTCGGGCAGCCGGTTGCGCAGCCTGCTGGGCAGGCCGAAGCGCAGTTGCTGCCAGGTGGTCCCGTCGGCGATGTCGAGCAGCGCACGGGTCTCGGGCCCGTACGGCGGCGTCACCGCCTGCGTCACGCTGCCCGACCCCAGGGCGAAGTAGCCGCGCGGGTTGGACAGCTCACGGAACCCGTCTTGGCCGTGGTGGCGGCCCATCCCACTGGCCCCCACCCCGCCGAACCCGAGGGAGGGCAGCACGGCGTGCCCGGCGACGCTGTTGACCGCCACCCCACCCGAGCGGGTCCGGCGGGCGAGTTCGGCGACGAATGACGGGTCGCCGGTGAACACGTACAGCGCCAGTGGGTGCCCGCCGCGTCCGACCTGCGCGACGACGTCGTCGAGTGAGTCGTAGGGCAGGATCGGCAGGATCGGGCCGAAGATCTCCTCGGCCATCAGGGCGCAGTCGGCCGGCGGGTCGACCACGACGTACAGCGGCATCCGCCGCGACCCGGGCTCGGGGTCGGGCCCGACCTGGATCACCGCCGCGCCACGCTCCCGCGCGTCGGCCACCAGGGCGGACAGTCGGCCCACGTGCCGGTCGGTGATGATGCCGCAGGAGGAGCCTGCGCCCCCGTCGGCGGCGAAGTGCGCCCGCCAGAAGTTGACCACCTGCCCGACGAACGAATCCAGTGCGGGGCGGGGCACCAGGCAGTAGTCGTCGCTGATGCACATCTGCCCATGCTTGATGACCTTGATCCGGGCCACGCTGGTGATCGTGTTCAGGTCGGTCACCTTGTCCGCGCCCACGACCACGGGGCACTTGCCGCCCAGTTCCAGGGTGACCGGCACCAGGTTGGCCGCGGCCGCGCGCATGACCTCCCGGCCCACCGCGGCGCTGCCGGTGAACACCAGGTGGTCCCACGGCAGCGACGCGAAGTACCGCGACAGCTCCAGGTCCCCGGTGACGACCGCCACCTCATCCTCGGCGAACGAGTCGGCGACCATGTCCGCCAGCACCTGCCCGCACGCCGGGGCCAGTTCCGAGGGCTTGACCACGACGCGGTTGCCCGCCGCGAGGGCGTCGATGGTCGGCCCCAGCCCGATGTCGAACGGGAAGTTCCAGGACACCATGTTGCCGACCACGCCCTTGGGCTCGTAGCGCACATAGGCCCGCGAGCGGCCCAGAGTGACTCGATCCACAGGTCGGGGGGACGGCTTCATCCACCCCTGGACGTGCGCGATGGCGAACGCCGCTCGATTCAACGGTCCCATCAACTCGGTGACCTCCGCCAGCTCGCGGGAGTGGCCGCCGAAGTCGGCGTCCAACGCATCGAGCACTGCATCGCGGTGACCAGCGATCATCGGGCGGACCCGCGACAGCCACTCGACGCGCTGCTGCGCGCTCGGGTACGGGTCACGCTCCACCGCCGCCCGCTGCGCGGCGAACACTTCATCCAGCCGCTCCCGGGCATCGGACGAATCCTCTGCGGAGCCCAGGCCACGACCATGGATCAAGTCCAGCCCAGCACCCCCGCCTCGCGGGGATCCCTCATGGCGAACACCTCGGCCGGTCATCGCACTGCTCCCCTTCCCGCTGCCTGCCGGACCGGGCATGTGGTGCCGCGGCGGCGGGCCTCACCGTTGAGCATGCACCCGGCGTAGCCGGCCCGACCAGTGACGTAAGGGATCGCGCAGTAATTAGGTGGGTTGTGGTGGGCGTGTCGCGGGGGTGATCGTGTAGTTCCAGTCGCCGTGGAATTCGTGGCGGGTCAGGATGCCGGTGGTTTCGAGGGCTTTGATGTCGCGGTCGGGGATTTTGATGCCGCGGGGGTAGGTGTTGGTGTCCAGTGTGGCGTGCACGGCCAGGCCGGTGCGGGTGGTGACGGCTTTGAGGGTTTCGATGACGACCTCGTGGGATTCCAGGGGGCGTCCGCGCCAGTTGCGGCTGATTGCGGAGAACAGCCGGTGCTCGATTTTGTTCCATTTGGAGGTGCCCGGTGGTAGGTGGCATACGGTGATCGTGAGCCCGGTCTCCTGGGCGAGGGAGGCCAGTTCGGTCTTCCAGAGCCGTAGCCGTGCGCCGTTGGAGCCGCCGGAGTCGGCGGTGATCAGCAGTCGGGTGGCGCTGGGGTAGGTGGGTGCGCCCAGCTGGTGCCACCAGCGGCGGATGGATTCCACGGCGAATTGGCCGGTGTCGGCGTCGGTGCCGACGTTGACCCAGCCGGTGTTGGTAGTGATGTCGTAGACGCCGTAGGGGGCGACCTTGCCCAGCGCCGGGTCGGGGAAGTCGTGGACGTCGACCCGGACCGGTTGTCCGGCCGGTTGCCACTCACGGCCGGCAGCGGCGTAGTTGCCGATGAGTTCCTTCTTCTTGGTATCCACGCTGATCACCGGGTCTCCGGCGGTCTGGAACCGGGTCGCCTGAGTGTTGAGGTAGCCGAACTGGGCGTCGCGATCGGGATGCTGCCTGCCTTCCACGGCCTTGGCGTTGGCCTGCAGGCTGTAACCGGAGGCCTTCAGCAGCCGGGCCACCGTGCGCGCAGAGACTCGGTGCCCGGCCGCGGTGAGCTCGACGGAGAGTTTGGCCGTGGACTTCGTCGTCCATCGCAGCGGCGACTCGGGGTCCCCCCGCGAGCCAGGCTCGACCAGAGCGTCGAGCGCCTGGACCAGGCCGGGATCGGTGCTCGTCACGCGTGGCCGTCCAGCGCCCGGGCGACGCACCCGACCCGGGATCGGCTCGGGATAGTCCAACTCGCGCACCCCCTGGGCGACCGTGTCCGGATGCACCCCACCGGCCGCGGCCACAGCCGTGATCCCCCCACGGCCCAACGCCTTCGCCTCCGCGCCGAGCAGCAACCGCCACGCACGCTCGTCGAGATGCGAGCGGATCAACAACAACCGGGTCACCATCGGGTCCAGCTCCGCCTCAGTCAACGTCATAGCACAACTCTACCCAACCGAAAGCGACACACCTAAGCAATTACTGCGCGGGCCCTAAGCCCCGGATGTGCTGCCCCCGGCCCCCGCGCTGCCCATCAAGCCCGGTTCCACCAGTGGGGCGGAGCGCGAGGCCCCCTCGGCACCTGCCCCTATCCGCCGCGTAACGCGCGCGCATCACTCCTGGGGGACTGGTCTGAGATGTCGGTCATGTGACGGGGTAAACGTCACAGGGTGTCTCTATGTCTCAATCATTACGCCATGCAGTAGGCTGGTGTCCGAATGATTGGGGCATTGGGACATGGATGAGTTGCGTCTCTTCGGCACGCCTGAGGTCGATCTGGAGGACGCTGCGGTGATCGACGACGTCCGGGCGATGCGGGTCGCGCTGGCTGATGTGCTGCGGGTGCCTCGCCAGTGGTCGGGTGGGTTGCGCCGCACGACGCAGGCGCGGGCGATCCGGGGGTCGAACACGATTGAGGGCTACGCGGTGTCGGCCGAGGACGCGGTGGCCGCTGTGGACGAGGAACCGCCGCTGTCGGCCGACGAGCGGACCTGGGTCGAGATCGTCGGCTACCGCCGGGTGCTGACCTACATCCTGCGAATGGCTCCTGAGTCCGGTTTCGGTGTGGACTCCCAGCTGCTGCGGTCGCTGCACTTCATGCTGCTCGAGCATGACCTGGTCAAGGACCCGGGTCGGTTCCGGGCTGGGGCGGTGTACGTGGCGGACGAGTCGACCGGTGAGGCGGTCTACGAGGGGCCGGACGCAGCGCTGGTCCCTGGCCTGGTGGACCTGTTGGCCCGAGGGTTGAACACTGATCGTGGCGAGCCGATGGTGGATGCGGCGATGGCGCACCTAAACCTAGTGATGATCCACCCGTTCCGGGACGGCAACGGGCGGATGGCCCGCGCGTTGCAGACCCTGGTGATGGCCCGCGACCAGGTCCTGGAGCCGACGTTCTCCAGCATCGAGGAGTGGCTGGGTGCCAACACCGAGGACTACTACCGCGTGTTGGCGCTGACCGGCGGGGGACGCTGGAACCCTGGCAACGATGCCGGGCTGTGGGTGAAGTTCAACCTGCGGGCCCACCACATGCAGGCCCAAACCCTGCAGCGCCGGTTCCGGGAAGCCGAGGCCACGTGGACGGCGATCGACGCCCTAATCGCCGAACTTGGCCTGGCTGAACGAGTCGGCAACCCGCTGTTCGACGCGATCCTGGGCTACCGGGTCCGCCGATCAGGCTACGTCAAGCGAGCCGGGATCGAGGAACGCACCGCCACCCGCGACCTGAACCAGCTGGTCACCGCCGGGCTGCTCGACGCCGTCGGGCAGACCCGCGGCCGCTACTACACGGCCAGCCAACGCCTGCGCCGCATCGCCATCGACGCCCGATCCGACCGGGCCGCCCTGACCGACCCATACCCCTGGCTACCCACCCGACTGCGCGCCGGGACAAGCTGACCCAATCCGCCCTCCCGCCACACCCGCAGGTGCCCCATATCGCCGCGTATGACTGTCAAGCGCGGGCCGCCCTGCGCTCGACGCTTTGGTCCATTCCGTCCCGTTTGTGGAAGGGCCTGCGGCGACTCGGCAGCTCCGCTGGGTTGAAGAGCCCAACGGCCCCTGCGGTCACCGATTGGGGATCCTCAACTGGAGATCGGAACGGGTGTCAGCGATGGGCAACGGGGACAAGTGCGCAGGGGCGGAGCCAGGGCCTCAATCGACTTGCGCCCAGTCGCAGTCGGTGGAGACGACTTGCTCGTCCGTGAGTCTGGCGGTGCCACCGGATATGTAGCCCGGGGAGTCGAACACGTCCTCGCGCTGCACTGTCATCAGGCACAGACCGTCCTCAGCGCGGTACGCGCTTGCCTCGAGGTCGGTCCCCACGGTCCACACCCCAGGTGAGATCGCGGACCGTGTGGTTGCTGGCACGTCATCCTCGGCCCGGAATGCGCAGCCGATTGCACGAAGCTGTTGACCCTCGGTCAACTCCACCACGGGCCGACCCTCGGTGAACACCCGCCGAACCCGCCGAGTCTCGTTAGACAGCTCCGCCACGCACCACTGCGGGCTCCGCAGGACCGCCGCGACCCGCGTCGGGCCGCGTATCGGACGCCCCGACGGCACCTCGAGCGCGGGGCTGTCGCCGGCCGCGTCAACGATCAGGGCGTCGCCGTACCGCAGGGCCACATGGAGCTCGCAGTCGACGAAGAGGCTGTCGGGCCCCCACAAGTGTTGCGCCGCACCGGCGCGCAGGACGGTGACACCGGGCGCCCATGGGCTGTCACTGAGGCACGATACCCAGCGCCCATCCTCCGCTTGGTACTGCAAATGTCCCTGATCAAGGAGCAGATCCTGGGTCGTCATGCTCACGAACCCGATATCCCCGAAACCCTCGGCTACCAGGACCTGCCCCGAGGCCACGTCTTCAGCCGTGACCTCCCGCGGCGATCGAGCATCACCTTGCCCGCAACCAGCGGTAAGGGCGCACACCGCAACGAATACGACTACCCGCAGCCCGGACACGGTCTTGCTTGGCACCAGGCCAGGGTACTCGGCCCCGATCCACCGACCGGCGCTGTCCCAGAGACGGGGTACCGACCCCCTCGGACCCGCGGCACGATCACAACCCGATAGCGACGTTGGGCCAGCTGGGCAGTCACCGGCCCATAACGCCGGCCCCAGCAACGGACTGGCGAGCAGCACCAGACCCGTCGGCTCCATTCCCAGGACGCTGCCTGCAGGCGCGCCTGACCTTCCGATGAACGATCGGTGCCCGGTGACCGGGCCCTTGCGTGCGGAAGGAGGAAGGCGGCGCAGCTGCGGACGTTGGTCAGGGCCGTGCCCCCTTGTCGCGGTGGCCATCGCATGCGGGGCAGCCGCTGCGACAGAGACGTCGGCTCCCCGCTTGTTCGCAGTGCTCGTTGCTTTCTCGTAGGTTGATGCGGTGCCCGTGACGACGGACCCCACCACCGCGCGTCGCATCCTCATCTACGGGGTCACGGGCAGCGGCAAGAGCACCGCAGCCACCCGGGTCGCAGCGCGCACCGGGCTCCCGCTGATCCTCGCCGATGAACTGACCTGGAGGCCCGGGTGGGTGCCCGTCGCGGATGATCGTGAACGGGCACTGTTCACTGAGGTTGTCTCAGCGGATCGGTGGGTCCTGGACACGGCCTACGGGGCGTGGCTGGATCGGGTGGTGCCTCGAGCACAACTGATCGTCGCGCTCGATTACCCGAGGTGGTTCTCCCTGCAACGACTGGTCCGCCGGACCGTGGTGCGCGCGATCGACAAGAGGCCCATCTGCAACGACAACACCCAGTCGTGGCGGGGTCTGTACGCGCAGGACTCGATCGTGCGATGGCACTTCGACAGCTTCGCGCGCAAGCGCGACCGAATGCGCACCTGGGCGGCTGCACCGGACGGGCCTCCGGTGCTCCTCATCAATCGGCCGCGCGACCTGGAGGCCTGCATGCCCCGTTTTCGGGCGGTGCCCAACGGCTCGTAGACGGGCGCCGACGGCCGAACGGCCTGCGGAGACAACGGGTGCACCGATCGGATCATGGTCGAGATGGTCGCTGTGACCGATTGAGCTCGCCATCGGCTTGCGGGACGCTCGCGACCAGACAGTCGGGCCCGGGTGCGGTGGACAGTTATGCGCGGTATGCAGCACCTCATGCGATCGCGAGCGTCAGGTCTTGGCCCACACCGAGATGTGCTTGGTGCTGTCTGCCCTGAAATCGGACCGGTCCCACCCCGACCAGCGGTATCTGAGTTCCATGCCGGCGATCCGGGCCATGAGGTCCATCTCGGCGGGCCATGCGTACCGGAAGGGGATCCGGCGGAACCGCCCGGACCCGTCCGGGGACACCGTGATGTGGTTCGAGGTGAACTGCTGGGTCACCACGTCGTACTGGTCGAACCCCACGTAGCCGGTGCCTTCGGATCCGGGCGCGACCGTGAAGGGGACGACGTCCTGCCCGGGGGGCAGCCGACGCAGATCAGGCAGACCTACCTCGATGAGGAACAGCCCGCCTGGGCGTAGGTGCGCTGCTGCGTTGCGAAACACCGCAACCTGCCCGTCCTGTGTCGTGACGTTGCTGATCGTGTTGAACACCAGATAGACCAGCGAGAACTCTGCAGCCAGTCGCGTGGTCGCCATGTCCCCGATCACGACCTGGACGCCATCCCCGCCGGGCTTGCCGGCGATCCGGGCGGCCATCGCCCGGCTCAGTTCAATGCCCTTCACCGTGACGCCACGCGCAGCAAGCGGAACGGCGATCCGGCCCGTCCCGACCGCGAACTCAAGCACGGGGCCCTCCCCGGCCAGGTCCGCCAAGACCTCTACAGCCGGGCCGACCACTTCGGGCGCATTCGCGCCGCCGGGTGCGTCGTAGCCCGCAGCCACGCTCTCGGGGAACCAGCCATCAGCCACATCGTCGCCGCACCCAGCCTGCCCGGGACCCACCGCCTGGACCTCACCGCTCACGACGATCGACACTAACCGACTCACCATCACCACCGCACCAGGGCCCGGCGGGTTTGAACCGGCACTCTCAGGTCAGGCAACCCCGAACAGCAGCCCTCGCCCTGCCGCCGACCAACAGCTGCGGGCGTGCCCCCGCCTAGGTTCTCTGCAGCGCGACAGCTTCACCGGTCAGCGATCCACAATCGGCGACGAGGACGATGTCGGGCCAGTTGGTGTCGGTACTACGGTGGCGTCACCGCCAGCGGTTCGGCGAGCGGGACACATGCGACCAGGCAGTCGGGCCCGGCTGCGGTGGACAGTCATACGCGGCGGTGTGCTGCACGGCGAGGCGCCCGGCGCTGAAGTGTGGCCCGGTCACCGCTACCGCAATTCGGAGTACTGTCGCGGCGTGGCCGATGATGACGCCCCGCCGGCAGGCTGGTACCGCAATCCGGTCGATGGCAGTACTGAGTGGTGGTGGGACGGCGCCCGCTGGCACCCTGGGTCGGGCCAAGCGACGCGTGCTCCGGAACAGCCCACTGGCGTCCGGGCCGTGGTCGTCCTGCTCCTAATCAGCGCGGCATTCGCGGCGGCCGGGGGGTGGGCCTCGGGCTCATGGCGCGGGCGCTAGAAGGCGACAGCGGGCAGGTCACTCACGGAGTCGTCATCGATCTCAACACAAGCGGCGGCGATAGCGCGGCCGGGGCCGCGGGGAGCTGTGCGCCGGTGGTCCAGTTCCAGACAGCCGCGGGCCGCACATTCACCACCGACGGCACGCAAATCGTGAGCCCGTGTCCGTGGAACCGGGGTCAAAGGGCCAAGGTCCGGTACTACCCAGACGACCCGGCCGCCGCGGAGGTACTGACTGGCCCGAAGCAGGGCCCCTTGGTCCAGGCAATCCAACGTGCCGCCCTGCTATTGCTGGCTCTTGCCGTGGGGCTCATGGTTGCTGCCGGGTTGCTCCGGCGTCGCCGGCGACCCACACCACCAGACCGCTGGGACCCGCTCCGCGACCCTGGCCCACATTGAGACGGGCGGTTCCACGCCGGCAGGGGGCGGCCAGCTGGTCTCGGTGTGCGCGACAAGCGGCGCAATGACGCAGCGCCGCTGACCGGGACGGTACGCGGAATGACGCGGGTCATCCTCGTTCAGGCGCGGACGATCTGCACGCCTGCACGGTCCGAGCGGGCGGCGTGGTGAGCCTGCTCGGCTCGAGGATCGTCTTCGGGCCGACAGGTTGCCGTGTAGAACTCTTACATTCTATGCTGGGTCGGTGGACCACGGCTGGGAGGTCATCCTCGAACCCGAGGTGAGCACCTGGATCCTCGAACTACCGGACGACACCTACGACCGGGTCGAAGCCGCGATCGACTTGCTCGCCCAGAACGGGCCCGGGCTGGGCCGGCCGTTGGTCGACTCGATCACCGGCAGTCGACACCAGAACATGAAGGAGTTGCGGGTCGGCACCTGCCGGATCCTGTTCGCCTTCGACCCGACCCGCAACGCGATCCTGCTGGTCGCAGGCGACAAACGCGGGCAATGGCGCACCTGGTACCCACCAGCCATCGCCCTGGCCGACCAACGACTCGATGAATGGCTCAAGCACCTGAAAGGGGGCACCCCATGACCGGACACACGACGTGGTCCGACGTGCGCGGGCAACGAGACACCACCCCGCAACGTCGCGCGGCAGCTCGCGAAGCCCTGGAGAACCAGATCGCTGCCTACCGCCTCGTCGAACTGCGCAAGGCCCGCGGCCTGACCCAACATCAGGTCGCCACCAAAATGGGGATCTCCCAACGCCGAGTCTCAGCGATCGAACGCGGCGACATCGACCGCTCCGAGCTGACCACCCTGCGCACCTACATCGAAGCCCTCGGCGGCCAGATCCACATCGTCGCCGAGTTCGACGAAATCACAACCCGGATCGCCTGACACCGCCCGCGCCTGACGCGCCACCAGCCACCAGCCACCAGCCACCAGCCACTGATGCTTGGCTCGGACGGGTCACGCCGGGGCCAGTTCACCTTGACAGAGCCAGTTGCTGATACGTCGTCGGCGGGCGTGCCGTTCGCCAAATCGCTCTCCCGCTCCGCGACCTCCAGCATCGTCCGGCGTTGGTCGAGGGCTTGCTCAAGGAGGGTGAGGTCATTTCCCGGCGCAACGGTGCGTCCAGGGGAGCCGTCGCTGTGGCAGAAATCTTCTGGGGCGCCGATGCGACACATCCACAAGGTCACGGCTTCGGGGACAGGGTGATGCCCTCGCGTTCGGTCAGCGCGGTGATCTGTTCCGTGGCGAGCGCGGGGGATGCGTCGGTGACGATCGGGGCGCCCAGCCGGGCCAGGCGATCCGACCATCCTTCGAGAAGGTCGAAGGCCACGATCTTGTGCGTTCACGCGTCAACTCCCGTTGCCAATCACCAAGGCAACCGCGCCGGTCGCAAGAACCATGGCAAGCACCAACGTGATCCAGTTGCTTCGCATCAGGCCTGCGGGGATCCGCTCGGCACGCCCGTTCGCGAGCCAGGACATCATCCCGCGCCAGCAGACCAGCACCACGAACCCGACGATCGGGATGAAGATCAACATCCATCGCGAATCCAAGGACAACCACCCCGCCAGCACACCTGCCGCGATCCCGACCAGGCCCGATACCAGTATCGGCAGGAACAGTCCGTAGAGCCGGTACAGGTGGTAGTCGGGCTCCCGGCGAGGATCGCCAAGGATGACCTCTCGCCAGAACTCCTGGGCCAGTCTCGGGTCATCGCGAAACGCAGTTCCGAGGATTCCCCGCCAAGCATCGACCCAGGCGAGGAAGCCCTCAAGGTCCCGTCGCAGCAGGTCACGGGCCCGGGTGCTCACTGGCACAACCTGACGCCACGACAGCCCACACGAGGCGCCCCGGCTGCGGACACAACTCTTCGAAGCGACCACCGCACGTCCAACTTGGGCCGCTCCAAGGTGCGCACGGACGACGCGTGCGACAGCCCACAGATACGAGCGATTGCCGGCAGCAGATGATCCACCGCCTCGGACTGCACGGCGCTGACCCGATCGCGCTTCACTACTTGCAGCGCGATCCGTAACGATCCGATGATCGATGACTCCACGGGGCCCCCGCGCGCTGCAGTGTCGGCCAAGGTCATGGGCATCATCCTGCACCCGACTCCTGACAGCGCGACGCCTCGCGAGGGGACTGCTGAGTTGAGAGGCGCTGTTGCGGGCGACACGATCGAATACGGGAGGATGCCGTTTGGCAGATTGGGCTGCCGGACAAGCGGCGACTCCTCTCCTCGGCAGAATCGTGCAAGCGGTCGGGGCGGATCGGGTTGCACTGCGATCGACTGCGGGACAGCCTCACCGGATGGGGATCCCGTTGCGGTGACGACACCGACGGTGGCGGCGTCGAGCTAGACCGCGAGTGGGTCGGTGTGCCCGTGCAGCCACCGCAAGGGGTTCGGCTTTCGGGACGGTCATGGACCAGGCCGTCGGACGCGCTGTGGCCCGCGCTTGGCAGTCATTCGCGGCGGTAGGGGGCGGGCGGGGATCCGCCGAAGTGACTGCCTTGGAGCTTCATAGCACCTGCTATAGTCTTTCAATGGCAGTGGACTTGGTGGAGGTGGCGCGGCGCAGCGACGAGGCGGTTCGCGACGCCCGGGCCGAGTTGGTGCACGCCGTCCGCGAGGCCGCACGGCAGGGGCTCGCCCAGGCGCAGATCGCCGCGCTGATCGGGCGCAGCCAGCCCGAGGTTTCCCGCCTGCTGCGCTTCCACGGCCGCGGTCCACTGGCACTGGGGCTGCGTCGGCACGCCCGCGAGGTCCGTGACCTGATCGACCAGGCCGGAGGCAGCAACGTCCGGGTGTTCGGCTCGGTCGCCACGGGCACCGAGCACCCGGGGTCCGACATCGACCTGCTGTTCGACATGAGTACCCCGATGGGCCTGATGGAGCTCGGGGCGCTGGAGCGACGCCTGTCCGAACTGCTCGGCGCCCCCGTCGACCTGATCCCCACGGCTGCCCTTCGCCCGGACCTGCGTGACCGGGTCCTCGCCGAGGCGGTGACCCTGTGACTCGCACCCCGGAGGAATCGCTGCGAGAGGCCCAGGCCCACTTTGCCCTGATGCACCAGCACGCCCAGGGCGACCTGACCGACCAGCTGGTGATCGATGCGATCTGCATGCGGCTGTCCGCAGGCCTGGAGGCGCTGGCCCGCCTGGACACCCCGATCCGGGATCGGCTGTTCGGCGACGAATGGCCGCTCATGTGGGGGATGCGCAACCGCATCGCACACGGCTACCTACTCGTCGACACAAACATCGTGCGCCGGACCCTTCAGCACGACATCCCACCGGTCATGGCGCGTATCGAGGCCGAGCTGACTGACGCCGGCTGAAACGCCCACCAAGGCGGCGCCCCGCAGGCGCACTGCGGATCGGAACTGAAGCACGCCCGACTGGCGGCGGAAGGCCGCGCTACGAGGAGTTCGGCGTCTCCTCGGTGACCGCTACCTGAACGCACTCGAACGCCGTCCGATAGGCCGCGCGGACGCCCTGGGCGGCACTCTCCAAGTCCTGAGCTCGTAGCCGTTCAGAGGACTGGGATCCCTGGACCAGGTACGTGATCCGGTCACTCCAATGATCGCCGGTCCAGTAGGCCCCCATGACCACCCGACCGTCGGCGCCGGCGACCGGGACCGCCATAACGACAGAGCGGGCACCGTCAGGAAGCCCGCCCGGGTGGGCACTGGCCACCACTCGCTCATAGCCCTGCGTGTCTGCGGCGGATAGACGCATTCGGTGCAACCTGATCACCGGAGATGAGCACCTCGGGGTAGAACGCCTGATCGGTTCGGCGCCGTGGTCGGCGAGGTCGCGCGGTCCCGGTCTCGACTTGGGTGTTAACGACCGAAATGCTCCAGCTGCTGCCATGGCCATTCGGCGGCGATCCAGTGGGCGACCGCCTCGGCCAGTGGTTGGTCCAGGTCGAGCTTGTCGGCGCGCACCCAGGACCGGACGCTGACGTCACCTTCGGACTCGGGCGGGTACAGGTAGACGCAGCCGATGACGGCGCCGTCAACCAGGTCGAGGACCGTGAACGTGAATCCCCGGCCCGCAGTGAAGTCGTCGGCATGGCTGCGCAGGTCGGCGAGATTGGCCTCGAGGGACATGCCGCCCAGCGGTGGCCACGACCGATTCCGGTAGCCGGGCGTTGCTCGGATGTGCTCGATGCTAGAGGTCCACGCCGCGTGGTCGGCCTGGTTGTGCTGCGGACCCAGCGGCTCGAGGAGGAACTGATCCGTGACAAGGGAGGTCGGTGGCTCGAAATCCGGCGGGACGAACGCGGCGGAGACCATGTGCGGATCGTAGGCGCTACTGGTGAGTGAAGTACTTCAGGTCGTAGGCCCGTCCGCCCAAGGTCCTGGCCGCCGGGATGACGACCAACGGCAGGCGGAGCGGGAGCGCGTCCGCACGTCGCGGATAGACGCACAGCACCCGAGGGGCGAGCAGGGAGCTGCGCCTCTGCCGGGGCGCGCGTCCGACGTGCTGTCAGGTGACCGTTAGAGTTGGACGGTCAGGCGCCACCGGCGAGACGTAGTTGCCGTCGTTCGTTGTCCCAGTCGGAGTCTCCTGCGGCAATCGGGGCGGCCGGTTGTTCGATGACTTGATCCTCGACGGGAACGCGGACGCTGCGTTCGAGTTGGTCGAGGGTCACCTTGTAGCGGTTGGGTTCGCGATGGCCGTCGACGGTGTCCACATGCCGATGATCCCACCCACCCCAGCGCCCAACAAGGACGGGACATGAAGGAGCGTGAACCGTCCCCGGGATGCTGCCCCCCACCTTCCCTCAGGGCGGCCGGGTACGAAGCTGGTGCGGTCGAGACCGCTCGGTCCGCGCGTCCACACGCGGCGATGTGGGGCAGGTTCCCGGTGGCGTCCCTGTCAGGGTGAGGCCGCTTCCATCTGCAAGCTCCAGTACAACCGGCAGCGGGACCGTCACCGGGCCCTTCGTCGCCCGCGCCTAGCTTCTCCTATGGTGACGACCACGGGAAGTAGCGGCCACAACCAAGCGGCAACGCCGTCCGAGCCACCCGCTGCAGCGACAGCAAAGACACCCCCTGCAACCCCTGATGCGCACACTGCCAGCATCCCTTCCCAGGTTGGCGTGCCGCCGTTCACTTGTTGGTCGTCACACATAGTGGACTCCTAGCCTGGTGTAGCCCGAGCCCGCCGAACGACGCCGGGTGCGGTTCGGTCAACGGGACGGCCATGGAGCATCTGGCGAGTGCCAAGATGAGCCGATGTCCACCGCACTCACGCTGCCGCGCTTGCAGAGCGCATCGCTCGTGCTGCGCCAATTCTCCGACGCCGACGCTCCGCTCGTCGTCTAGGCCAGCGCTGACCCGCTGATCCCGCTGATCCCGCTGATCACCACCGTGCCGACCATCGCCGATGCGGTCACGGTGCAGGACTTCATCGACCGCCAGCACGAGCGCGCTCGAACCGGACAGGGGTACTCCTTTGCCATCGCAGACGCCGTCACGGACGGTTGTCTGGGTCAGATCGGTCTGTGGCCGCACAGTCATGGACGCGCGAGCGTCGGCTACTGGGTCGCCGCCTCGGCTCGCCGTTGCGGAATTGCTCGACAGGCCTTGCAGTTGGTGTCCGCGTGGGGACTAACCCTGCCTGGCCTTTACCGGTTGGAGCTGTACGTGGAACCGTCGAACGAGGCTCTTGGCGCGCCGCGCAACGAGCCGGCTATGTCCGGGAAGGCTTGCTTCGTAGTTGGCAACAGGTCGGCGACCGTCGCCGCGACATGTACATGTACTCGCGGCTTCCGACCGACGTAGCCGAAGCCTGACCTGGGCCCAGAGCCGATCGGCTTCCGAGCCGACGCAGTCAGCCAGTTCAGGGAAGTGGGTGGACTCAGATCGTGACGACGTGGACCAGCTCTGCCAGACCGAAGAAGTCATCACCATTGCGCGTGTAGAGGTCGAGGCCGTTGGCGTGGGCTGTGGCTGCGATCAACAAGTCGGCGAACCGGCTACGGGGCTTGCGTCCCTCGGGGACGACCGCGGCCACCACGAGTCCGTAGCTGCGCGCGGTCGCGCTGTCGAACCCGAGGGGCTCCAGCTTCGCCTCGACTTCTTGAAGTCGTGCCTGGCGCCTCGCCGCTTCGGCGGGACTGGAGGCAAGGTGTGGCCCCGCGGCCAGCTCGGCCGCGGTGATCACGGAGATCGCCATCTGGTCTGGCAAGGCCTCGACGACGGCCGGGTCGTGCCAGTCGATGACGACCGAGGTGTCCAGCAGCCCGGACGTCATGTCACAGTCCCTGGTCGATCACACGGTCGAGGTCGGCTCGAAACTGATCGCGGTCGATACGCACGTCGGCCATCGCCAGTGACGCGACCTCCTCTCGAGAAATGAAGGCGCGGCGACCTGCCCGCAGCGGCCGAAGCTCGGCAACCGGTTCCCCGTTGCGCGTGACGACGAAGGTCTCGCCGGCCGCAACAGCCTCAATCACTTTCGCGTTCTCGTTGCGCAGCTCTCGCTGCGGAATGGTCTTCGCCATCCCGTAATCGTAGCAGTATGTGCGACGACCTGCTACGACTCCCGGTCCTACCGGATGCAATGGCCGCAAGCCGATCCGCCTGCGGAAGAAAAAGACGCTTCATCGACGCACCAGTGAGGTCTCCCGACCGATACGCAACGTCTCGCGGACCACGTCGATCGCAAGCCCCCTACTCAAACCACGGGCCGCCGTAGTCACGTCTCGCCTTGCGCCAGATCCGCCGGCCCAAAACAATCGCCGCAACCGAGATCACCCCCAGCAACCAGAACCTCCGCGGGTCAAGGACAGCCCAAGGAAGTCCGCCAACCCCACTGGCCACCAGGAGCATCCCGTCTCTCTTGCGGTTCCACGCCTTTGAGCCGACGTCGCTTCCGTAGCGGTCTCCGTGTTGGCGTTGGCTTCTCGCGGTCTTCCTCCCAGCGCTTCCTGGCCTGTTCCTGCCACTCGGGGGAACCGTATTCGCCGCCGGCGTTCACTTGTTGGTCGTCGGACATTGGGCTCCCAGGCGTGTGCGTTGCTGGCTGCGCGAGGCGCACTGAAGCGATCAACATCAAGCGACATGAAGGATAGGACGCATCACCGGGCAGTCGGCCCGGTCAGGGAGCCGCTGGCGGTGCCGCCACCGTAGTACCGACACCAACTGGCCCGACATCGTCCTCGTCGCCGGATGCGGATCGTCGAACGGCACAGGGACCCGCCGCATTCAGCGATAGCGGCTGGGTAACGGCGCGGGTCAGGCGTTGTGGGTGGCGCCCTTCCCCGAATCAAGGTCAGCTGGGGCGCGTAGCGGGGTGCGGGTGGCGGGCGCGGAGTCGTGCCAGGTGCGCAGTCGCTCACCCAGGCCCGAGGCGTGCAGGGCCCATCCGAGTCCGGCGCACGTGATCAGCACAGCGGTGATCTGCACAGTGAGGTCCAGCGGGCTCTGGACGGTGTCGTCCCAGCCGGGGACCCCGGGCCAGCCGCCATCATGGTGGTAAGCCCAGTACATGACCACAGGGGTGGCCGCAGCCAGCAGCACCCGCCACCGAATGTCAGCAAGTTCAGCCGGGGGTCGGCGGCCGTCGTGCTCGAGCGTCGCCCCGCGACGAAGCAGCGGCTCGACGGTGGCCACGTACCGGACGATCTCGGCCTGCTGGTCGGGCTCGCGACCATACGGGTTGTTCGTGCGCCCGCTGACCCTTTCCAGGAGAACGTCCACCGGGGCACTCAGCAGGACCACATGCTCGAACCGGTCGTAGAAGCGGCCTTGGTTCGACACGGTGCCCGAGACCACGATGTGCCTGTAGTCGACGAGGAGCCGGTCCATGCGCGGCTCACCCAGGTCTCGTCGGGCTACACCCAGCGGTCGTAGTCGGTGTCGATCGTCGCGAGGCCCCGACTGCTCAGGACGTCGAGCACCTACGTCTTCCCGGCCCCCGACATGCCCGTCACCAGGACTCTCGACACGAGCCCAACCTAGCGAGCCATGCTCGCGCTCGCGGCCCCGGGACCGTGCGCGTCGCGTCTCGACCGGCTGAGCTTGCGAGGCGACTTGATCTGGCCGCAGGGTCGCAGCGCGGATCAGGTCGACGTCAGCGCCGAGCAGCTCGGACAGGCCGAGTCTGGAAAGGGAGCCGCCGGCGCCCGACCTGCGCGATGTCGGACCCGGGTGCCACGATTGCGCCCATGCCGATCGCTACCCAGAATCCCGCCACGGGGCAGACCATCCGGACCTTCGACGCGCACACGGCCGAGGAGGTCCAGGCCGCCATCGCAACCGCGCACGCCACCTTCCAGGACTGGCGGACCACCTCGTTCGCCCACCGAGCGCAGCTGATGCGCACGGCTGCGGACCTCCTCGATGCCGACAACGAGACCATCGCGGCGACCATGACCCTGGAGATGGGCAAGACGCTGAAGTCCGCGCGCGCCGAGGCAACCAAGTGCGCCAACGGGATGCGCTGGTACGCCGAGCACGCCCAGGCGCTGCTGGCCGACGAGCCCGTGGACCCGGCAGCCGTCGGCGCGGTGCGTGCCTACGCCCGGTACGCCCCGCTGGGGGTGGTCCTGGCCGTGATGCCGTGGAACTTCCCGCTCTGGCAGGTGATCCGGTTCGCTTCTCCTGCCCTGATGGCCGGCAACGTGGGCCTGCTCAAACACGCCTCGAACGTCCCGCAGTGCGCGATGTACCTCCAGGACCTGTTCATCCGCGCCGGCTTCCCGCCTGGCTGCTTCACCACGCTGCTGATCGGCTCCCGCGAGGTAGAGCCGGTGCTGCGCGACCCGCGGGTGCGGGCCGCCACCCTGACCGGCTCGGAGCCGGCGGGCCAGTCGGTGGCCGCGATCTGCGGCGACGAGATCAAGAAGACCGTCCTGGAACTCGGCGGCTCCGACCCGTTCATCGTGATGCCCTCGGCCGACATCGAGCGCGCTGCCGAGGTCGCAGTCCTCGCTCGCTGTCAGAACAACGGCCAGTCCTGCATCGCGGCCAAGCGGTTCATCGTGCACACGGAGGTCTACGACCAGTTCGCCGCTGCCTTCGTGGCCCGGATATCGGCGCTGGTGGTCGGCGACCCGACCGACGAGGCCACCGACGTGGGCCCACTGGCCACGGAGTCCGGGCGCTCGGACGTGGCCGAGCTGGTCGACGACGCCCGGGTCAAGGGCGCGGCCATCCTGTGCGGGGGACAGCCGATCGACAGGCCGGGCTGGTTCTACCAGCCCACGGTGGTCGCGGAGATGACCCCGGACATGGACATGTACGCCGAGGAGGTGTTCGGGCCGGTGGCCGGGCTGTACCGGGTGGCCGACATCGACGAGGCCATCGAGCTGGGCAACGGGACCAACTTCGGGCTGGGCTCGAACGCGTGGACCGCCGACGCGGCCGAGCAGGACCGATTCGTCCGCGACCTGGCCGCGGGCGTGGTCACCATCAACGGCATGACGGTCTCCTACACCGACCTGCCGTTCGGCGGCACGAAGCGCTCCGGGTACGGCCGTGAGCTCAGCGCGCACGGCATCCGGGAGTTCACGAACATCAAGGCGGTCTGGATCGGCTGAGGTGTCCGGCAAGGTCGGTCCGCCGCGGCAGACCGGCCACGCGAAACCCTTGACACGGGCCCCGGCGCGGGCCCACGGTATGCACACGCTCGCAGAGCGCGCTTCGCTCGCTCGGCGTTCGGGCGGTCACCACGGGTGGGGGAGTCCCTCGGGCCGTCGGGATGTCGTGCGGGTCGCTGGCCCCCGGATGTCACTGCGGAGAAGAGGCAGCATGCGCACAGTCGGTTCCTTCCTTCAGCACTTCGCAGGAGCCCGGCGCTCGCGCCTCCGTTCACCGAGTCGCGCGCCGATCGCGGTCGTGGCCCTGGTCGTGCTCGCACTCCTGGCTCCGGCCGGGGCGGGGGCTGCCAGTGCG
>JBAVKQ010000291.1:0-1910 GCA_049688395.1 Candidatus Nanopelagicales bacterium
GTACCGGGTCGCAGGCCCGCCCAGTGGCCGCGCTGGACGTCACCGAGGCCGGGACGCGCAAGGGGCTGGCCGTGCACGTCGTGCGCGATCCGGCGCAGGTGCCGGGCGTGGCCCGGTTGGGTCCAGACCCCCTGGCCGACCTCACCCCCGAGCTGTTCGGCGAGATCCTGGCCGGCGCCGGCCGGGCCCAGCTCAAGGGCGTGCTGCGCGACCAGTCCCGGATCGCCGGCATCGGCAACGCCTACTCCGACGAGATCCTGCACGCCGCACGACTGAGCCCGTTCGCCCCGGCCAACGGGTTGTCAGCCGACGTGCAGGCCCGGTTGTACGCCGCACTGCGCGACACCCTGGCCGACGCGGTGACCGTGGCCCGGGCCACGGACCCCACCACGCTCAAGGCGGAGAAGAAGGCGGGCATGGCAGTGCACGGGCGCGTCGGCCAGGCCTGCCCGGTGTGCGGCGACGTGGTGCGCGAGGTCAGCTTCGCCGACTCGAGCCTGCAGTACTGCGCCACCTGCCAGACCGGGGGAAAGCCGCTGGCCGACCGTCGGATGAGCAAGCTCCTGAAATAGCCGCCCACCGTCCCGCAGCCCGCACGTGCTGCCCCCTGCCGAGGCGCTTGCCGCATTCGCCGAAGCACATCCGCATAACGCGAGCATCTGCGAGAGGGTGGGGCGATGACGGACACCGACCGCATGAGCAGCGACCGCACGGACACCGAGCACCTGGCGGCACTGCCGGGCGGGACCTGGCTGGTCGCAAGCATCTTCGCCGCCTCGGGCACCCTGCACCTGGTTCGACCCGCGACCTTCGAGCCGCTGATCCCGCCACAACTCGGTGACCCCACCGCCTGGGTGCTGGCCTCGGGGGTCGCGGAGCTGGCCTGCGCCGGTGGGCTGCTCGCCCGGGCCCGCTGGGCGCCGGCAGCCACCGCCGCCACCCTGGCGGTCATCTGGGTGGGCAACCTGCAGATGGCCGTGGACGTGACCCGCTCACCGCGCACGGGGCCGGGTGCGGTCGTCGCGGCGTGGGCGCGGCTGCCGCTGCAGGTTCCCTTGATCCGCATGGCCATGCGCTCGCCGAGGCGTGCCCGACACTAGAGTGCCAGCCATGGCGTGGCTGATCACCGGCGGAGCCGGATACATCGGGGCTCATGTCGTGCGCGACATGCGAGCCAGCGATCGCGACGTCGTCGTGCTCGACGACCTGTCGACGGGCCGGGCCGACCGGGTCCCCGCGGGGGTCACCCTGATCAAGGCCGACGTGGCCAACCGGCGCGCCGTGCGTCGGGCGCTGACCCAGAACCAGATCACCGGCGTGATGCACTTCGCGGCCCGCAAGCGGGTCGGCGAGTCCGTCGAGGCGCCCCTGGAGTACTGGTCGGCCAACGTCGGCGGCCTGCAGGTGCTCCTCGAGGAGATGGTGGCCGCCGGCATCACCCAGATGGTGTTCTCCTCCTCGGCAGCCGTCTACGGCCAGCCCGACCTCGCCCCGGGCGCACCGGGGATCACCGGCGCCGGGCGCATCACCGAGGCTGCCCCGTGCACGCCGATCAACCCGTACGGCGCCACGAAGCTCGCCGGCGAGCACATGGTCGCGGCCACCGCGCATGCGCACGCGTGGCACGCGGCCAGCCTGCGCTACTTCAACGTCGCCGGCGCGGGCAGCCCCGACCTGGGCGACCCGGCCGCCCTGAACCTGATCCCCATGGTCTTCGAGGCGCTGTCCCAAGGACGTCGGCCGATGGTGTTCGGCGATGACTACCCGACCCTGGACGGGTCCTGCGTGCGCGACTACATCCACGTCTCGGATCTGTCCGCGGCGCACGTGGCCGCCGCCCGGCTGGTCGAGGTGGCCCACCAGGCCGAGATCCTGCGCGCGGCCGGCGACCGGGTCCAGGAGGCCGCCTC
>JBAVKQ010000292.1:0-1678 GCA_049688395.1 Candidatus Nanopelagicales bacterium
GGTTCCGAGGGCTCGATCGCAGCGGCGGCGGCCCGCACCAGCCAGGCGTTGACCGAGCGACCCTCGCGCAGGGCAGCTGCTTCGACGCGGGCCTTCAGCGAGTCGGGCATCCGCAGGTTGATCCTGGTGGCGCCCTCGTCGGCCTCCACTGTCGGCGGGTCGGCGGGGGCGGGCAGCGGCGCCGGGCCCGGTTCGTTGGCCGGCGGCGTTGCGGTCACGCCCTCGATGACGAAGCTGGGCTCGCCGCCGCGCAGCCGTACCTCCACCGACCCCGGGGCCAGCTCGAGTGTCAGCTCGTCCGCAGCGGCTGACAGCGAGTCGAGCAGTGCCAAGCGGATGGCCGACCGCAGCGGGAGAACGAGGCGCTCGGCGATCGCCTCCGCCTCCGGGCCACCTGCCGCGGCGGTCACGGCCATCTGGCGAACGATGTCGTCGACATAGCGATCCAAGTGCATGGCACCAGTATGGCATCACAGTGACATCAGCGCAAGCCAACGTGGCACCGAGCCGCCAACGCGTGCCCCCTCCCGTCTGGGGGGCCAGCGCTCGACGGCGCTCGAGCGGAGGGAATGCGTGCGTGGGTGGGCGGTGTTGTACGGCGGCGCTGGTGTGGGCAGTGCTGTCCGGGAGGAGTGCCGCGCGTGTCGTTGGTTGATCAAGTGGCTGCTTTGGTGACGGCCGGGGTGCCCGAGGCGGCAGGGATCAGCCCCGCGAAACTGGCGGCGCACGCGGCGGTGCTCCCCGAGGTGTCCGGTGCCGTCCTTGCGGTTCACCCCAGCCTTGCGCCCCCGGGACGGCTGGCCGGGCTGCTGCGGCACGGCGGCCGCCCCGGGTTCGTGGTGGCCGACATGACCGACGTCGATGACTTCGCCCCGATCAGCGGCCTGGCGATCCCGGATCTTCCGCTGTACCTGGTCCTCCACCCGACCCGGGGTGACGAACTGCGCAATGCCAGCCCCGTAGAGGCCCTGGCCGCGATCCGGGGGGCAGGGCGCACCCCGCTGACCCTCAACGAGGGGATCAGTTGGCTGCTTCAGGACCCCACGGTCCTCCAGGCCGGGGCGTGCTTCATGACAATCGGGTCGCGCAAGCACACCGGGGCGGCGGTGGATGGTCGGTGCCCGGCGATCTGGATCAGCCGCGGCACCGGTCGCGACGGGTCCACGCGACGCAACGCGCCGAAGGTGGGCTGGTTCTGGGCGGGCAACCGGCACACCTGGCTGGGCCACGCCTCGGCTGCGAGCCGAGCCCCCCTGCCCGGCACCGATGCAGGGGTCGGTCCGAGATAGTCACGCTTCGGCGGAGGCTGCATCGTGGCCAGACGAAGGGGGGCTGGCGGAGGCATAGGAGGTTCTAGGGGAGCGTCTATCCGCCGCCTATGACTGTGAAGCGCGGGGCCACAGTGCGTCCGACGCGCTGGTCCATGACCGTCCCGTACCCCGAACCACCAACGGGCACCCATCGGACGACAGCGCCGAATCCACGGGCAGTCAATGCGGCTCGTCCCGTTAGACCCGCCCGTTGAAATGCCCGATGATGGGGGGCTAACCGCAATACTGTTCAATTAGGGCGCCAGATGGTGGGTTTGGGGTCGTGGGTGGGTTGTGGCCAGGTGGTGTGGTGGTCGCGTTTGACGTGCCATTTGGTGTACTTGCGTTTCACGACGCGGGGGTTGGCT
>JBAVKQ010000293.1:0-3592 GCA_049688395.1 Candidatus Nanopelagicales bacterium
GGATTGACCACCGAACCCCCGCACCGAGAGCAAGGACCCGAGATGGCGACCGAGACCACCCCCCCGACGGAGACGATCAGCGGGGCCAGCAGCCTCGTGCGCTCGCTGGAGGCCGCCGGCGTCGACGTCGTGTTCGGGATCCCCGGTGGCGCGATCCTGCCTGCCTACGACCCGCTGATGGACTCCACCCAGGTCCGGCACATCCTCGTCCGCCACGAGCAGGGCGCAGGGCATGCCGCAGCGGGCTACGCGTACGCGACCGGACGGGTCGGGGTCGCCATGGCGACCTCCGGCCCGGGAGCGACCAACCTGGTCACGCCGATCGCTGACGCGTACATGGACTCGGTGCCGATGGTGGCGATCACCGGCCAGGTGCCCTCCGCGGCCATCGGCACCGATGCCTTCCAGGAGGCCGACATCCGTGGGATCACGATGCCGGTCACCAAGCACAACTACCTGATCACCAACGCCGACGACATCCCGCGGGCGATCGCCGAGGCGTTCCACATCGCCGCCACCGGGCGCCCCGGTCCGGTGCTGGTCGACATCTCCAAGGACGCCCTGCAGGCCCAGACCACGTTCACCTGGCCCACCCGCCTGGACCTGCCCGGCTACCGGCCCACGACGCGCCCGCACGCCAAGCAGGTGCGCGAGGCAGCCCGGCTGATCCTCGAGTCGCGAAAGCCGGTGCTCTACATCGGCGGCGGGATCATCCGCTCCGGCGCGGCCGCCGAGCTGCGTACGCTGGCCGAGCTGAGCGGCATCCCGGTGGTGACCACCCTGATGGCGCGCGGAGCGTTCCCCGACAGCCACCCGCAGCACCTGGGCATGCCCGGCATGCACGGGTCGGTGGCTGCGGTGGGGGCCCTGCAGAGCTCGGACCTGCTGGTCGCGCTGGGCACCCGGTTCGACGACCGGGTCACCGGTCAGCTGGCCACCTTCGCCCCGGGCGCGAAGGTCATCCACGCCGACATCGACCCGGCCGAGATCGGGAAGAACCGGCACGCGGACGTCCCCATCGTCGGCGATGCCCGCGAGGTCATCGTCGAGCTGATCGCGGCCCTGCAGGCCGAGTTCGCGGCGGGCCGGACGCTGGACATCCAGGCCTGGTGGGTCGAGCTGGACCGTTGGCGCACCACCTACCCGGTGGGCTACGACCAGCCCGCCGACGGCACGCTGGCCCCGCAGTACGTCATCGAGCGGCTGGGCGCGATCGCCGGCCCGGACGCCCTGTACGTGTCCGGCGTCGGGCAGCACCAGATGTGGGCCGCGCAGTTCGTCGACTACGAGAAGCCGGGCAGCTGGATCAACTCCGGCGGTCTGGGCACCATGGGCTTCGCCGTGCCGGCTGCGATGGGCGCCCAGGTCGGCGCCCCGGACAAGGTGGTGTGGGCCATCGACGGCGACGGCTGCTTCCAGATGACCAACCAGGAGTTGGCCACCTGCACGATCAACCGGATCCCGATCAAGGTCGCGCTGATCAACAACGGCGCTCTGGGCATGGTTCGTCAGTGGCAGACGCTGTTCTACAACGAGCGCTACTCCAACACCGACCTGCGCAGCCACGAGTTCCCGGACTTCGTGAAGCTGGCTGACGCCTACGGCGCCGTGGGACTGCGCTGCGACTCGGCGGCCGACGTGGACGCCACGATCGAGAAGGCCATGAGCATCAACGACGTTCCGGTCGTCGTGGACTTCCGCGTGCACAAGGACGCCATGGTCTGGCCGATGGTGGCCGCGGGCACGAGCAACTCCGAGATCAAGCACGCGCGCGACATGGCGCCCAAGTGGGACCGGGAGGACTGAGCGATGAGCCGTCACACACTGAGCGTGCTGGTCCAGGACCAGCCGGGCGTGCTGGCCCGGATCGCCGGGCTGTTCTCCCGGCGGGGGTTCAACATCGAGTCCCTGGCGGTCGGCGCGACCGAGACCCCGGAGGTCTCGCGGATCACGCTGGTCGTCTCCGTCGAGGGCCGCGCCCTCGAGCAGGTCACCAAGCAGCTGAACAAGTTGATCAACGTGCTCAAGATCGTCGAACTGGAGCCGAGCGTCTCGGTGCAGCGCGAGTTCATGCTGGTCAAGGTGCGTGCGGATGCCACCACCCGCAGCCATGTGCTCGAGACGGCGCAGCTGTTCCGGGCCAACGTCGTGGACGTGTCCCCGGACGCGGTCACCATCGAGGTCACCGGCAGCCAGGACAAGCTCGACGCGTTCCTGCGCGTGCTGGCGCCGTTCGGCATCCGGGAGTTGGTCAAGTCCGGGGTCGTGGCCCTGGGCCGTGGCTCGAAGTCGATGACCGAGCGGGCGCTGCGCCCGGTGGATCGCTCGGCCTGAGGTCGCGCGCGCCGCGCTGCACCCGTTGTGTGATGGATTCGGCCGGGACAGTGCCCAATCCAGGACTCAACGCCAGTCGGTGTCGTGGGGCCGCTGACCGCCGCCCCCGCGCAGAGTCGCACCTGACACAATCACCTCCGAAGCAGATCCCCAGGCGCCCACCAGAGTGCGCCGCACACCACCCGAGGAGCCCCCGTGGCTGAACTGTTCTACGACGACGACGCCGATCTGTCGATCATCTCCGCCCGCAAGGTCGCGGTGCTGGGGTACGGCAGCCAGGGGCATGCCCATGCCCTGAGCCTGCGCGACTCCGGGGTGGATGTGCGCGTCGGGCTTGCCGAGGGGTCCGCGAGCCGGGCGAAGGCGCAGGCGGAGGGCTTGCGCGTGGTCGATCCGGCCACCGCCTGCGAGGAGGCCGACCTGATCATGGTCCTGGTCCCGGACCCGGCCCAGCGCGGCCTGTACGCCGAGGCGATCGCCCCGAACCTCAACCCCGGGGACGCGCTGTTCTTCGCCCACGGCTTCAACATCCGGTTCGGCTACATCACCCCGCCGGCCGACGTCGACGTGTGCATGGTCGCCCCGAAGGGTCCGGGGCACCTGGTCCGCCGCGAGTACGTGGCCGGCCGGGGTGTGCCCGCGATCGTGGCCGTCGAGCAGGACGCCACCGGCAACGCCTGGGCGCTGGCCCTGAGCTACGCCAAGGCGATCGGCGCGCTGCGCGCCGGGGGCATCCGGACCACCTTCACCGAGGAGACCGAGACCGACCTGTTCGGCGAGCAGGCCGTGCTCTGCGGGGGGGCGTCGAAGCTGGTCCAGACCGGGTTCGAGGTGCTGACCGAGGCCGGCTACCAGCCCGAGGTCGCCTACTTCGAGTGCCTGCACGAGCTCAAGCTCATCGTCGACCTGATGTACGAGGGGGGCATCGCCAAGCAGCGCTGGAGCGTCTCGGACACCGCCGAGTACGGCGACTACGTGTCGGGCCCGCGGGTCATCGACGCGCAGGTCAAGGCCAACATGCAGGCGGTGCTCGCCGACATCCAGTCCGGTGCGTTCGCGGCGCGCTTCATCGCCGACCAGGACGCCGGCGCGCCGGAGTTCGCCGCACTGCGCGCCGAGGGTGAGGCGCACCCGATCGAGGCCACGGGTCGCGAGCTGCGCAAGCTGATGTCGTGGGTCAAGACCGGAGACTCCGACTACGTGGAGGGCACCGCCGCGCGCTGAACCGCACGGGCGTGGAGCTGTCTCTTATACACAT
>JBAVKQ010000294.1:0-1710 GCA_049688395.1 Candidatus Nanopelagicales bacterium
GCCCTGGCGCGCACGGCGGACCTCACCCAGGAGCTGCTCGTCGGGACCTACACCGGCCAGGGTCCCGGCGGCCCGCGCGGCGGACCGGCGACCCGGCTGGAGGCCCTGCTCGCCCCGCAGGAGGTCACGGCCTACCTGGTCGTACCCGAGGCCCCGGTGCCCGAGCCGCTGCGGGCCGCGGACGTCGCCAGCGTGGTCAGCGGGGTCCCGGTCAGCGACCGGCGGGCCGACCCGCCGAGCGCGAGCTACGTGGAGGGCCGCCCGGTCGTCGACGGCTTCGGGTTCCTGCTGGTGCAGCCGGCCGCGGTCGCCAGTGATCTCAGTACGCCGGCGCTGTGGCGCCTGGTCCTGGCCCTGGCCCTGGGGCTGCTGGTCGCCGTCGTGATCGGGACGCTGCTGGCCCGCCGGCTGACCCGGCCGCTGGCCCAGGCAGCCGCCGCCGCCAACGCCATGGGCGCCGGGCAGCGCGACGTCCGGGTGGATCCAGCCGGCCCGGACGAGGTGGCCGACATCGCCGTGGCGCTCAACCGGCTGTCGGCCGCCCTGAGCACCAGCGAGGAGCGTCAGCGGCAGTTCTTCCTCACCGTCTCCCACGAGCTGCGCACCCCGCTGACCTCGGTGAAGGGCTACTCGGAGGCGCTGGCCGACGGCGTGGTGCCGACCGAGGACGTCGCGGCGGTGGCCGGGGTGGTCCGTGCGGAGGCCGACCATCTGGACCGGCTCGTGGCCGACCTGCTCGACCTGGCCCGGCTCGGCGCGGTCGACGTGGCCATCGAACCGGTCGACCTCGACCTGGCGCAGCTCGGTGCCGACGCCGCGGCGGTGTGGTCCGGGCGGGCCGACCGCGAGGGCGTGCGGTTCGTCGACGAGGTCCAGCGCACGCCGCATCCGGTGCGCACCGATCCGGTCCGGGTGCGCCAGATCATCGACAACCTCATGGGCAACGCCCTGCGTGTCACCGCCGAGGGCGCTCCGGTGGTCCTGCATGTGGGCGCCGCTCCGCTGCCGGGACAGTTCGTCGTCGAGGTCCGTGATGGTGGCCCGGGCCTGCGTGCCGACGATCTGGTCGTCGCCTTCGAGCCAGGCGAGCTGCACGCGCGCTACCGGGGGGTGCGCAAGGCGGGTTCCGGGGTCGGCCTGGCCCTGGTCGCGCGGCTCGCGCAGCGCCTGGGCGGGGCGGCCCAAGCCGGGATCGCACCCGAGGGTGGCGCGGCCTTCCGGGTCCTGCTGCCCGACACGGATCGCAGGGCGGTCGAGCAGGTCGATGCGCAGGCGGGCCCACGGGCGCAGGTCGATCCGCAGCCGGGCCCACGGGCGCAGGTCACCCTGCCGACGAGCCCAGCCACGGCACCACCAGGCGCAGTACCCACCAGCCCAGGGTGACTGCGATCAGGAGGGCGACCAGGCGAGTCGACACCACCGGTGCCGGCCGACGGCGCCAGGCACTGAGCACCCAGAGACCCCAGGCCACCAGCGCCAGCGGCAGCACCCCGATGACGAACAGGGCGTTGTGATCCAGGGCGGCACCCACGTCGCCAGTGGCCAGGGCCACCGCCGCGCGGGTCGATCCGCATAACGGGCAGTCCAGGCCGGTGATCGTCCGCCAAGGGCACGGGGTGGGCCCGGAGTCGCCCGGGCGCAGCGCGGCCACCGCCACCCAGCTGACCCCGACGACGGCGAGCGTGGCCAGCGGCCCGGCCAGGTCTCGAC
>JBAVKQ010000295.1:0-2048 GCA_049688395.1 Candidatus Nanopelagicales bacterium
GGCCCGGGCCGGACGCGCCGATCGTGAGGGCGACGAGCCGTTCGGCAAGCTGCGGGGCCGTCCGGTTGCGGTGCGCGCCGAGGGTGACGTGCTCCTGCACGCCGAGGTCGAGTCCTGCACGCGCGACAACGCCGAGAACCTGACTCTGGTCTTCTGCCACGGCTACGCGCTGAACCAGGACTGCTGGCACTACCAGCGCCGGGATCTGCGTCCGCTGGGCGACCTGGTGTTCTGGGACCAGCGCAGCCACGGCCGTTCCGGGCGCTCGCTGGCGCAGACCAACACCATCGACCAGCTCGGCCGGGACCTGGCTGCTGTGCTCGACGAGGTCGTCCCCGAGGGGCCGATCGTGCTGATCGGGCACTCGATGGGCGGCATGACCATCATGCAGTTCGCCCTGGACCACCCCGAAATGTTCGGGACCCGGGTCCGCGGCATCGCCCTGCTGTCGACCTCGCCCGGCGGGCTGCGCGACGTCTCGATGGGCCTGCCCACGCTGGTCGCCAGGCCCCTGCACCGGCTGCTGCCGGTGACCGCTGCGGTCCTGGTCCGCAATGCGGACTTCATCGAGATGGGGCGCTCCCGCGTCAACGACCTGAGCCTGCTGTTCACCCGCCTGTACTCGTTCGGGTCCACCGCCTCACCGGCCCTGGCCGACTTCACCCATCGGATGCTCGGCGAGACGACGATCGACATCATCTCGGAGTTCCTGCCCACCCTGCAGCGCCATCAGCGCAAGGCCGCCCTGCGCACGCTGGCCACCGTGCCCGGTCTGGTGATGGTCGGCCAGCAGGACCGGATGACCCCGGCGGAGCACTCGCTGGACATGGCTCGCCGGCTGCCGAAGGCCGAGCTGGAGACCATCGCCGACGCCGGGCACATGATGATCCTCGAGCACTACGCGCAGGTGAACCATCAGCTGCGACTGTTGGTGGCCAGGGTGCGCGCGGACCTGGCCGCCGACGTCCTGGTGGCCGACGCGCCCGCGCTGATGGCCGGGTCCGATCCGGAACCGTCCGATCCGGAACCGTCCGACCCGGAACTGCCCGACCCCGAACCTGCCGACCCCGAACCGCCCGACCAGGTGCCATCTGACCTGGGCCCGCCGGAAGCTGATCCGCCGGCCCGGGCCACCGCGTGACTGGTTGGCACCGCGAGGGCCAGGGCTGGTCGGCCAGCGCGCACGACGCCGAGCAGATGCGGGCGCTCGGCGCGGACGTGGCCGGCCGACTGCTCCCCGGGGACGTGGTCGTGCTCGACGGGCCCTTGGGTGCAGGCAAGACGACCTTCACCCAGGGCATCGGGACCGCACTGTCCGTGCGCGGCGCAGTCACCAGCCCCACGTTCGTGATCGCGCGTCGGCACCCCGGCCCCGGGCCGGCGCTGGTGCACGTGGATGCCTACCGGCTGGCCGGCTCGGTCGAGGTCGACGACCTCGACCTCGACGCGGATCTCGACCAGGCGGTGACTGTCGTGGAGTGGGGTACGGGCAAGGTGGAGGGCCTGGCCGCCGATCGCCTCGAGGTCGTGATCACTCGCGACCTCGGCGCTGCCGTGGACCCCGAGGACCCCGAGGACCCCGCGGGCGGGGCGCGGGCTGTGCACGTGCGCGGCGTGGGCCCCCGCTGGGCTGGCCTGGTGCTCGGCGCGAAGTAGGTTTGGGCCGTGCTCATCCTCGCCCTGGACACCGCCACCCCGGCGATCGGTGCTGCGGTCCTCGACACGGACACCGGTCAGGTGCGCGGTCGGGCCGGGTTCGTGGGTCCGGGCGCCCACGGTGAGCAGCTGGCCCCCGTGGTTGCCCAGGCCCTTGCCCTGGCCGGCATCACCCCGCGGGAGCTGGACGCGGTGGCGGTCGGGCGGGGCCCCGGACCGTTCACCGGGTTGCGGGTCGGTCTGGTGCACGCCGCGGTGATGGGCTGGGCGCTGGGTATCGGCGTGCACGGGGTGTGCACGCTGGACGTGCTGGCCGCCCAGGCGCGCGACGCCGGGGTGTCCGGGTCGTTCCTGGTCGCCACCGACGCCCGTCGCCGGGAGGTCTACTGGGC
>JBAVKQ010000296.1:0-53986 GCA_049688395.1 Candidatus Nanopelagicales bacterium
CCCCGGCGGCGGCATCGCCGCGCCGGGCGGCGGCAGCCGCCTGCGCGAGGTTGCTGCCCAGCCGGGACACGAAGCCCAGGCAGAACGCGTTGCGCGCCAGGGCCGCAGTGACCGGTCGTGGTGCCGAACCGTCGTTCGGCAGGTAGGTGGTGCCCCGCCAGCGCCCGGATTGGACATGCTCGTGGGCCTTGGCCTGCATCATGGAACTGGCGGTGGCGAACACGGACTCGACCCGGTCGAGGTCGGCGGCGAGCCCGTAGACCAGCACGTAGGTCGAGCCGGGTCCGATGTCCACGCGGACCCCCCACGCGTGCGCGATGACGAGCATCAGGCCGACAAGGCGCTTGTTCAACGCCCGCCGGGGCTCGCCGATGGTCAACATCCGGTGGGTCGGGGCGTCCGGCCGCGCAGCTCGGCGCTCGAGGGCGGCCAGCGCCATGTCCACGCTGTGCCGCTGGGCGACCAACCCGGCCTTGGCCAGGTAGGCCTCCGCCTCCTGGGACGACGATGTCGACTCGGCCTTGGCCAGCAGGGCCGACACCCGACGGACCTGGTCGTCCTCGGTGGCTGGGTCGACCGGCTCGGAGAGCCCCTCCAGCGGTGTGAACAGGTGCTCGAGCAGGGCACCGGCCCCGGCACCCAGGTGCAGGTGGTACAGGTGCACCAGGGCGGTGCGGAACTCCGGGCCATGCCCGGGCACCCCGGCCAGGTGATGGGCGACCTCGTGCAGGACGACCGCTCGCGACAGCGCCCAGCGACCCCGTGGGTCCGCTGCCGGGATGTTGATCGTGCCCGCGGAGTAGGTGGCCTTGCGGAACCCACGCCGGGACTGCACCTGGACCGGACCGCGCCCTGGGTAGCGCGCGACGGTGGGGGCAGCGGCCAGCACCGAGTCCACGTAGTCCTGCACCCCTGCCAGTGTGCCGAATCGCACCTCGGCGGGCAGCGTGACCACCCGCGACCCGAGCCGCACGGCCCGATACGGACGCTTCATCACTGAGGCGATGGTGTCCTCAGCCTGGTAGACCGCCCCCCGATACCGGTCCACCCGCGGATCCTGTGTCTGCATGGGCGTCACCCTGCCACGGACCCCCGACAATTCGGCTCGTTCATGCACAGGCCCTCGTCGGTGCCCAACCCCAACCGGGGACAGCTGCCCTCACACCCGGCGCAACCCGAACGCCAGGCCCAGGTCCTCATCGCGGCCGGTGAACGCCTGCGGATCAGCCGACCCGCGCGACACCGAGACCGCCAGCACCTCGCCCCCGATGTCATCCGCGTGCGCGTCGAGCGCCGAAGCCAACTCGGGGGAGTCGGCCACCAGCCACAGCTCGATCCGGTCGCTGACCGCCAGCCCCGCGGCCTTGCGGCCCTCCTGCACGGTGCGGACCACCTCGCGGGCCAGTCCTCGGCCGATCAGCTCGGGGGTCAGCGCCAGGTCCAGGGCCAGTGTCTCGCCAGCATCGGTGGCCACCGCCCAGCCCGCGCGCGGGGTCTCGGTGATCACCACGTCGTCGGGGCCGACCTGCACAGGCGAGCCGTCCACCTCGACCGTGGCAGCCCCCGAGGCGCGCACGGCTGCGGTCAGCGCGACCGGGTCCGCCGCCGCGACTGCGGCAGCCACCGGCTGGGTGCCCTTACCGAACCGCCGACCCAGCGAGCGGAAGTTCGCCTTCACCGACACATGCACCAGCTCGTCGGTGGTCGCATCCCCGGAACCGCCGCCCAGGCTCACCACCGACACCACGTTCAGCTCCTCGGTCAGCTGGGTGCGCAACTCGGCGGGCATGGCCTCCCACCCCGGAGCGGACACCAGCGCTCGACCGAGCGGCTGGCGGGTGCGCACCTTGCCCTCCGCGCGGGCGCCGCGACCGAGCTCCACCAGCCGACGGATCAGCGCGACCTGCTCGGCCAGCACCGGATCGGCCAGCGCGCCGGAGTCGTCGGGCCAGTCCTGCAGGTGCACCGAGTCCTCGCCCGACGCGGCGAACAGGTCGGTCCACACCCGCTCGGTGATGAACGGTGTGAACGGGGCCATCAGCAGGGTCACGGTCCGCAGGCATTCGTGCAGCGTGTGCAGCGCGGCCGGGTCGCCGTCCCAGAACCGCCGCCGCGAGCGGCGGACGTACCAGTTGGACAGGTCGTCGATGTGGGCTGCGATCAACCGCCCGGCCCGCTGCGTGTCGTAGACATCCAGGGCAGCCGTGACCTCGGCGGCCAGCCGGCTGGCCTCGGCCAGCGCCCACCGATCCAGCACGGGTCGGTCGGCCACAGCCGGAGCGGTGGCCGGGTCGGCCACGAAGCCGGCGGTCCGCGCGTACAACGACTGGAAGGACACCGTGTTCCAGTAGGTCAGCAGCGTGCGGCGCACCACGTCGGCGATGGCCGTGTGGCCCACCCGTCGGGCCTGCCACGGCGACCCGGCCGCGAGCATGAACCAGCGCACCGCATCGGCGCCGTGCTCGTCCATCAGGCCGATCGGCTCGAGCACGTTGCCCAGGTGCTTGCTCATCTTGCGGCCGTCCTCGTCGAGGATGTGGCCCAGGCAGAGCACGGTCCGGTAGGCCGACTGGTCGAATACCAGCGTGCCGATCGCCATCAGCGTGTAGAACCACCCGCGGGTCTGGTCGATCGCCTCGCAGATGAAGTCGGCCGGGTACTTGCGCGCGAAGGTGTCGGCGCCTGCGTGCGGGTAGCCCCACTGGGCGAAGGGCATCGCCCCACTGTCGTACCAGCAGTCGATCACCTCGGGCACCCGGGTGGCCGTGCCCCCGCACTCGGGGCAGTCGAACGTGATGTCGTCCACGAAGGGCCGATGCGGGTCGAGCGAGTCGAGTTCCTGACCGGCCAGGGCGCCGAGCTCGGCCAGCGACCCGATGCAGGTCAGGTGCTCCTCGGCGCAGCGCCAGATCGGTAGCGGGGTGCCCCAGTACCGGTTGCGCGACAGCGCCCAGTCCACGTTGTTGGCCAGCCAGTCGCCGTAACGGCCCCACTGGATGGTGCTCGGATGCCACGTCGTGCCCGCGTTCTCGCGGACCAGCGCATCCTTGATCTCGGTGGTCCGGATGTACCAGGACGGCTGCGCGTAATAGACCAGCGGGGTGTGGCAGCGCCAGCAGTGCGGGTAGGAGTGCTCGAACTGCTCGTGGGCGAACATCAGACCGCGTGATTCGAGGTCGGCCACCAGGGTCGGGTCGGCGGCCTTGAAGAACATGCCGCCGACCAGTGGGACGCTGCGGTCGAACGTGCCGTCGGGCAGCAGCGGGTTGACCACCGGCAGCCCATAGCTGCGGCATGACACGAGGTCCTCGGCGCCGAATGCCGGGGCCTGGTGGACCAGGCCGGAGCCGTCCTCGGTGGTGACGTAGTCGGCCAGGATCACGTAGTGCGCGTCGGGGATGTCGATCAGGTCGAACGGCCGCGAGTAGCCGGTGTGCTCCAACTCGCGGCCGGGCATCGAGGCCAGCACCTCATGACCCTCGGGCAGCTTCGCCTCGCGCAGCTCCTCGGCGATGACCAGCAACTCGGAATCGCCGAACTCCCCGGGCACCCGCACCACCTGATAGGTGGCCTCGGGCTTGACCGCGACCGCGGTGTTGGACACCAGCGTCCACGGGGTAGTGGTCCAGACCAGCAGGCTGACTCCCGGGAACCGCTCGGCCAGCGGGCCGCGGGTCACCGGCATCCGCACGAACACCGACGGGTCGATGATGTCCTCGTAGCCCTGGGCGAGCTCGTGGTCGGACAGGCCGGTGCCGCACCGCGGGCAGTACGGGGTGACCCGATGGTCCTGGACCAGCAGGCCACGGTCGAAGATCTCCTTCAGCGACCACCAGACGCTCTGCACGTAGGAGCTATCCATCGTCCAGTAGGCGTCGTCCATGTCGACCCAGTAGCCCATGCGCTGCGTGAGCACCGCGAACTCGTCGACGTGGCGCAGCACCGACTCGCGACACCTGGCGTTGAACTCCGCGACGCCGTAGGCCTCGATGTCGCCCTTGCCGGAGAAGCCCAGCTCCTTCTCGACCGCGAGCTCGACGGGCAGGCCATGGCAGTCCCAGCCGGCCTTGCGGCCGACGTGGTAGCCGCGCATGGTGCGAAAGCGCGGGAACACGTCCTTGAACACGCGTGCCTCGACGTGATGCGTGCCGGGCTTGCCGTTCGCGGTCGGCGGCCCCTCGTAGAACGTCCACTCCGGTGCCCCCTGGCGCTGGGCCAGCGAGCGGTGGAACACGTCATGGGCGGCCCAGTGCGCCATGATCTCGCGGTCCATGGCGGGCAGGTCGACCTTCGCCGGGACGTCGGCGTAGGGCCGGGCAGTGCTCGCGGGGGGCGGGGGCGCCGCGTCAGGCATCGGCGAGGTCGGGTGCGCGCTCATGGGTCGAGTCCTCAGTCGGGGGCAGGCGGCCAATTCTAGTGGCGCCCCGGTGGGCCGCCGCCGCATCCGGTGCCCGAGAGGACTCGCCGCAGGGGTCGCCGGTGCCGGCTGGGATAGTGGCGTGGTGCTCGGAGACCGGCGATCGGGTGGGCGATGCAAGCGCCTGCACTGAGTTCTGCGCGCCTGCGCCGGACCGTGCTGCTGCTCGGCCCGGCCTTCGTGGCGGCGGTGGCCTACGTCGACCCGGGCAACGTCGGCACGAATGTCGCGGCCGGTGCGCGGTTCGGCTACCTGCTGCTCTGGGTCATCGTGGTGGCCAACGTGACGGCCGTTCTCGTGCAGTACCTGGCGGCGAAGGTGACGATCGCGACCGGGAAGACCTTGCCCGAGCTGTGCCAGGCGACCTACTCCCGGCCCGTCCGCGTGGGACTCATGGTCCAGTCCGAGGCGGTGGCCATCGCGACCGACCTCGCCGAGGTGATCGGCGGCGCGATCGCCCTGCAGCTGCTGTTCGACATGCCGCTGGTCCTCGGCGGGGTCGTGACCGGTGCAGTGTCGCTGGTGATCCTGGGCGTGCAGAGCCGTGGGCAGGTGCGCTACGAGCACGCGATCCTGCTGCTGCTGGGCATCGTGCTCGTGGGGTTCCTGTGGTCGGCGATCGCGTCGGGTCCCTCGTTGTCGGGACTGGCCAGCGGACTGGTCCCGCGGCTGGAGGGTGTGGACAGCCTGGTGCTGGCCACCGGCATCCTCGGCGCGACTGTGATGCCGCATGCGATCTGGCTGCACGGGGCGCTCGTGCGCGACCGGCACGGCGACGTGTCCGCCGACCCGGTCGGCCGCCGGCGGATCCTGGCCGCCACGCGTGTGGACGTCGGCCTGGCGATGGTCCTGGCCGGGACCGTGAACGCCGCCATGCTGATCGCGGCGGCAGCCGCCCTGCAGGGTTCCGGTGCCGAGACGATCCAGGACGCCTACGCGGGGTTCGGCGCGGTGCTGGGGTCGGTGGCCGCACTGCTGTTCGCCCTGGCCCTGCTCGCCAGCGCGCTGGCGTCCTCGAGCGTGGGTACCTACGCGGGTGCGGTGATCCTCGAGGGCTTCGGCGGTCGACGCATCCCGTTGCTGGTGCGCCGGATGATCGCGCTGGTCCCGGCGTTGGGCATCCTGGCCGTCGGGGTGGACACCACCGAGGCGCTGGTCATCTCCCAGGTGGTGCTCTCCTTCGGCATCCCGTTCGCGCTCTGGCCGCTGGTGGCCCTGACCGGCAACCGTGCGCTGATGGGCGACCTGGTCAACCGGGGCCGCACGACGCTGCTCGCCGGGGTGGTCGCCGCCGCGATCAGCGTGCTCAACGTCACCCTGATCGTGCTGCTGGTGGCCTGAGGCCCGTGCGCGGGCGCCCCCAACCTCAGGTGGTGTTGCACCGGGTCCCCACCGCTCCGGTGGCCGGTGGGGCGTGCGCCCCCTACGGTCGCAGGCAGTGAGTTCGTATCCGGACCTGGTGGGACGCAGCGACCATCGGGGCTCCGAACAGACCCGGGAGGAACGACCCATGGCCCAGCAGACATTCGTGATCATCGGCGGCGGACAGGCCGGCGCAAGTGCCGCGGCCACCCTGCGCGAGGAGGGGTTCACTGGGCGGGTGGTGCTGCTGGCCGGTGAGGACGAGGTGCCCTACGAGCGGCCGCCGCTGTCCAAGGACTACCTGAGCGGCACGGCCGAGCGCTCGTCGGCGCAGATCAATCCGCAGCCGTGGTACGCAGATCACGACATCGACCTGCGTCTCGGTGAGCGGGTCCATGCCCTGGACACCGACGCACATGAGGTCGTCCTCGCCGGTGGCGAGCGCCTGGGCTACGACAAGCTCCTGCTGGCCACCGGCGCCGCCCCGCGAACGCTCGGCGGTGCGGACTTCCCCGATTTGGCCGGCGTGCACTACCTGCGGACCTACGCCGACTCCGAGGCGCTGCGCGATGCTCTGGCCTCCGGGGACCGCCGCGTCGTGATCGTCGGCGCCGGCTGGATCGGCCTCGAAGTTGCCGCCGCGGCGCGCGGCTACGGCAACCCGGTGACCGTGCTCGGACGCGAGGACGTCCCGCTCGAGCCAGCCCTGGGCGCCGAGCTCGGGGGCTACTTCGGCGACCTGCACGTGCGCAACGGAGTGGATCTGCGGATGCACGTGGAGGTGGCCGGGTTCGAGGGTTCCGAGGATCGGGTCACCGGAGTACGGCTCGCCTCCGACGAGGTGGTGCCCGCCGACGTGGTGGTCGTCGGCATCGGCGCCGTGCCCAACACCGACCTCGTCGAGGCCGCCGGGCTCGCCGTCGATGACGGTGTGCTCGTCGACGCCAGCCTCAGCGCCGGGCAGGACGTGTACGCCGCGGGAGACGTGGCCAACGCGATGCACCCCGTGCTCGGCCAGCGCCTGCGGGTGGAGCACTGGGCGCACGCCGATCGACAGGGCAAGGCCGCGGCCCGTTCGATGCTCGGCCAGGACGTGTCCTACGACCGGGTGCCGTTCTTCTTCACCGACCAGTACGACCTGGGCATGGAACTCTGCGGCTACGGCCCGCTGATGTCCCACGCGCGGGTCGTCTACCGAGGCGACGTGGCGTCCGGGGAGTTCATCGCGTTCTGGGTCACCGGCAACGGCGACCCTGTGCGGGTGGTTGGCGGCATGAACGTCAACATCTGGGACGTCAACGACCAGATCGCCGCGTTGGTCTCCTCCGGCCGGTCCGTGGAGCTGTCCCGCCTGTCGGACCCCGACATCGACCTGGGCGATCTCTGAGCGGTATCCCGGGTGGGCCGCGCGGCGCAACCTCGCGTCCGATGTGTGGGTATGGCGAGGTTCGGCAGCACCGCTGGACCAACCTCGCATGTGATGTGTGGGTATGGGCGCCGGAATCCGCAGCGGAAACCCACACATCACATGCGAGGTCGCGGGTGCGGCGAGGTGCCCTGGCCCCAGAGCCACACTTCAGGTGCGAGGTTCCGCTCGGAGCCGCGCGGCCCCGATGGCAACCCCCGGTCCGCGGGCCCGTGGCATCCGGGTGTGTGGTCATGAGGATCGATCGACGTGGACGTCGTCAACCCAATCCGCGGCGTAGTCTGGACCGCACGACGACGGTGCGGCACCGCCGCCACCACTCATGGACAGGGGTCGTCATGGGTATCGGAACTCGCACCGCCGCAGCAGGTGCCGCCCTCCTGCTGCTGACCGGCTGCTCCGGGCAATCTCAGGAGCCCAGCCAGCAGACGAGCCCGACCGAGGCCGTGGTCAGCGTCAGTCCTGACCTGCTGCTGGGGGCAGAGCAGATGACCGAATGGAACGGTTCGATGGTGTGGTCGCAGGGCGGCCCGGCCAGTGGCCCGGCTGTCGCGCTGTGTCCCTGGCCGTCCCCCGAGGATCTGGCTGCAGTCGCCTTCGCCGACCGGACGTTCGTGACGAGCGAGGGCGCGCTGGCAGGTCGCAACGTGGTCATGGCGTTCGAGTCCCCGGCCGAGGCGGCCTCGGCCAACGAGACCCTGCAGGCCGCGCTCACCGATTGCGGTGGCTCGATCATCAGCCAACCGGGCACGGCGATGACCTGGACCAGGAACGAACTGGCCGGCGAGGGCAGTGACGACGCCACGTTCGAGTTCGTCGGCGTGGATGCCGTCGGCGAGCATGTGAGCGTCGTGGAGTTCAGCCTCGTGGGCCAGGACGCCAACTGGGAGACCGACCCGATCCTCGACAGCCTCGAGGCGAGCCGCGCCCGGCTGGGGGAGGCCCAGTCGAGCTGAGCGCCGACGGCTTGGCGGTCCTGCGCTGGACGGCGGCGCTCGGCACCCGTGCGGCCGACCGGATTCAGTCCGACGTGTTGGCCCCGAAGAGGCGCTGCGCCTGCTCAGGTCGCAGCATGAGGAATCGGCCGTCGGCCTCGACCAGGGCCCCGGTGTCGTCGCCGGCGAGGCCGATCGATCCGCGGACCGCCACCCGAACGCCCAGGACGTCGATGACCTCGCCGCGCACCATCAGCGGTGACCCGAGCGGGACCGCGGTGCGATAGCGCACCTGCAGGCGCCCGGTGACCCCCGGGTAGCCCGCGGCTGCGGTCGCGTAGCCCATGATCTGGTCTAGGAGCAGCGCGCTGATCCCACCGTGCGCGAAGGTCAACGGTCCCTCGTAGGCCAGGCCCAGCGTGCACGTCCCCAGTGCCACGCCGTCCTCGATGCGCACGCGCATCGGTGGGGCGACCGGGTTGCCCGGCCCGACGACCGGGTTGTAGAAGCGCCGCCCGCGCCGCAGATCGTCGACCGACGACGGACGGCTGTGCGGACGGCTGACCGCAGCGAGTTCGTGCGCGAGTCGATGCACCTCCTCGGTGACCGTCACGAGTTCCTCGACCGGGACCTCGGTGGCCACCGATGCAGTGATCAGCGCGCGCAGCGCGTCGCCCAGGTCGCCCACGGCTGCGCGCCGCTCGGCCAGCGCGGGGGTCTGCTCGACGATGGGCATTCCCACGTCGGTCATGCCCGCGAGCGCGCGGTCCGGCGGGTGGGCGTTCACGTCGTGATGGTAGTCGGACACGACGGGCGGGAACCGATCGAATCGGACCGCCGCGCCCGCGGCCGAGGCGATGCCACCGAAAGCCAGTGCGCCCGCCCGTGCTCGTCGCGCGACGATGCCGACGTGCCGGTGGTTGCATGGTCCGATGACGTTCCAGACCCATCCCGTGACCCCGGACAGGTTCGAAGACTTCGCCGAGGTCATCAACCCCAACCGGCGGGCGAGGCACTGCTGGTGCCTGTCGCATCGATTGCGGGCCAAGGACATCGTGGAGCTCGGCGGCGGCAGCCGCGAACAGGCCATGCGGGCGCTGTGCGCCCAACCGAACCCGCCGGGCGTGGTGACCTACCGCCACGGGGTCCCGGTCGGCTGGTGCAACAGCGGCCCGCGGGCCGACATCCCCCGGCTGGCCGGATCGAGGTTGATCCGCCCGGTCGACGACCTACCGGTCTGGAGCATCGTGTGCGTAGTCGTGCGCAGCGGCCACCGGCGCACGGGCGTCACCGGTCCCCTGATCGAGGGAGCCGTCGAGTACGCCGCGTCGCGCGGGGCCCCCGCGGTGGAGGCCCATCCGGTGGACCCGCCCGGGCGGATGGATACGACGATGGCGTTCGTGGGCACCCGCGCCATGTTCGAGGCGGCCGGATTCGAGGTGATCGGCACCACCGATGCGGTGGCCAGCAGGATGCCGCGCCTGATCGTGCGCCGGAGCCTGGTTCCGCCTCTGGTGGGCGGGTAGGTCCCCGGAGTACCGTCGAGTCGCCCGGTCCCGGCGCGCGCCTGGAGGTACATGATGCCCACTCCCTACACCGGCCAACGGTTCGTCTTCACCAACCCGGACGGCTCCCAGGTGCACGTGCGCGGTTTCGGCAACCAGTTCGCCGCCGTGTTCGAGACCGACGACGGATTCACCGTGGTGAAGGACCCCGCCTCCGGGTTCTTCCACTACGCGCAGCGCTCGCCGGACGGCACCACGCTGGTGCCCACGGGCCCGCGCGTCGGGGAGATCGCCCCGGGCGCGCTCACCCTGTCCACCCACCTGCGACCTGCCGCGTCGGCCACCCGTGCCCGGGCCAGGGCCGCGCGGGAGGCCGCTCCGGTCCCACGGTGGGCGCAGCGTCGGGCGGCCCGAAAGCCGCGCAGCCCCGCGCCGCCGACCGGGGCCGGGCCTGATTCGCCCGACGGAGATGACGCTGCGCGCAGCAGTCCGAGCCCGGGTGTGCTCGGAAGCTACGTGGGCCTGTGCCTGCTCATCGACTTCCCGGATGTCCCCGGCACACTGACGCGGCGCCAGGTGACCAACTTCGCCAACAAGGCGGGTTACCGCAGGTTCGGCAACAACGGGTCGGTGCGTGACTACTTCCTGGCAGTCTCCGACGGCCGACTGGACTACTCGAACCTCGTCACCGCCTACTGCACCGCCAAGCATCCGCGCAGCTACTACACGGACCCGGGCGTGGACTTCGGCCGCCGGGCCCGCGGCCTGATCAAGGAGGGCCTGGCGCAATCGAAGGCGCGGGGGCTGGACTTCACCCCACTGACCGTCGACTCGGCCGGCTTCGTGCGCGCCCTGAACGTCTTCTACGCCGGGGAGTTGGACAACGCCTGGGCCGAGGGGCTGTGGCCGCACTCATCGGCCCTGGCCGATCCCGTCACGGTCGCGGCCAACAGGAGCTTCTCCGACTACCAGATCACCAACCTCGGCTCTGAGTTGGCGCTGCGCACCTTCTGCCACGAGAACGGTCATATGATCTGCGACTTCCCCGACCTCTACGACTACGGCTTCGAGTCCTACGGGACCGGGGACTACTGCCTCATGAGCTACGGCGCCTCGGACCAGAACCCCGCGCAGGTCTGTGCCTACCTCAAGCATCAGGCGGGCTGGACCTCGACGCTGACCACGCTGAGGCCGGGGATGACGGCCAGCGCCACCGCGGGCCGCAACGACTTCCTCCGGTACGCCCGCAGCGCGACGGAGTACTTCCTCGTGGAGAACCGGGCGCAGACGGGGCGCGACGAAGCGTTGCCCGACTCCGGCCTGGCGATCTGGCACGTCGACGAGACGGCGACCAACAACGCCGAGGCGATGACCGCCGACGAGCACTACGAGTGCTCCTTGGAACAGGCCGACGGCCGCTTCGACCTGGAGCGTCAGGTCAACTACGGCGATGCCAAGGACCTGTTCGGGGCGCCGGACCGACGCACGTTCGGTGCGTCCACCCGGCCGGACAGCCGGTGGTGGGACGGCGCGCAGTCGGGGTTGGACATTGTCGACATCGGGGCGCCGGGTTCGACCATGACCGTCACCACCGCGAAGGCCGCGAAGGTCGATCTGGGCAACCTGAAGTTCGGGGTCCGCAACAGCGCCGACGTGGTGAGGCTGCAGATCGCGCTCAACGCGCACTTCGCCGGCCTGGGCCTGCCGACCAGCGGCAACTACCTGCAGCAGACCGATGCCGCGGTGCGTCGCTGCCAGCGCAGGCACGGGTTCGGTTCCGACCCGAAAGGCAAATCCTTCGTCGGGAAGTCCCAGGCAGCGCATCTGGGCCTGCGGACCTCGGCGTAGTTCGGGTCGGTGCGGGTCGAGTCGGTGTCGACTTCGGTGGAGTCAAGTCGAGTTCAGTCGAGTCCAGGCGAGTTCGGTCGAGTTCGGTCGAGTTCGGTTCAGCGACCCCGAAGGTGGACGATCGGGCCATGACCGATCAGCTGTATGGACATCTGGGCATTACCCCCACCGGGGCGCTGAGCGTGGTGCTCGCCTCGGCCATCCTGTTCGTGGCGGTGGCGTTCGTGCTGCGCTGGTGGGGTCAGCGCCTGGCCGCCAGCTCGTCGGCGTTCAGCCTCGCCTTCATCACGCTGATCGGCGCGGTGGCCGCCCGTTCGATGCTGGGCGACTCACCGACGCTGCTCGGGGGCCTGATCGCCCTGACCACGCTGCTCGTGCTGGAGCGCTCATTCGGACGTTGGTCGCGGCTGGTCCCGGGCGTGCGGCCCGAGCGGGCCCGCCCCGCGGTGCTGCTCATGGTCGGCGACCAGCTCCGCGAGGCAGAGCTGCGCCGCTACCGGATCACCCCGTTCCAGCTCTGGTCGCAGTTGCGCCAGCGCGGCATCGCGCACCGGTCGGACATCGGTCTGGTCGTCCTCGAACCCGATGGAAACCTCAGTGTGGTCCGGACCGGGCGCACTGTGGACCGGGTGCTCTTCGCCGGCGTCCGCGGCGTCGACGAGGTGCCCGAGGGCTACTTCGACCCGGAGTCCTGAGGCCTGCGGGCTCGGGCTCGGGTCAGACGTGGCCCGCCAGCCAGGTGATCACTGCGCCGGTGACCTCCTCACGATTCGTCTCGTTGAAGATCTCGTGCCTGGCGTCGTCGTAGACCTGCACGGTGACATCGGTCAGCCCGGCGTCGCGGTAGCGCTGGCCGAGCAGCTCGACCAGTTGACCGCCGCCGGCCAGGGGATCGGCCCGACCCGACACGATCAGGATGGGCAGGTCGGGTCGGATCCGGGCCAGGTTCGTGCCATCGGCCAGTGTGCCGGCGGCGGCGAACAGCGAGGGGACTGCGTCTGCGGGCAGGTCGAACCCGCACAGCGGGTCGGCCACGTAGGTATCGACCTCCGCCTCGTCCCGGGAGAGCCATTCGTAGCCGGTGCGGTGCTCGAACCCGACGTTGAACGCCTCCAGGCCGGGCGGGCCCTCGGCTTGGGCGGCCATGCCCGCGGCCAGCACATCCAGGGCGGTCGAGCCGGACAGGACGACCGCTGCGTACTGGTCGCTGTGCTCCAGCAGCACCGATTGGGCGGCGAAGGAGCCCATCGAGTGCGCCACGAGCAGCAGCGGCAGGTCCGGGTGGTCGGCGGACAGCGTGGCGCCGTAGGCGGCCACATCGGCGATCAGGCCATCGAAGCCGGCCTGGCCGAAGTCCCCGGGGACACCGAGGATCGAGCTGCCGTGCCCGCGGTGGTCGTGGGCGTAGACCAGGAAGCCGGCGGCGTTGAGGGCCTGGGCCAGCCGGTCGTAGCGCGCGCTGTGCTCGGCCAGGCCGTGGGCGACCTGCACGACGCCCCGCGCCGCAGGGGCCGACTCGGGCAGGGACTCCCAGGCGTAGGTCGCCAGCGACAGGCCGTCGATCGGGGACTCGAACTGCGAACGGGTGAAGGTCATGGCCACGATCGTGGCACCGCGGGAGGCCGGCGTCGAGTGGGTGGGGCGAGTCCGGTGGGCGGGGCGATGGGTGCCACCGGACGCCCCGGCTCAAGGACCCGCGAGCCCGGACCGCACCCGGGCAGCGGCTCAGCGCCCGGTTCCGAGCAGGACAGCCCAGCGCTCGGCGATGTCCGGGGGTGGGTCGCTGACCGTCACCCGCTTGTCCCGCGTGGTCGCCCCGCGCACGACCCGTACCTGCCGGGGACGCACGCCCAACGCGTCGGCGAGCACCCGCTCCGCGGCCGCGGTGGCCGCCCCTTCGACGGGCCGCGCGCGCACCCGAACCTCGAGAACGGGTGGACCAGCGGCGTCCCGTGTGGGTGCCGGACCCCCGACGCGGTCGGCTCTGGAGCCGGGCCGGACCCGGATCGAGCCGTGGAAGCTGTCCATGGGGGCTATCCTCGCCTTGATCCGCGCCGGTCGGCGCCGACGTACCGGGGCAGGAGCCGTGATGGGTGCAGGGGACTGGGTGGCCGGGGGCCTGCGCCGGGCCGTGGCGGGGGTTCGATCGGCCCTGCCCGGTGTGGCGGAGCCCGTCGAGGAGCTGCCGGCGACGGTCGCACCGGACCCCGAGGACGTGCCCGCGGCGAAGAAGGCCCCGGTGACGAGGCCGGCAGCGGCGAAGCCCCCGGTGAAGAGGCCCGCGGCGCCGAAGGCCCCGGCGACGAAGAAGGCACCTGCCCGGAGACCTGCCACGGCTCCCGCGCGGAAGGCCCCCGGCGAGCCGGCCCCCGGCCGGGGCGCTCCGGCGGCGAAGACCCGGGCCGCGCAGGCTCCTGCGGCCGCCCCCGCTCCTCCCGTCGTACTGGCCTGGAGTGACGAGGAACTCGCGGCCTTCCGGGTCGCCCTGGACGCCGATGTCGTCCGGCTGCGCGAGGAGCTCAACATGGGCCAGGCGGACATGGACGCGCTGCTGTCGGACTCAGCCGAACGCTCCGGCGACGATCAGGCCGACGCCGGTTCCAAGACCCTGGAGCGCGAGCAGGAGATGAGCGTCAACGCCAACGCCAACGAACTGCTCGAGCAGTCGATGCACGCCCTGGCCCGGCTGGACGCGGGCACCTACGGGATCTGCGAGTCGTGCGGGACGGCGATCCCCGCGGCCCGCCTGAGCGCGTTCCCGCGCGCCACACTGTGCATCGCGTGCAAGCAGTCCGAGGAGCGCCGCTGACGTGAGTCGGCTGCCCCTCACCCTCGGCGTGGCGGCCACCGTGGTCGTCATCGACCAGGTGACCAAGGCCCTGGCCGTGGCCAGGCTCGAGGGTCAAGGGTCGGTCGACCTCATCGGCCAGTGGCTCCAGCTGACCTTCGTCCGCAATCCCGGGGCCGCCTTCTCGCTGGCCGGCAACTACACCATCCTGATCAGCGCGATCGCGATCGTCGTGGCCGTGGCGATCGTGCGGACGTCGCGAACCCTGACCAGCACCTGGTGGGCCGTCGTGCTCGGTGGCATCCTCGGCGGCGCCCTGGGCAACCTGATCGACCGCCTGTTCCGCTCCCCGGCGCCCCTGCGCGGTCACGTCGTGGACTTCCTCGAGCTGCCCAACTGGCCGGTGTTCAACGTGGCGGACATGGCCCTGGTCGGATCGGCGATCCTGGCCGTCCTGCTCAGCATCAGGGGTGTGGAGATGGGCGAGCCGGACGCCGCCCCGGATGCCGAAGCCGATGCCGAGGCCGCGCCCGGGCGGGAGCCGGGGGAGCGTGGCACCGATGGCTGAGCCCCGGCTGGCGCACGTGCCCGACGGCCTGGCCGGCGAGCGGGTGGACTCCGCGCTGGCTCGGATGTTCGGGCTGTCGCGCTCCCGCGCAGCCGAGCTGGCCGAGGCCGGGCACGTCCAGGTGGACGGGCGCAGCCTGGGCAAGAGCGCCCGGGTCGACGCCGGTCAACTGGTCGAGGTGCTCATCCCCGAGCGCGTCGAGCCGGCCGACCAACCGGCCGTGGACGTCCCTGAGCTCGTCGTGCTCCACGACGACGCGGACATCGTCGTGGTCGACAAGCCGGTCGGGGTGGCGGCCCATCCCAGTCACGGGTTCGAGGGCCCCAGCGTCACCGGCGTGCTGCGGGCGCGGGGGTACCGGATCTCCACCTCAGGTGCCCCGGAGCGGCGCGGCATCGTCCAGCGCCTGGACGTCGGGACCTCCGGGGTGATGGTGCTGGCCAAGAGCGAGCCGGCCTACACGCACCTGAAGCAGCAGTTCCGCGACCGCACGCCCGAGAAGGTCTACCACGCACTGGTGCAGGGCCTGCCCGACCCGGTCCGCGGCACCATCGACGCCCCGATCGGCCGGCACCCCCATCACGACTGGAAGTTCGGCGTGATCGCCGACGGCCGTCAGTCGGTGACCCACTACGAGTTGCTCGAGGCGTTCCGGTTCGCCAGCCTGCTCGAGGTCCACCTGGAGACCGGGCGGACCCACCAGATCCGGGTGCACATGGCCGCGATCCGCCATCCCTGCGTGGGCGACCTCATGTACGGCGCCGACCCGGTCCTGGCCGCGCGGTGCGGCTTGGAGCGCCAGTGGCTGCACGCCGTGCGATTGGGGATCGTGCACCCGGGCAGCGGCCAGTGGGTGGAGTTCGCCTCGCCGTACCCGCTCGACCTGGACCACGCGCTGCACGTCCTGCTGCCCGACTGAGGTCGCCAAGCCAGCAGGGCCCCGGTCGGTGAGGGCGCTGTCCTCGGCACCACCTGCCGGTGGCACAGTTGGACCATGAGTATCGACAACACCACTCCTGTCCAGGCCTCCGGCGTCTTCGAGATCGGTGGCGACCTGCCCGTGCGCCGTCTCGGCTACGGCGCGATGCGCATCACCGGCCCCGGGATCTGGGGCGACCCGCCCGACCGGGACGCCGCCATCGCCGTGCTGCGCCGGGCAGTCGAGCTGGGCGTGGACTTCATCGACACAGCCGACTCGTACGGCCCCTTCGTCTCCGAGGAGCTGATCCGAGAGGCCCTGCACCCCTACGAGGGCGTGGTGATTGCCACCAAGGGCGGGTTGACCCGGTCGGGTCCGGACAGGTGGGCCCCGGTCGGCAGCCCGTACTACCTGCGCCAGTGCGTCGAGATGTCGTTGCGCCGGCTCGGTGTGGAGTGCATCGACCTCTACCAGCTGCACCGCATCGATGCCAACGTCCCCCTCGAGGAGCAGCTCGGGGCGCTCAAGGACCTCCAGGAGCAGGGCAAGATCCGCCACCTCGGGATGTCCCAGGTGTCGGTCGAGGAGCTCCAGGCCGCCACAGACATCATCGACGTGGCGACCGTGCAGAACCTCTACAACCTCGGTGACCGCAGCGCGGAGGACGTGCTGGCCGTCTGCGAGGAGGACGGCATCGGGTTCATCCCGTGGTTCCCGGTCGCGGCGGGACCGCTGGCCCGCCCGGACGGGCCGCTCGCGGCGATCGTGGAGCGGACCGGAATCCCGGCTGCCCAGCTGTCGCTGGCCTGGCTCCTGCGCCGCTCCCCGGTGATCCTGCCGATCCCGGGCACGTCGTCGATCAAGCACCTGGAGCAGAACTGCGCCGCCGCGCAGGTGGTGCTCGACGACGCCACCTTCGCTGAGCTCTCCGCGCTCGGCCAGGAGGCCGGGAGCGGCCCGTCCGCGTAGCTCGCTGGCGAGAGTCGGTTTTCTCTACCCAGACGTGCACTTCACTCAACCCGGCGCTACTTCTGCCCCATTATGGGGGCGTATGGTGCAATAGGCGATGTCAAACGCACGACTGTGCTCAGCATTCGAGTGTCCGCTTTGCGGCCGGTTCAGTGAGTGCTGAAGCAGGGCGTCGCTTGCACGGTCGCCGGTCATTCGCGGCGAAGTGACTCACATGCCGGATCGCATTCATCGCGGCATGTCAGTGCGGGTCGACGTCGTTCCGCATGGCCGGGTCTGATCGTTACTCGGCGCCCGGCCACGGTTCCGGGGGATCGATGGCCAGCGCCCTTGGTACTGCCTCACCTCGGCTGGCGCCACATTCACCGTCGTCCTGCCGGCCGTATCGGACCCGGTTCCGCCGTGCGGTCCTGGAGAGAGCGACCGAGGAGGTTGCACCAGCCAGGTGGGCCGAAGCACCCGTGTGCCGCGACCCCACCCTGCTCCGCGAGGTCAGCGCTGCATCAACCCGAAGACTCCCCAGCCGAGATACTCACGCGTGTAGCGGACGTATCGGGCGGGTTCGGCGGTGAGCTCGGCGCGAACCTCGGCGGCCAGTTCGTCGTCGGGATTCTGGTCAAGCCAGCGGCGGAGGTTGAGCCACTGTGCGGCGGCGTAGCGGACCCAGCTGTCCTGGTCGGCGAGTACCATTTCCACGACGTCGTATCCCAGATCGCCGAACTGCTCGATCAGCTCCGGCAGGGACACGAAATCGGCCACGCTGGTGGCCTGGCAGCCCCGGGCGGTCTCCTCGTCCGGCGGTGTCCGGCGCCAATAGGGTTCGCCAACCAGCATCATGCCGCCTGGGCGGAGGCTGCGCGCAAGTAGCTCCACGGTTCCGGCGACACCGCCTCCGATCCAGCTGGCGCCGACACAGGCTGCGAGGTCGACGGGTTGGGGGGCGACGTAGCCGGATGCGTCGGCGTGGATGAACTCCACCCGGTCCTCGACGCTGAGCTCGGTGGCACGCGCCCGCGCCTGTTCGGTGAAGGCCGTGCTGAGGTCCACACCCGTGCCGGTGAAACCGAGGTCCCGTGCCCAGGTGGACAACATCTCACCCGAGCCACTGGCCAGGTCGAGCACGCGAGTTCCGGCAGGCATGTGAAGCGCCTGCCCCAGGACGGCGAACTTGTCGGGAGTCAGCGGGTTATGGATGCGATGGCTACTCTCGCGGATGGAGAAGATGCGGGGAATGTCCATGGTGGCTTCCTCTTTCAGGCTCGGCGGTGACCGGCCTGCTTGGCGGTCTGGTTGATGGCGCGCCGCATGCGCGCGATGTCCTTCTTCGGCGTCTCCCGCTCTGCACGTAGCCGCGCGTCGGTGCGTGAGGCGGCGTAGGAGTTCTCACGCTGCAGCCGGTGGTAACTGTCGAGACGTCGTTGAGGGAGGCCACCGGCAGCGACGGCTTCTAGAACGACGCAGCCAGGTTCGGCAACGTGGGCACAGTCGGAGAAACGGCAGGCTGATGCAAGTTCGGTGATCTCGGCGAACGTCTGGTCCAGCCCCTCAGCAGCTTCGTGCAGCCCGACACCCCGGAGACCGGGCGTGTCCACCAGGACCCCACCGCCGGGTAGCGGCAGCAGTTCACGCCAGGCGGTGATGTGCCTGCCCTTGCCGTCGCTGTCGCGTACCGCACCGGTGGCCAGACGGTTCTCACCCAGGAGGCAGTTGCCGAGGGTGGACTTGCCCGCTCCCGACGGCCCGAACAGGACGACCGTGCCGACCAGGAGACCGGCGAAAGCGTCGAGCCCCTCACCGGTGGTGGCGCTGGTGACAAGTACCTCGACACCGGGTGCCACCTGGGCCACCTCGGCTGCCGCCTGCTGGGCGTCCGGGCATCGGTCGGCTTTGGTGAGCACCACCACCGGGGTGGCGCCGCTTTCCCAAGCGAGTGCTAGCAACCGCTCGATCCGCCCGTGCCTGACCGGGTCCGCGAGGGAGGCGACCACCGCCACGGTGTCGACATTCGCTGCCAGGACCTGACCATGGGAGGTGCGTGAGGCATTGGACCGGACCACAGCGGTGCGCCGCTCGAGAACCTCCACGACGGCCGCCGAGACGGCCGGGTCGGCAGTGGTGGTCGGCCGCAGCGCCACCCAGTCACCGGTGCTTGGGTACAGCCGGTCGGTGCCGTCGGACGGCGGAAGAACCGCGGCCCGTACGGGTCCGGCCTCGGTGACGACCTCGCACAGGCCGCGTCCCGCCCGCACGACCCGGCCAGGCGTCAGCCCATTGGCGCGGAGCCGACCGAAAGAACCTTCGCGCGCTTCGTCCCACCCGTAGTCGTTCAGGCTCAGGACGTGTGGAGAAGAGAAGGAGGATTGCGAAAACGCATGCTGATGAAACAACGTGGAGACCCTTTGGTGAAGGGGCCCGCATCCGAACGCGGCCGATCCTCGCCATCAGGCGAGAGGGGTCAGCTGCGCGTCAGGACGAGGCCCGGAAGGTGAGGATGATCCGAGCACCGCGCATAGCAGCGGTAACAAAGCCGGTCATCAACTCACCTCCTCGATCTCTCGGACAGACACCTCACTGCTGTCGGGACCAATTTAGCAGCCTATTGCCGGGCAAGGTGTAATCCCAACCCGGGTGAACGGGACTGCAGGACCGGTACCCAGCACCGACAGTCGAGCGGTATTCGGAGTGGCCGACTGTCGTGGCCACACGGTCACTCTGGTGGGCAGACGCGCACCCCCTACGCGCGCACGCAGGACCAGAAGTTGCTCTGGTGACTGACCCCCTTGCGGCTTTGGGTTGTGCAGATGATCCAGGGGTGGAGTGGCGTCGCTGGGAGTCAGACGACGTCGCGCCGCTGGACGGCGAGCAGCCCTCCGGCGGCTGGGATCAGCCCCCAGGCAGCGGCCGCGATCAGGGCGGCCCAGAGGCTGGTGTCGGTGCTGACCCCGGAGATCACGGCGAACAGGGTTGGGGGGATCCAGGAGGCGGCGTTGGTGGCCAGTTGCACAGCGAGCGGCGGGATCACGAACAGCAGCAACACGGCGGTGGTGACGGCTCCGCCGGTGTTGCGGATGATTGCCCCGAGGCCGGCGCCGAGGGTGGCTCCGATCGCTCCGGCGAGGGTCGCGGCGGCGAGTAGCTGGGCCAGATCACCAGTGGACACGAGGAAGTCGTGCTCGGTGCTGGGCAGGGCCAGGGCGACTCCGGCGATGACCAGCACCTGCCCGGCGAGGGCCAGGACTGCCCCGGCCAGAGCCACGGCGCTCAGTTGGGTCAGTACCGCCCGCTGGCGCTTCGGGGTCATCAGGAACATCGGCACGACGGTGTCGTGCCCGTACTCGCGGGCCACGGCGATGGCGCCGAACAGGCTGGTGCCGAGCATGGCGTTGAAGCCGAATGCCATGAGCGACTGCTGGTCAGCGGCGGTGGCGACGAACGCCTTGCTGCCGTCCATGTCGGTGCCGAACGCGACGACTGAAGCGTCGAGGGCGGCGATGATGACCAGTACCGCGAGGAACCCCCATGGCAGTTTCGTGGTGGTGAGCTTGCGGATCTCTGCGCGCAGCAGTCGGGACGTGATCATGCTGACGCTGCCTCCCTCTCAGCCTTGTCCACATCGGTCTGAGTACCGGTGTGGGTCTTGTCGTTGCTCGTCCACTCCAGGAACAGCTCCTCGAGGGAGCCGGCCTGGGGGGTCAGTTGGTGCAGGGCAAGCCCAGCCGCGCAGGCTCGGTCCCCGATCTCGGTGATCTGCATGCCGCGGACGACGAGCTCGCCCGGCCCGCTCTTGTGGACGGTGGCACCGGCCGCCTCGAGCAGCTCGGTGAGCCGCTCGGGCGTTGGGGTCCGGACCGACGTGCCGGCCTGCTGCAGCGCCGACAGGACGCCAGTGGCCACCACTTGGCCATGGCTGAGTACGACCACCTCGTCGGCGAGGTGCTCGACCTCGGAGAGCAGGTGACTGGAGACGAACACGGTGCCGCCGGCCGCTGCGCGCGCCCGGAGCAGGTCACGCAGCCAGCGGATGCCCTGCGGGTCCAGCCCATTGCCGGGTTCGTCGAGCACGAGCACCGGGGGGTCACCGAGCAGGGCGGCAGCCAGGCCCAGGCGTTGTCGCATCCCCAGGGAGTAGCCGCCCACGTGGCGGTCGGCCGCGTGGGTCAACTCGACGGCCTCCAGCATCTCGTCGATGCGCCGGGTGTCGATTCCGGCGCCGTCGGCGAGGATGGTCAGATGGTTGCGGCCGCTGCGCCCGGGGTGGAAGGCGTTGGGTTCGAGGGCCACACCGACGCGCCGGGTCGGGTCAGGCAGGTCCCGGTAGCGCGTGCCCCCGATGGTGGCGTGCCCGTGCTCGGCCCTGGCCAGGTCGAGCAGGATCTTCATCGTCGTGGACTTACCTGCGCCGTTGGGTCCCAGGAAGCCCGTCACCCGCGCGGGCTGGACGGTGAACGTGAGATTGTCGACCACCACCTCGTGTCCGTAGCGCTTCGTGATGTTCTCGAGCTCAAGGGCGTACACGAATGCTCCTTCGTTGCGGTGTGCGATCAGCCGGCCGGGCGTGATGGAGTGGGTTCGGCGGCGCTCCGGTCCCACGAGGAACCGTGGGCCTGCTCCTGTTCCCGGCCGCCGCGAGTTGCTGGAGGTGTCGTGTGTCGTTGCCGGAGCAGCGGGATCATGCGCAGCGCCGCGGTGGCGGCCCACAGCAGCGCGAGGGTGGCCAGGGCAAGAGCGAGGTCGGGCGCCCACGTCCACAGCGGTGCCCACCCGTAGAGCGCTGACACGCCGAGGACCAGGGTGATGACGCCCAGTGTCCTAATCCCGACCCCGGTCCAGCGTCTGGCCGTGTGTGCGCCGCGCGCACGGCGCCGGGTCGCGGTGATTACTCGTGTCAGCCCCCACGTGGCGAGGGCCAGGATCACAAGGACGACGGCGTCGAAAGCGAGGTAGAAGCGCCTCAGGGAAGGAAGCTGGGTCGTGTCCTGGCCGAGGGCGGCGTGGATGACGTTGCGTGAGACCCGGTCGGTGATCGACGGGTTGCCCGGCACCGGAAGTTCGTGGCCGGCGTTGAGCAGGGTCGCCACGGCCACCCCGGAATCGGGGAAGAAGGAGACCATGCTCGAGGAGTCCGGCGAGTTGCCCGGATGGAAGAGCGCTGTGTCGGACCACGGGCCGCCGACGAACCAGCCCATTGCATAGTGGGAGGCGATGCCCTGCGCCCAGGGGCCCAGGTGCGCAACCGGCCCGGGGGCCAGCATCATCGCAAGTCCCTCGGTCGACACGATCTGCGTGCCGTCGGGACCGATTCCGTCCGCAAGGTACATGGTCAGGTACCGGCCGAGATCCTCGGCGGTGGAGATCAGGTAGCCGGCAGCGAGCATGGCTGCGGACTGTTTCGGGCCCGAGGCGACCGGGATGCCGAACCAGAACTGATGCCCCTGCGACAGGCCGTCAGCTCGGGCGGCATCGACGCTGAGGTAGCTGTGGTCCATCTGCAGGGGATCGAAGATCCGTTGTTGGACGTAGTCGGGGTAGCTGATGCCCGAGGCACGTTCGACGATCAGACCAGTCAGGACGTAGTTGACGTTGGCGTAGTGCCATTCCTGCCCGGGAGGTGACACGAGGCTGGCACCTTCGAGCTCGGCGACCGCGTCCAGGGGTGTGCCGCCTGCCGCCGAGGCCACCACCGGGCCCGCCGAAAGGTCCGACAGGCCACTGGTCTGCGCCAACACCTGACCGACGGTGATCTCCCCGACAGGCTGACCGTCGGCAAGATCAAGCTCCGGGACGTAGTCGCGGACCGGATCCTCGAGGTCCACCGCGCCGGAGTCAACGAGTTGCATGACTGCCAGCGCCGTGAAGGACTTGGAGGTCGATCCGAGCATGAACGGGGTGTCCGGGCGCACGTCGCCCTGGCTGCCGGTCCTGCCCACACCTCGGGCCTCGACCCGCCCGTCGTGCACGACGACGACCGTGCCGCCCGGGATCCCGGTAGCAGTGAGTTGGTTGGTCAGGGTCGTGGTCGCCCGATCGATCATCGAGCCCGCGGTCTGGTCAGCTGCCAACGCTGACCAGGAGCCAGCTCCGACCAACAGAATGGCCCCCACCCCGGCCAGCAGCGGAACCAGTCCACCGCGTCGCGGGTTCATGATCCCGACTCGGCCGTTGCGAGCCGGACGTCGTTCATGAAGTTGGCGAACCTGCCGGGCTCGTCGTAGGGCGGGGTGTGCCCGGAGTGTTCAAAGACGACGTAGTCCTTGGTGGGCGCCGACAACGCCTCGAACCAGTCCGCGGCTAGGGTCTCCCGGCCGGCGGCCTCGTAGCGCCCTTCCACGAGGTAGACCGGTACGTCGAGCCGAGGTACGTCGATGCGGAAGTCGGTGTCGGATAGTTGGGGGTAGAGCACGTGGAAGGTCTCGGCGATCGCGGCCATGCCCCGCAACTGCTCGATCAGGGTGTACTCAGACACGAACAGGCTCGCCGGGTACTCCGAGGTCATCTGGTAGTCGGCTCCGTGTTCGAAGTTCAGCCACTTCGGGTTCGAAGCGATCGCGATCGGGTAGTCCAAGGTGTCGTCGTAAGGAGGCGGTCCCATGGCGCGCAGGGCGTCGGCGGCGCTCGTGTCGCCGCGGGCGTCGGCGTCGGTGAGGGACTCGGCGTACATCAGTTGGTCGGTCGCGAACTGGTCGACCATCTGGCCGGTGCCGACGTAGGCGTGGAACACCTCGGGTGCGCGTTGCACCGCCAGGGTGCCGATGGTGGTGCCCCAAGAACTGCCGACCAGGTAGATCTTCTGCTCGGAGAACCGCTGGCGCAGGTAGTTGGTGACCTCGAGGGTGTCAGTGACCATCTGGTCCAGGGTCAGGGTGGAGGCCGGTTCGAGGGCGTCGTAGGACTTGCCGGTCCCGCGCTGGTCCCAGGTGGCCACCACGAAGGACTGCTCGAGGGCGGTGCCGGAGTTGCGGATCCGCCCGATCCCGGTCCCACCGGGGCCACCCTCGAGGTAGAGCAGCACCGGGGCGTCCTCGGAGACCCCGCGGAGCATGATCGCCTGATCCTGCCCACCAATCGGAACCTCGACAAGTTCCGCGACGCTGCCGGGCACCGGACTTCCGTCCGCTGCCACGATGGGTGCGGTCGAGGCCGGGCGCATCAGCCCCAGGAACAACGCGATGACGCCCAGGGTGGCAACACCCAGGACCGTACGCCGGGCAAGATGGCGACCCGGATTCGCGCCGACATCGCGCTCGTGGCGGCGGCGGGCCAAAGCGGCGCCGTAACTGGCACCCACCATCATCGGCAGGAGGATGAGCACCGCGTCGACGCCGCGGCCGGCTACCAACGCCATCACGCCGTAGATTCCGTCGAGCCGCACACCATCCACGGTCGGGCCATCGACCCGCATCCGAGCCAGCTCGAAGACCACCATGAACGTCACCGGAGCAAGCAGCAGCGCCCACCTCGACCTCAACAACCACCCGGCCAGGACACCGACCATGACCGCGGCGATCAGGGCGACGACCGCTTCCCGAGTCGTGACCGGGCCGCGGGGGATCAGCCACCCGGCCAACACGCCGGCCACCACGGCAGGCAGCGCTGCCCTCACCCACCGGACCCATGGCCTCGCAGTGTCGATGGTCCCCTGACCAGCGGACTGGACATGAACACCCATGATCGCTCCTCAGAAACGACCGAACCATCTGCGGCGCTCCCGGAATCAATCGTTGAGGGTCAGCGCCGGCGGCGGCAGAGTCGAAAGTCACTCGGCCGGAGGCACTACCTGATCGCGACCTCCCCCGCCGTCAGGTCCGACTGCACGACCACTTGGGCGACGCCCACCCACCGAGTCGAGACCACGATCTACCCTGCCAAAGGGACGGGCCAGCACCGGGTCGAATCCCAATGCGCGAGCGTCCATCAGGTCCAGGCAGGACCAACCATCGGACTGGGCGCTCTGGCGGCTACGATCGCTCGCCCAGCGGGAACCGAACCGATCCACGATGAGGAGGGAAACCTTGTGACTTTGGGTATCTCGGAGAAGATCCACGTTGAGATCAATGGCGTCGAGCAGGGGATGTTCATCAAGGGAACCAGTCCTGACAACCCCGTGCTGTTGTTCGTCCATGGCGGCCCCGGCATGACGATGTACTGGATGACCCAACGCCGTCCGATTGATATCTACGACGACTTCACGGTCGTCTGGTGGGAACAGCGAGGGGCGGGCCTGTCCTACGATCCTGAGATCCCAGCCGAGACAATGGTCGCGTCGCAGTTCATCGATGACACGCTGGAGGTGACCCGCTATCTGCTCGGACGGTTCGACCGCGACAAGCTGTACCTCATGGGCCACTCGTGGGGAAGCTACATCGGCATTCAAGCGGTAGCCAAGGCGCCCGAGATGTACCACGCCTACGTCGGCGTCGGGCAGTTGACTCATCAGATCGAATCAGAACAGCTGGCCTACGAGTACGCCCTCGCCCAGTTCAAGGACACCGGCGACGACCGGATGCTTCGCCGGCTGCGTGGCGCGCCACCGCGCGCATGGGCTCCCCTGCCTTCCGCGTACATGGCGTTGCGCGACGAGTACATGCACAAGGCGGGCGTCGGCACGACCCGTGCCATGCGGTCGGTCATCACCGGGATATTTCTGCCATCGTGGAGATCCAGCGAGTACACCCTGATGGAGAAGGTGAACCTCTGGCGAGGCAAGCTCTACTCTCGCCGCGCCGCCTTCGGGTTGTGGGACACCATGCTGATGACCGACCTGCGACGTGAGGTGCCCTGCGTCGAGATCCCCGTGTACTTCCTGCACGGCAAATACGACTACACCAGCGCCTACCCGCTGGCGCAGGACTACTTCGACACGCTCGAGGCGCCCGTCAAGGGGTTCTACACGTTCGAGCGCTCCGCTCATTCGCCCATCTTGGAAGAACCAGATCGCACCGTCGCAATCCTCCTGGCGGACGTACTGACCGGCGAGACCTCACTCGCCGACCGATAGCGAACCATGCAGCGCGACCGCGTCGAGGGTCCCAGATGTCCGTTGGCTCCCCGTTGGCTGATGCCGAGGCAACGTCAGCGTTGGCGAGACGATCGAACAAGAAGCCCGTGCCATGGGCAACAACCAGTGCAACATGCAGCCGACCTGCCGCGCCCGGCGTCCGGCTTCGGAATGACCCGGCGCCATGCGTGGGTCGTGCGAAACGGCCACGAATGATCGTCTCAGGCTGGTCCCCGGGTGGGCGCTGTTCTGGCGCTTCTGATACCCCGCTACGAGGAGGCTCCGACGATCGGGCAGAGCACCTCACCAAGGGGCAACGGGAGCACCGCGAGCGGACTGATCACCTGAGCATCGACGAGCCCCCCCGGGCGGGTCCAGCAGACCCGGGGTGAACATCACATCGCCGACTACGTCACCAGCGTCATCGGCGACCAACGAGACCCCTGTGTGGTCCGTCACCAACTGACGGAGGTCGTCGACAAGTTCGGCGACGACCCGCCCCTCACCGGCGAATGCCGTGAGGTGCAGGTTGCGCACAGCGATGCGGTCCGCTGGGCGCTCGTCTCGAGGGCGCACAGCCAAGAGCCTCGGTTCATTCGGCACACGAGGTCCTTGATCTCTTGAGGAGGCAGACGATGGCGACCAGTCCCATCACGGCGATGATTCGGTTCGCGTCGATGGCAGGCCGCCAGCGCACTGTCCCGTCGTGGATCACGTAGGCGCCCACGGGGCGCGCGTAGACGCCGAAGCCGCCGCCTTCGCCCGGCTGTCCCTTGTCGTTGGTGCCCGACCCCCCACCTGCTGCGCCACTGACCAGGGCGGCCGCGATGACGGTGAGGCCGTCCTTCTCATAGGGCTCGGCGAACACACGTCGCACGGTCGCCGCATCCCTTGCTGCGTCCAGCGCCGGGGAGAATGCCATCTGGTGCCTCCTTATCGATCCTGTCTTGGGTTCCTGAACGATTGCGACGTCGGCGGTCACGTTCCCGGGGTGGGACGAGTCGTCGGAGACGTCACTGTCTGGGTGGGTTGGGCGGCGCTCCAGTCCGACGCAGTGACGTGGGCCGGGTCCATTCCGGCGTGTCTCCACTTGCTGGAGCGACCGCGTGTCGTCCCCAGATCAGAGGGGTCCACCGCACTGTCATTGCCCGAGCTGCCGGGTCGTCGGTCGGGGTGCAGGGAGCGCGACCGGGTGAGGATGTCGAGGAGGTCCATGATGGTCAACGAGGATTCTCGTTGGGGCCCAGGTGGCGCAGCAGTGCGACCAACGGGACGAGCGTGGCCAGGGCCAGCACGGCGAACACCGGGGTCACCGCCGAGGACGCAACCGTGGACGTGGGGTCGGCGGCGGAGCCCATCAACTGGTCGACGGCCACGGTGATCGACTCGAGGACCCACATCGCAAGGAAGCCCGACACGGCCAGAACGCCCCAAGCGAGCCCGTGCCACAACCAGTACGAGGCAACTGCCGCCAACGGAAGCCAGACGGCGAGGTCCTGGATGTAGGTCGGGATCGTGGTCAGCCCAGTTCCCTCGAGGAAGGCGGGCGAGGCGCTCTCGAACAGCCCGGGGATGATCGCGCGGAGCCAGAGTGCGGTGTTCAGCGCAACAATCGTCGCGGTGAAGACGGCGATCGAACGTCGTGGCAGGCCCGGTGTGATCTGGTCGACGAGGCCGGGAACGTCAACGGCGTGGAGGACCGCGATCAGGGCCCACAGCGCCAGGGAGAACGTGGCGACGTAGAGCAGGAACAGGCTGTTGAACGGGGTTGCGAACAGCAGCATGAAGCCGTTGTAGAGCAGGTAGGCGATCGCGCCGATCCAGAGGGGCAGCGCCCAGGTGATGCCTCGTCGCGTTCCGAGCATCGATGTGATGAGCAGTGGAACGCCCAGGACGAGCATGACCAGGGCGGTGCCGCGGGCGGAGCCATTCATCACCGCGGGCCCATTGAGTAGGTCTGACATCAGGAGGGTCGGTGCGGCCGCAGCGATCGTGGCGGCTGCCAATGCAACCGAGAGCCCGCGCGCGAGGGAGCTGGGGGCCAGGTCGCGGCCAGGCCGTGCGGCTGTGGCCGTGTCCCGGGTGGTGCTCATGGTGTCCTCCGAGAGACGAGTTGTGCGGGCGCCGCCTAGCGCCGGGTTGCTGGGTGGAGCGGGGTTCCGTGGCGGGGCGGGTTGCCCCGTCGAGGTAGAGGGAGACTATCTGCTCGACCATTGCGTCGACAGGGGCAACTACCCGGCGGCTGTGTCCCCCGAGTGTCGGTTCGGGTTCTGGGCCCGAGCGAAGGCTGTGTCGGACACCTTGTGAGACCCATTCCGACGCGGATGATGTCCGTTCGCTCGCCTCGTCTCGAGTTCGCCGGCCCCCTGGCGGTGACGATGACGATCGGCAAGTTCGAGGTGCCTCTCGACATAGGCGCCACCCCAGGCAGCCATCGTTGTGCGTCCTTCTGGGCTAGGACGCGGGCCCTGCACATTGGGAAGCCCTTGGCCAGGTCCACGCGGAGCAGTCAACGCAGGGGTGGACGCCGAGTGTGGCTGGCGACGCAATCCCCAGCGTGAGCACCATCCCGACCCAGCGAGCGGCCCCAACGGTGCTCTGGGCCAACGACTCCTCACGAGATTGGGCCAAGATCACCGGCCGTCGACACTCCGGTTCACCGGTCTGCTCGGTGGCGGGCGACTCAGTCGTGGTCGCCGGCCATCAGACCGGTGATCGACCCGTCCGGGCGCACGTGCACGCGCAGCGCGGCCGGCTCGTGCGGCAGGCCCGGCATCGTCACGATCGAACCGGTGCTGGCCACCACGAAGCCGGCCCCGGCGGCCAGGCGGGCCTCGCGGACGTTGATCGTGAAACCGTGCGGCACGCCGCGGCGCTTCGGGTCATCGGACAGCGACAGGTGCGTCTTGGCGATGCAGATCGGCAGACCGGTGCCGACCGCCGCGGTGATCCTGGCCAGTTCCCGGGCCGCGGCCGGCGCCACCTCGATCCCCTCGGCGCCGTAGACATGCCGCGCAATCGCGCTGATCTTGTCCTCGTACGGGTCGTCCTCGGCGTAGGGATGCCACGGCTGCGGCGGGTCCGCGTCCGTGCCGTCCACGATCCGCCCGACCACGTCGGCGAGCTCCACCGATCCCGCGCCCCCCTCGGAGAACCCGGTGCACACCGCCATCGGCACTCCCCGCCCGGCGCACCAGGCCGCGACCAGGTCCACCTCGGCCTCGCCGTCGCCCGGGAACCGGTTGAGCGCCACGACCGGGGGCAGGCCGTAGGCGCCCACACTGAACAGGTGGCGCTCCAACTGGGGCAGCCCGGCGACCAGCGCGTCCCGATCGGGCCGGTCCACCTGGGCCAGCGCGGCTCCGCCGTGCAGCTTGAGCGCCCGCAGGGTCGCGACCAGCACGACCGCACGCGGCCAGATCCCGGCCGACCGGCAGGCGATGTCCAGGAACTTCTCGCCGCCGAGGTCGAACCCGAAGCCACCCTCGGTGATCACATCGGCCCCGGTGGCCAGCGCCAGCCGGGTGGCGATCATCGAGTTGGTGCCATGGGCGATGTTCGCGAACGGGCCACCGTGCACGAGTGCCGGGCCGCCCTCGGCGGTCTGGGCGAGGTTGGGCATCAGGGCGTCGCGCAGCAGCACGGTCATCGCCGGTGCGGCCCCGATGTCCCCGGCGGTCACCGGCTGGTCGGCGGCGGTCCAGCCCACGACGATCCGGGCCAGCCGCACCTGCAGGTCGGCCAGGTCGCTGGCCAGGCACAGGGCCGCCATCACCTCGCTGGACGCGGTGATCTGGAACCCCGCCTCGCGCGGGATCCCGTCGGCCGGTCCGCCGAGTCCGATGACCACATGCCGCAGGAACCGGTCGTTCATGTCCACGGCGCGCGGCCAGGTGACCCGACGCGGGTCGATCGGGCCGGGTGTGCCGAACTGCAGGCTGTTGTCCACGAGCGCGGAGAGCAGGTTGTGCGCGGAGGTGATCGCGTGCAGGTCGCCGGTGAAGTGCAGGTTGATCGCCTCGGCGGGTTCCAGGGTGGCCGCGCCGCCGCCAGTGCCCCCGCCCTTCATCCCGAACACCGGGCCCAGCGAGGGTTCGCGCAGGGCCAGCACGGCATGCCGGCCCCGGGCGCGCATCCCCATCGCCAGGGCGATGGCCATCGTGGTCTTGCCCTCCCCGGAGGGGGTCGGGGTGATCGCCGAGACGAGGATCAGCCGCCCGGTCGGCGGTCGTCCGGCCCGTGCCCCGAGGGCGGCCAGGTCGACCTTCGCCCGGTCCGGGCCCCAGGCGATCACGTGCTCGGGTGCGATCCCGAGCTCGGCGGCGACGTCGGTCATCGGGCGCAGCGTGGGCATGATCGTCCATGCTGGCAGCCCTGCCCGGGGATGTCGCGCGGTCGGCCTGTCGGCCCCCGGAGGTACGATCGACGCCTGCCGAGTCCGCCTTCCCCCTCCGGTCGCGGCGCAGCGATGGATCAGCGATGGATCATGGCCAGCCAGGAGGACTCTGCGTGTCACCCGCTCCGAGCGAGGACTTCGTCCACCTGCACGCCCACACCGAGTACTCGATGCTCGACGGCGCCGCGCGGGTCAACGAGCTGATCGCCGAGGCCGCGCGCCTGGAGATGAAGGCCCTGGCGATCACCGACCACGGCAACCTCTTCGGTGCCTTCGAGTTCTGGAAGGCGGGCACGGCGGCCGGCGTCAAGCCGATCATCGGCATGGAGGGCTACTACGTCCCGATCGGTTCCCGCTTCGACCGGGCTCCGTTCTCGTTCGGCGCCGCCGTCGGTCAGGACGTCGGCGACGAGGGGACGGTCAAGGGCAAGGTCAACTACACCCACATGACCTTGCTGGCCGAGAACAACGAGGGCCTGCACAACCTGTTCCGGATCTCGTCGCTGGCCAGCCTCGAGGGCCAGTACCGCAAGTACCCGCGGTTCGACCGGGATCTGCTCGAGAAGCACGGCACGGGGATCATCGCCACGACCGGGTGCCCGTCAGGCGAGGTCAACCGCTGGCTGCAGGTGGGCCGCTACGACATGGCCCGACAGGCGGCGGCCGACTATCGCGACATCCTGGGGGAGGGCAACTTCTTCTGCGAGGTCATGGACCACGGCATCGAGATCGAGCGGCGCACGCTCCCTGACCTGCTGCGCCTGGCCAAGGACCTCAAGCTGCCCCTGTTGGCCAGCAACGACCTGCACTACACGCACGCCGCGGACGCGGAGGCCCACGAAGTCCTGTTGTGCGTGCAGACCGGCAAGACCATGGCCGACCCGAACCGCTTCAAGTTCGACGCGCGCGACTTCTACCTCAAGCCCCAGCACGAGATGCGTGCGCTGTGGGCTGAGCATCCCGAAGCCTGCGACACCACCCTGCTGGTCGCCGAGCGGTGCAACGTGTCCTTCACCGAGGGCCGCGACCTGATGCCCAGGTTCCCGGTGCCCGAGGGGCACACCGAGGAGTCGTGGCTGGTCGAGGAGGTCGAGCGCGGCCTGGCCCGGAGGTTCCCCGGCGGGGTCCCGGCCGACCGCCGCGAGCAGGCCGCCTACGAGCTCGGGGTCATCAACCAGATGGGCTTCCCCGGCTACTTCCTGGTCACCGCGGACCTCGTGGCCCACGCCAAGGAGGTCGGCATCCGGGTCGGCCCGGGTCGCGGGTCGGCAGCCGGCGCGCTGATCGCCTACGCGTTGGGCATCACCGAGCTGGACCCGATGGCCCACGGCCTGCTGTTCGAGCGCTTCCTGAATCCCGAGCGCATCTCGATGCCCGACATCGACATGGACTTCGACGAGCGTCGGCGCGCGGAGATGATCCGCTACGCCACCGCGCGCTACGGCGAGGAGCGCGTCGCCCAGATCGTCACCTACTCCACGATCAAGGCCAAGGCGGCGCTCAAGGACTCCGCCCGGGTGCTCGGGCACCCGTTCGCGGTGGGGGAGCGGCTGACCAAGGCGATGCCCCCGGCCGTGATGGGCAAGGACATCCCGCTGGCCGGGATCTTCGACTCCGACCACCCCCGCTACAAGGAGGCCGGCGACTTCCGGGCGCTGTACGACGCGGAGGCCGACCTGCACGAGGTGATCGACACTGCGCGTGGCCTGGAGGGCCTGCGCCGGCAGTGGGGCGTGCATGCCGCCGGGGTGATCCTCTCGGCCGAGCCGCTGCTGGACGTGATCCCGATCATGCGTCGCGAGCAGGACGGCGCGATCATCACCCAGTTCGACATGGGCGCGTGTGAGAAGCTCGGCCTGCTCAAGATGGACTTCCTGGGCCTGCGCAACCTGACGATCCTCGACGACGCGCTGCGCCACATCGAGGCCAACCGCGGCGAGAAGGTCGTGCTCGAGGATCTCGCCCTCGATGACGTGCCCACCTACGAGTTGCTCGCCCGCGGCGACACTCTCGGGGTGTTCCAACTGGACAACTCCGGCATGCGCGCGCTGCTGACCCGGCTGGGCCCGACCAACTTCGAGGACATCTCCGCGGTCCTGGCGCTCTACCGCCCTGGGCCCATGGGCGCCAACGCGCACAACGACTTCGCCGACCGCAAGAACGGCCGCCAGAAGGTGGCCCCGATCCACCCCGAGCTAGAAGCCGCCCTGGAACCGATCCTCGGCGAGAGCCATGGATTGTGCGTCACCGGGGAGACCTCGATCTGGGACGCCGACCGTGGTAGCCGGGTGCGTATCGACAGCATCGAGGGGCAAGTGCGCGACGGGCAGTTCCGGACGTTCGCAGTGGGCGCGCGGGGTGAGGTCGTACCGGCCCAGGTCACGCACTGGGTGAACACCGGCGCGAAGGCGGTTCGGCGGGTCACGACAGCCTCCGGGCACGAGATCCGACTATCTGAGGACCATCCCGTCCTGACTCCCTCGGGGTGGCGTAAAGCCGGCGAACTCCTCGTAGGGGTGGACCGCCTCGCTGTGCCCAAGTCTGCGCACCATCCGATCTCACCACCGTCGTCGATGACCGCCGACGAGGCCCGCATCCTCGGCTACCTGGTGGGGGACGGATACCTCACCCTCTACCAGAACAGCCTGATCAGCGGGTGCCCAGAGGTTCTTGCTGACGCGGCTGAGCGGATCCGACGTACCTTCCCTGACTGCTACCCCGTGCTCCGCGAGCGCAGCACAGAGGTGCGCGGGGATGGTCGGACCAAGTGGGCGGATCGGTTGGACCTGATGGCGTCACCGGCGGGCTTCGGACGGGGCCGTGGCACCAAGGGCGGGCGCTATGACCGGTTGAGCCTCAACGTCTGGCTGCGTTCCCTGGGCTATGCCGATCGAACCACCGCCGCGTCGAAGTTCGTGCCTGACGCCGTGTTCGAGGGGTCGGCTGAGGTCATCCGGGAGTTCCTCGCCGGGCTGTGGGACACCGACGGCCACGTGGGCCCGGAGTCCGCGTTCCTGACCACCATCAGCGCCGATCTGGCATCCGGTGTCCAGGCGCTGCTGGGCAGGTTGGGGATCCTCGCTCGGGTCCGTCACGACGCTCCGTACCCGACCTTGCGCGGGAGCTCCCAGCCGCACCGCGTGTACGTCTACGGGGAGCGGTTCTGGTCCGAGATCGTCCCGCTGCTCACCGTCCCGGCCAAGAGGTCGGTCTCGAAGGCTGTCACTGCGCAGGCCAGGACCTCCGATGGGATCAACGGGCAGTTGATGCTCGAGCGCATGTCGTCGGTGATCGCCGCCGATCCCGCCATCCATGCGCAGACGGCCGCTCGCCTGCGCAACGGTGGTCGGCTCGGGGTCAGCGCGGTCCTGAACTACCTGGCTCAGCGACAGCCACTACCGACCAGCACCTACCGTCCGCCCCTGGGCCTCGATGGAAGCTACCTGCCGCGGGGAACGCGGGTCCAGGCCTACCTGGACCAGTACGGCCAGGACGAGGACTGGTTCTACGCCAACCAGCACTGGTCGCCGATCGTGGCCATCACCGACGACGGCGTCGAGCAGATGTACGACATCACTGTCGACGCGCACCACAACTTCCTCGCCAACGGACTGGTTGCGCACAATTGCATCTACCAGGAGCAAGTGATGGCGATCGCCCAGCAACTCGCGGGCTACTCGCTGGGCAGTGCCGACCTGCTGCGGCGCGCCATGGGCAAGAAGAAGAAGGAGATCCTGGACAAGGAGTACGTCCCGTTCGCCGCGGGGATGCGCGCCAACGGCTACTCCGAGGCCGCGATCAAGGCCCTGTGGGATGTCCTCGTCCCGTTCTCGGACTACGCGTTCAACAAGGCGCACACCGCCGGCTACGGCCTGGTCTCCTACTGGACGGCCTACCTGAAGGCCAACTACCCAGCCGAGTACATGGCCGGCCTGCTCACCTCGATCGCCGACGACAAGGACAAGTCCGCGATCTACCTCAACGAGTGCCGGCGGATGGGCATCAAGGTGCTGCCCCCAGACGTCAACGAGTCGCAGTCGGACTTCGCGCCGGTGGGCACCGACATCCGGTTCGGCCTCTCGGCGATCCGCAACGTGGGCGTCAACGTGGTGGAGTCGATCATCCGCACCCGTGCCGCCAGGGGCCGGTTCGCGGACTTCGGCGACTTCATCGCCAAGGTCGAGATCGGTGTGTGCAACAAGCGCCTCGTGGAGTCGTTGATCAAGGCCGGGGCGTTCGACAGCTTCGGCGACACCCGCAAGGGCCTGCTGGCCATCCACGAGCAGGCCATCGACGCCGCGCTGGACACCAAGCGGGCCGAGGCTGTGGGCCAGTTCGACCTGTTCGCCGGGATGGGCGGGGAAGCTGAGCTGGTGCAGGCCGCCCCCGGCTCGCGGCTGGTGCCCCCGCCCACCGAGTGGGACAAGAAGACGTTGCTGGCCTACGAGCGCGAGATGCTGGGCCTCTACGTCAGCGACCACCCGCTGTTCGGTCTGGAGCACGTGCTGGCCACCCTCGCCGAGATGCCGATCGCCGCACTGGCCTCCGACGAGCGCGTCGACGGCCAGATGGTCAGCGTCGCCGGGCTGGTCACCTCCGTGCAGCGCAAGGTGACCAAGGCCAAGGGGGAGCCGTGGGCCATCGTCACGCTCGAGGACCTCGCCGGGTCCGTGGAGGTGATGTGCTTCCCAACGCTCTACGCCACCGCCGGGCTGCTGCTGGCCGAGGACGTGGTCGTCGTGGTCCGCGGGCGGCTGGACAAGGGCGAGGACACGCCCAAGCTGCGGGCGATGGACATCAGCGTGCCGAACATCACCGAAGCGGGCGCGTCCGGTCCGGTGGCCATCGGCCTGGACGTCAACCGGTGCACCCCGCCGGTGGTGGCCCGACTGCGCGAGGTGCTCGGAACCCACCCGGGCACCGTCGAGGTGCACATCCACCTGCGCAACGGGGCGACCACCACCGTGCTGTCGATCGACGACCGGCTCCGGGTCACACCGTCCCCAGCCCTCTACGGCGACCTGAAGGCGATGCTCGGGCCGAACTGCCTGGGCTGATCACCCGGGCCCGGCGCACCGCGCCGCACCGGACTGCCACTGGCAGGCAGTACGTAGCGCTGGTACAGCGCTGGGACGGTTCAGGAATCCGGGTACCCCTGCGGGTTCTGGGTCTGCCAGCGCCAGGTGGAGGCCACCATGTCCGCCAGCGAGCGCTCGGCGCGCCAGCCGAGCACCTCGGTGGCCTGACCGGGGTCCGCCCAGCACTCCGCGATGTCGCCCGGTCGCCGGTCGACGATCTGGTAGGGGATCGGGCGACCCGACGCCTGCGCGAAGGCCGCCACCATCTCCAGGACGCTGGTGCCCCGCCCGGTCCCCAGGTTGAACACCCGGCAACCCGGTCGCCCGGTGCCGTGCCGCAACGCGGCCAGATGTCCCTCGGCCAGGTCCACGACGTGGATGTAGTCGCGCACACCGGTCCCGTCGGGAGTGGGGTAGTCCCCTCCGAACACGCTGAGGAACTCGCGGCGCCCGACCGCGACCTGGGCGATGAAGGGCATCAGGTTGTTGGGGATGCCCGCGGGGTCCTCGCCGATCAGGCCGCTGTCGTGGGCCCCCACCGGGTTGAAGTAGCGCAGCAGCGAGACCGACCAGTCGTCCTGCGCCGCAGAGAGGTCGGCCAGGATCTCCTCGACCATCAACTTCGTGCGGCCGTAGGGGTTGGTGGCGCCCAGGGGGAAGTGCTCCTTGATGGGCACACTGGCCGGGTCGCCGTACACCGTGGCCGAGGAGCTGAACACGATCGTACGCACGCCCGCGTCGCGCATCGCCTGCGCCAGCACCAGGGTCCCGGCCACGTTGTTGTCGTAGTACTCCAGCGGCTTGGCCACGGACTCGCCGACCGCCTTGAGCCCGGCGAAGTGGATGACCGACTCGATGTCGTGCTCTGCGAACAGCCGGTCGAGCAGCGCACGATCGCGCACATCGCCCTCGATGTGGACCGGGCGCGTGCCGGTGATCTGGTCGATCCGGTCGAACACCGCATGCTTGGCGTTGGAGAAGTTGTCCAGCAGGATCGGTTCGATCCCGGCCTCGATGAGTTGCACGACGGTGTGACTGGCGATGTAGCCGGCCCCACCGGTCACCAGCACTGTCATGGGCGTACTCCTTGGCCTGGTCGATTCGTTCCGGACGGGGCGCTGCGGTGTTCGGGGCCGCTCACGCCTGGACACCCCACACTGCCGGGTCGTTGGCTGCCAGCTCGTTGGGGTCGGTGATCTCCTGGGCGCCGTCGGCGCTGCGCACGACGAAGAACTCGGGCTCCAGGCCGGTGCGCCGGGTGTACTCCGGTCCCACGGCGGCGATGAAGTCGGTGACCTTGGCCTCCTCGACGAGGTTGACGGTGCAGCCACCGAACCCGGCTCCGGTCATCCGGGCCCCGACACACCCCGGCGCGGCCCAGGCGGCCTCGACGAGCGCATCCAGCTCGGGGCCGGTGACCCGGTAGTCGTCACGCAAGGACTCGTGCGACTGGCGCATGAGCTCTCCCATGCGCACGCGGTCGCCGGCTCGGAGCGCGTCGACGGCGGCCAGGACGCGGTGCTGCTCGGTGGCCACGTGCCGGGCCGGGCCCCGCAGCTCGGGGGCCAGCCGCTCGAGCAGGCCGTCGAGGTCCGCCGGTGCGATGTCCACGAGCCGCCCGACTCCCAGGGAACGTTCCGCGGACTCGGCAGCGGACCTCCGTGCGTTGTACTCGCTGTCGACCAGGCCGCGGCGCTTGCGGGAGTTGGCCACGACTACCACATCGGAAGCCGGCATCGGGACCGCCTCGACCTCCAACGTCTCGCAGTCCATCGCCAGGGCGTTGCCCTGCTCGCCCAGGGCGATGATGAGCTGGTCCATGATCCCGCTGGACACTCCGATGAAGTCGTTCTCTGCCACCTGACCGGCCTGCGCGAGCTCGGTGGGCGTGACGCCCAGCTCGAGGATCTCGTTGAGTGCCACCCCGAACGCCAGCTCCAGCGAGGCCGAGGAGCTCAGGCCGGCACCGTTCGGGATGCTCCCCCGCACGAGCACGTCGAAGCCGTGCGGGATGTCCGACCCACGCTTGCGCAGCGCGCTGACCATGGCCACGAGGTAGTTCACCCAGCCCGCCTCGGCCGCAGGAGCGTCGAGGTCCATATCGACCTCGATCACTCCGGCCTCCGGGAAGTTGGCCGAGGTCGCCCGGATGACCCGGTCCGGGCGGGCGCGCGCCCACAGCCAGGTCCCGCGATCGATCGCCATGGGCATGACCATGCCGCCCATGTAGTCGGTGTGGTCGCCGATGAGGTTCGCGCGACCGGGAGCCTGGAACAACCGCATCTCTGCCATCCTTCGCTGGGCCATCGTTGGTTCGGACTGCGACATCAGAGTGGCACGATCCTCGACTCGTAGGGCGCGAACTCGTGGCCCTGGTAGCTGATCGGTCGGTCGGTGTGGTTCAGCGCCACCGCGACCTGCCCCTGCGGGCCACTGCGCACGTACCACTCGAGCCCCTGCGGCGTGCGGAACCCGTCCAGCTCGAGCTCGGCGACCAGGGTGTCGACCACCTGGTCGAGCACCGCGGCATCGACGCCGCCGGCGACGTAGACGACCTGTCCGGCCCCGACCCGGTTGCGGGTGATGGCCGCTCGGTCGCGGTAGGACGGGTCGTCGTAGGCGAACAACGTCTCGGCGGTGTCGGTGATCACCAGGTCCCGCCAGACGTCGCAGGTGCCCGACACCCCGGTGTAGGGGCCGGTCCCGGCGATGGGAACGGTCTGGCCGGGTTGCAGGGACTCGACCACCTCGATGGTGATCCCGCAGATGTCGCGCACCAGGCCGGGCAGCGGGATGCCGAAGTGCATCGAGTTGTCCCGGTCCTTCGAGCCGGTGCGGAACGAGAACACCACCGCACCCCCGGCCTCGACGAAGGCCCGCAGCCTGGCCGCCAGGGGTTCGTCGATGATCTGCAGCACCGGGACGACCACGACCTTGTAGCCGGACAGGTCGCGGGTGCTCGGCAGCACGTCGATGTGCAGGTTCTGGTCGTAAAAGGGCCGGTAGAGGCGCATCAGCTCGGCGATGAAGTCGAACATGATGCTCTGCGGCTGGGCCCGCCAGCTCCAGACGTTGTCGCAGTCGTAGAGCACCGCGACCTCGGCCGCGATCGGCGCGTTGAAGACCTCGGGGTACTGGGACAGCTCCGCGATGCTGCGCTGCACCTCGTCGTGCTTGCGGCGCGCCTGGTCGTCGTGGTCGATGATGCCGAAGCAGTACTGCTCGGCACCCCGGGTCATGGAGCGCCAGCGGAACCACAGCATGCTGTTGCACCCGTGGGCGAAGGCCTGGTAGCCCCACATCTTCGCCTGGTCGGGTCGCGGCAGGTACCCGATCACGTCATGGCCCTGGGCACCCATGATCTGCTCGGTGATCCAGAAGTTCGCCTGGCGCAGGCCCCGGACGAAGTCAAGCGTGTAGGCGATCTCGGCAGGTTCGCGGGGTTCCTTCAGCCCGCCCCAGACCGGGTAGTTGTTGTAGGCCACGAAGTCCAGGGCGGCGGCGTTCTCGGCGTGGTCGAACAGCTTGATGAACCAGCCGCCCGCGTAGTTGTGGTTGACCGTCTGGTGCGCGCCCTTGTGCGCTCGGATGACCTCGACCTGCTGGTCGGCGAACGAGTTCACCGAGTGCGAGCGGTGCCGTGCCCAGTCCAGCTCGAGCCCCGGGTTGTGGGTGGTGATCGTGTGGACGGGCATCGGGATCTCGTCCCAGTCGTTGTACGTCTGCCCCCAGAAGATCGTGCCCCACGCCTCGTTGAGGGTGTCGATGGTGCCGTACTTCTCGGCCAGATACGTGCGGAAGTCCGCGTGCGAGGCCGGCGAGTAGTCGTCGTCGGAGCCCTCGTGCCCCCACTCGTTGTCGACCTGCCAGGAGATGATCGCGGGCTCGTCGGCGAAGTGGCTGACCAGCTCGGTCACGATCCGGGTGCAGTACTGCTGGTACACCGTCGAGTTGAAGCTGTACTGCCGCCGCCCGCCGAACACCCGGGTCTGACCGTCGGCACTGACCGAGAGGATCTCGGGGTGCTTGTGGGCCAGCCAGGCCGGGAAGGTGGCGGTGGGCGTGCCGAACATCACCACCAGACCGTGCGCCTTGGCGCGCTGGACCACCCGGTCCCAGTAGGAGAAGTCGTACTGGCCCTCGTGGGGCTCCATGAGGTGCCAGGCGAACTCGCCGACCCGGATCAGGGTGGCGCCCATGGCCCGGATCCGGGCCAGGTCCTCGTCGAGCATGTCCGCCGGCCAGTGCTCCGGGTAGTAGTCCACCCCGAAGTGCAACGGCGCCTCGGGCCGGTCGGCCCCGGTGTCAGCACTCACAGCGGGTACCCGCCCGCGGTGGGCACCTCGCGCTCGGCAGCCAGGCTGCGCAGCACGTCGTCGTGGAAGGCGCCGTTGAGCTCGAACTTCATCCGGTAGATGACGTAGCCCAGGATCGAGGCCAGGATCGGCAGCCCGATGGTCAGGAAGGTGATCCCGTTCTTGGTCCCCTGGCTCTGCACCGCGACATCGGGGTCGAAGCCCACGATCGCCAGGCCGAATCCGACGAACCCACCGGCGAGCGCGGCAGCGAACTTCACCAGCATGGGCTGCACCGAGAACACGATGCTCTCGTTGCGCGTGCCGAACTTGTACTCGCCGCAGTCGACCACGTCGGCGAGCATCACGATCGAGATGCCCAGGAAGCCGAGCAGGCCCATCGCCGGGTCGGTGAAGGCGTCGAAGATGCGCGCGAACAGCATCAGGGCGCCGACGAAGGCGGCCGGCACCCGGGCCACGTCGATCATGAAGAACGTGGCGTAGAGGAACACGATCGCCACGCCGAGGTCCTTGCCCAGGGCGCCCAGGCCGTAGGCCAGGCGCTGGCTCGGGGCAATGATCGACTCGAGCTCGTCGAGGTCGCCCTGGGGCCCGACATCCTTGCCCTGTGCGCCCTCGTCGGGCTGGTTCACCGTCCTCATGTGCGCAACACCTCCACGATCGTGCTCGCGTAATCCCCACGCAGACCGACGGTGATCCCGTGGTTGGCCAGGAACTCCCCGGTGAGCCGGACGGAACCGGAGTCGCTGTGTTCGGGCTCCTCGCCGGCGCCCATCGACGCCTGGATCCGCGAGCGCTGGGTGCGGATGCGCTCGAAGCGCACCTCATAGGTCGCCTCGGGGTCCAGGTCGCGCAGCCGGATGCGCGGGGTCTCGCCGGCGAACCCGACCTTGGTCTGCGGCAGGAACACGAAGACCACGCTGCGCTCGGGCACGCTGTACTGGAACGCCTGGTAGTCGTTCGAGGTCTGGACCGCCAGCCGATGGAAACGGCCGTCCTGGATGACCTCGCGCAACGCCTTGTAGTGCGCGATGTGCTCCGCGGACTCGGCCAGCTCGTCGTCGGTCAGCTCGTTGAGGTCGGTGCCCACGCCCAGCGTGCCCATCATCGCGCTGTGGAATCGGAAGCGCAGCGGGATGACCCGCTGGGACATGAAGTTCGGCACGTCGGTGACCCAGGCCCGCATGGCCTTGATCGGATAGACGAAGGAGTAGCTGCGCTGGATCTCCAGGCGCTCGTAGGCGTCGGTGTTGTCCGAGGTCCAGAAGTCGTCGAACACGCGCAGCGTGCCGAAGTCGATCCGGCCACCGCCGCTGGCACATCCCTCGATCAGCACGTCGGGATGCGCCGCGGCCAGCCGGGAGACCACCGCGTACAGCCCGTCGGTGTGGCCCTTCCAGACCGACCGGTCGGTCCCGGCCTGCGCGATGGGGCGATTGACGTCCCACTTCACGTAGTCGATCGCGTGCGCGCTGAGCAGGTCGTCGACCGCGCCGAACACGAAGTCCTGCACCTGCGGCAGGGCCAGGTTGAGCAGGTACTGGCCGCGCGAGACCTCGCTGTCTCGGCCCGGGACGTGGTGGATCCACTCGGGATGCGCTGCGAACAGCTCGGTCGGCGGGTTCACCGACTCCGGTTCGAACCAGATCCCGAACTTCATGCCCAGGCCGTGGACCTCGTCGACCAACGGCCCGAGCCCGTCGGGGAACTTCTCCGGGTTGACGTACCAGTCCCCTAGTCCGTCATGGATGCTGTGCCGCTGGCCGAACCACCCGTCGTCGACGACGAACAGCTCGATTCCGATCGCTGCGGCCTTGCGGGCCAGGGCGATCTGGTCCTCGCAGTTCACGTCGAAGGCGGCGGCCTCCCAGGAGTTGTACAGCACCGGCCGCGTCTGCGGATGGCGCAGCAGCCGGCGGCCGTACTCGTGCAGCCGATGACTCATCGCCGCGAAGCCGGTGTCGCTGAAGCCCAGGACCAGGGTCGGGGCCACGAGCTCGCCGCCCGGGGCGAGCTCGATGGCGAAGTCGTGATCGTTGAGCCCCAGCTGGGCCAGGGTGCAGCCGTACTGGGTCTGCTCGATCACCCCGCGGAAGTTGCCGCCGTAGTTCAGCGCCCCGAACCACACCTGGCCGTGCTGCTCGCCGGCCTGCTGATCGAGGATGAAGTAGGGATTGTGGTGATGCGTCGAGGTGCCACGGCGCATCTCGATCACGACCTTGCCGTAGGACACCTGCTGCTGGAACTGCTGCTGCTCGGCATTCCAGTGCCCGTGGACGTTGGTGAAGCGCAGGTCGATCGCCGGGATGTGGACCTGGCCCGAGGACAGCGCCTCGACAGTGATCGGGGCGGCTGCGGTGTTGCGCACGACCGCCCAGCGCTCGATGAGGTCCAGGTCGGCAAGGACCCGGTAACCCAGGTCGACCTCCACGCCGGCGAAGTCGTCGCGCTGGGTGATGACCAGCTCGTTGCCGTCCACCCGGTGGCCGACGACCTCCAGGCGAAGCTCGCGGCTGCCGTCGGCGAGCACGACCTGCAGGCAGGTCTCGGTGTAGCGGAACCCGCCGTGCGCGGGGAACTCCTCGGGGGTCAGATGGGCTACCGGATCGTTGGTCGAGACCTCCACGAGGGCCGGGACGGGAAACTGGTCGATGTCGCGGATCGCTGCGCCCCAGTGCAGGTTGCGCAGCAGCCCCGCCGGGTCGACTGCGAACACGTAGCTCGTGGCTCGGGTGTGCAGCCCGAACGTCCTGCCATCGATGTCCACCGCATCGAAGGCCACGTCCGTCACGTCGACCCACCCCGTTCGGGCTCCGCTGGGACTTCGCCGGCTTCTCGACGGTTCCTCAGTCCGCAGATAGTGGCCCACTGTCAAATGCGATGTCCACGCGAGCAGCAAACTGGGCAGAAATCGGGCGAAGTCGCCGCCGATCAGGCGGTGATCGAGGGCTGGCTCAGCCCGCCCGGGCGATCGGGGCCACCCGGGCATGGGTCAGGCGCACCAGGTCCTCGGGGGCCAGCTCCACGTCCAGGCCCCGGCGGCCCCCGGAGACCAGCACGCTGGGATGAGCCAGCGCAGACTCGTCGAGGACGGTGGCTTGCGTCGAGCGCTGTCCCAGTGGGGAGATCCCGCCGGCCACGTAGCCGGTGGCCCGCTCGGCCCGGGCCACCTCGGCCATCCTCGCGCGCTTGCCGCCCACCGCTGCGGCCAGTGCCTTGAGGTCCAGTTGGGTGTCGACGGCCACGATGCCCACCACCAGGTCCCCGTCCACGTCGGCCAGCAGGGTCTTGAACACCCGCTCGGGCGCCACCCCGAGCGCCCTTGCCGCCTCCAGCCCGTAGGCCGTGCTGCTCGGGTCGTGCTGGTAGGTGCGCAGCACATGCGCCACGCCCTCCTGCGCCAGGAGCGCCGTGGCAGGAGTGCCGGTGGAGCCACCACCCCTATTCGGCATGGGTCGATCCTGCCATCTGCGCTGTCCTGTGCACTCCCGGCCGCCTGCGACCGGGCCGCGGTCGACCGGTCCCGGCACCCGGCGGGTCCGCGATTGCCCGAGCGCAACGGGGGAATCGGCCCTAGCCTGAGCGGGTGCCCACGGTTCCCCTGTTCCCGCTGCGCACGGTTCTCGTGCCCGGATTGGTCCTCCCGCTGCACATCTTCGAGCCCCGTTACCGACTGATGATCCGCACGCTGTCCGAGCGGCCCGAGGACGAGCGCGGGTTCGGCATCGTGGCGCTTCGTCCCGGTGCCACCGAGGCCGATGGCCTGGCCGGGGTCTACGGCCTGGGCACGATGGCGCGGATCACCCAGGTCGACGAGTTGCCCGACGGCCGCTACGACGTCCTCACGGTGGGCGCGCGGAGGTTCTCGATCGACTCGCTGGACCACGGGCTGCCCTACACCCAGGCCCGGGTCAGCATGCACACCGAGCCGATCGGTGATGCGCAGCGGACCGCGGCCCTGGCCCAGGAGGCGGTCGGCCTCCTGCGGACCTACCGGGCGGTCATCGCCGGCTGGGGGGTGATCCAGATGGCCCAGATCGAGCACCTGCCCGAGGATCCGGTGGTGCTCAGCTACCTGATCGCCTCGGCGATCGTCACCGACCTGCCGCAGCGGCAGCGCATCCTCGGGATCGCGGAGGCCGAGGCGCGTCTGGCCGAGGTGTGCGACGTGCTGCGCCGGGAGATCCAGGTGATGGGCGCTCTGCCCTCGATGCCCGCCGTGGACCTGGCCGGCGCGCGGTTGTGGGCCAACTGACCGCGCCCGTCTGCCGCCCGATGTTCCGCGTCCTAGACTCGTGACCATGATCCGTCGACTGGACCTGCGCGCCGGCCTGCCGGTGCACCTCGGGGCGGTCGTGCCCCGGGCCCCGATGGACGTCGAGCACGCGCTGGACGTCGTGCGGCCGATCGTGGCCGACGTGGCCAAGCGCGGTGCGGAGGCGGTGCTCGACCACGGGGAGCGCCTCGACGGGGTCCGGCCCAGGCATCTGCGGGTCACGGCTGCTGCCCTGGCCCGCGCACTCGAGGAGCTCGACCCGGACGTGCGGCGCGCCCTGGAGGTCGCCATCCAGCGGGTCCGGGCGGTGCACGCCGACCAGGTTCGCGCCGAGCACACCACCGAGGTGGTCCCCGGCGGAACCGTCACGATGCGCTGGTTGCCCGTCGACCGGGTCGGGCTCTACGTGCCCGGTGGTCGTGCGGTCTATCCGTCCTCGGTCGTGATGAACGTGGTCCCCGCCCAGATCGCCGGCGTCGGGTCCCTGGCCGTGGCCTCACCGCCCCAGCGCGAGTTCGACGGCCTGCCGCACCCCACCATCCTGGCCGCCTGCGCGCTGCTGGGCATCGACGAGGTCTACGCCGCCGGCGGGGCGCAGGCGATCGCCCTGTTCGCCTACGGTGCCCCGCTGGAGGACGGCACCGTGTGTCGCCCCGTCGACCTCGTGACCGGCCCGGGCAACATCTGGGTCACCGCCGCCAAGCGTCTGCTCAAGGGCCGGATCGGCATCGACTCGGAGGCCGGCCCCACCGAGATCGCGATCCTGGCCGACGCCACCGCCGATGCCGAGGTGGTCGCCGCCGACCTGATCAGCCAGGCCGAGCACGACGTGATCGCGGCCTCGGTGCTGGTCACGACCTCGGTGAAGCTGGCTGCCGACGTGGCCGCGGCGCTCGAGGTGCAGGTCGCGGCCACGAAGCACTCGCTGCGCATCCGGGAGGCCCTTTCGGGCACGCAGAGCGCGATCATCCTGGTCGACTCGATCCGCGACGGCCTGACGATCGTGAACGCCTACGCCGCCGAGCACCTGGAGATCCACACCAAGGACGCGCGGGCGGTGGCCATGCAGGTGCGCAACGCCGGGGCGATCTTCGTCGGCCCGTGGGCGCCGGTGTCCCTGGGGGACTACGCGGCCGGCTCCAACCACGTCCTGCCCACCGGGGGGTGCGCATGCCACTCCAGCGGCCTGGGCGTGGCCACGTTCCTGCGCGGGGTCAACCTCGTCGAGTACGACCGCGATGCGCTGGCCGACGTCGCCGGCCATGTCGTGACCCTGGCCCATGCCGAGGACCTGCCGGCGCACGCCGCGGCCATCACGGCGCGGTTCGACCGGTGACCCCGGACCCCCAGCGGCCGGCGGACCCGGCCGGGCTGCCGGTGCGCCCGGAACTGGTCGGGCAGGTGCCCTACGGTGCCCCGCAGCTCGACGTCGCCCACCGGCTGAACGTCAACGAGAACCCGTATCCGCCCTCGGCGGCGATGGTGGCCGACGTGGTGCAGGCGGTCGCGGTGGCCACCGCCGGGCTCAACCGCTACCCGGACCGCGACGCCAGCGCCCTGCGCGCGGACCTCGCACGCTATGTGTGCACCGACGTGCCGGACGCGCCGCCGCTGACCGCGGCCAACCTCTGGCCCGCGAACGGGTCCAACGAGGTGATGGTCCAGCTGCTGCAGGCCTTCGGCGGCCCGGGCCGGGTCGCGCTGTCCTTCGACCCGACATACTCGATGTACCCCGACTACGCCCGGGACACGTTCACCGGCTACGCGACCCTGCCGCGCCGCCCGGACTTCGGCATCGACGTGCCCGCCGCCGTGGCGCACCTGCGGGCGGAGGCGCCCGACGTGCTGCTGCTGGCCAGCCCGAACAACCCGACCGGCACCGCGCTGGCCCTGGCCGACATCGACGCGCTCTGCGCCGCCAGTTCGGGGATCGTGGTCGTCGACGAGGCCTACGCGGAGTTCCGCCGCCCGGGCACGCCCTCGGCCGTGGAACTGCTCGACAGGCACCCGCGCCTGGTCGTGACCCGCACGATGAGCAAGGCCTTCGCGCTGGCCGGGGCCCGGCTGGGCTACCTGGTGGCCAGCCCGCAGGTCGTCGAGGCGGTGCAGCTGGTGCGCCTGCCCTACCACCTGTCCTCGCTGACCCAGGCCGTGGCCCGGACCGCGCTGGCCCACGCCGCCGAGCTGCTCGGGACGGTGGCCGCGCTGCGGGCGCAGCGTGATGCCCTGGTCAGCTGGTTGCGGGCCCAGCCCGGCCTGGTCGCGGCGGACTCGGATGCCAATTTCGTGCTGTTCGGCAGGTTCGCCGACCGGGACGCGGTGTTCGCCCGGGTCCTGGACCACGGCGTGCTGATCCGGGCCACCGGGCCCGCCGGCTGGTTGCGGGTCAGTGCCGGAACACCGGCTGAGATGGCGGCCTTCCGGGCCGCTCTGAGCGCCTCCTACACACAGGCCGACCTGATGGACCCGAGGTTCGCCGCCCCAGCCGGGCCAGCCGACATGAGACAGTGGCCCCACGTCATCGAGGAGGGCACCTGATGGGCCGGTTCGCCACCGTGGAACGCACCACCAAGGAGAGCGACGTCCGCGTGTCGTTGGAGCTCGACGGCTCCGGGGTCACCGACATCAGCACCGGGGTGCCGTTCTACGACCACATGATGAGCCAGATTGGCAAGCATGCCGGTTTCGACCTGACGATCGCCACCACCGGCGACATCGAGATCGACAGCCACCACACCGTCGAGGACACGTCCCTGGCCTTCGGCGCGGCACTGCGCCAGGCCCTGGGCGACAAGGCCGGCATCCGCCGGTTCGGCGATGCGATGGTGCCCCTGGACGAGTCCCTGGCCCGCGCGGTCGTGGACCTGTCGGGTCGGCCCTACGTGGTGCACGACGAGCCCCCGATGGCCCCGACCATCGGCAGCTACGACACCACGCTGACCCGCCACATCTGGGAGTCGATCTCGGCCACCGCCCAGATCGCGCTGCACGTGCACTGCCTCTACGGGCGCAATCCGCACCACATGGTCGAGGCGCAGTTCAAGGCCGTGGCCCGCGCCCTGCGCACCGCCGTCGAGGTCGACCCGCGCGTGGTGGGGGTGCCCAGCACCAAGGGTGCGCTGTGATCGCTGACCTGACCGTCCTGGCCGCCCTGGCCGCCGGCCTGCCCGCCAGCTCGGGCGTGCCCACCGCGGTGCGCGTCAGCTTCGTGGTCACCGGCCTGGTCCTGCTGGGCTGGATGGTGTGGGGCATCCGGACCTACCAGCGCACCGGCCAGGCCACCTGGTTGTGGCTGGGCGTCGTCATGGCCTTCGCGCTGGTCACCGGCTACACCCGATACCCGCGATGAGCCGGGTCGTCGTCCTGGACTACGGCTCGGGGAACCTGCGCTCCGCGGCGCGCGCTCTCGAGGAGGCCGGCGCGACGGTGCAGGTCAGCTCCGACTTCGAGACCGCGATGGCCGCCGACGGCCTGGTCGTGCCCGGGGTCGGGGCGTTCGCGGCGTGCATGGCCGGGTTCCGGGCGGTCCGCGGCCCCCAGCTCGTCGAGCGCCGCCTGGCCGGTGGGCGGCCCGTCCTGGGGATCTGTGTGGGGATGCAGATCCTGTTCGCCCGGGGTGTGGAGCACGGGATCGGCACCGACGGCCTGGGCGAATGGCCGGGTGTCGTCGAGGAGCTGCCCGCGCCGGTGCTGCCGCACATGGGCTGGAACACCGTCGATGCCCCCTCGGAGTCGGTGCTGTTCGACGGAGTCGCCGGCCAGCGGTTCTACTTCGTGCACTCCTACGCCGTGCAGCGCTGGGACTGGATCGTCCAGGAGCCGTTCCACGCCCCGCTGCTCACGTGGGCCACGCACGGCGCGCCGTTCGTCGCTGCCCTCGAGAACGGCCCGTTGACGGCCACGCAGTTCCACCCGGAGAAGTCCGGGGACGCCGGCCTGCACCTGCTGGGCAACTGGGTGCGCACCCTGGGGTGAGGGGTTCGGCGACCACGCGCCCCGCTTTGGCCGATCCGGACCGCGGCTGTGCCGATCCGGACACAGAGCGGTCGTTTCGTGCACGAGACTGTCCGGATCTGGCCTTTCGCGCAAGCCGCCGACCCGGACCGGAGTAGCCTGCCGACATGCACCTGTTGACCCTGCTGCCCGCTGTCGATGTCCGCGACGGCACCGCCGTGCGCCTAGTCCAGGGGGAGTCCGGCACCGAGACGTCCTATGGCTCCCCGCTGGAGGCCGCACTGGACTTCCAGGCCCAGGGCGCGGACTGGATCCATCTGGTCGACCTCGATGCGGCCTTCGGGACTGGCCGCAACCGTGGGCTGCTTGCCGACGTGATCGGCACGCTCGACGTGCAGGTGGAGCTCTCCGGCGGGATTCGCGACGACGAGTCGCTGGCCGCTGCCCTGGCCACCGGCTGCCGGCGGGTCAACCTCGGCACTGCCGCCCTCGAGGACCCGGAATGGACCCGGCGGGTGATCGGCGAGCACGGCGACCGGATCGCTGTGGGTCTGGACGTGCGCGGCACCACGTTGGCCGCCCGCGGCTGGACACGGGAGGGCGGTGACCTCTGGGAGACGCTGGCCCGCCTGGATGCCGATGGGTGCCAGCGCTACGTGGTGACCGACGTGACCAAGGACGGCACCCTCAACGGGCCCAATCTCGAGCTGCTGCGCGAGGTCTGCGCGGCGACCTCCCGCCCGGTGATCGCCAGTGGCGGGGTCGCGGTCCTCGACGACCTGCATCGGTTGGCCGAGCTCACCGCCGAGGGCGTCGAGGGGGCGATCGTGGGAAAGGCGCTCTACGCCGGCGCGTTCACGCTGGCCGAGGCCCTGGCTGCGGTGGCTCCGCGGCGCGACTTCCTGTAGGCCGCGCCCACCCCGCCCCGTCCGGCCCCCCGCCCCGTCCGGCCCCCCGCCCCGTCCGCCCCCCGAGCTGAGCCAAGGAGCGCGCATGGCCGTGCACCGTTTCTCCAGCGGCGGCATCTACGAGGATCTCGTGGGCTACAGCCGGGTGGTGGTCGCCTCCGGGTTCGCCGGACACACCGGGTGGACCGCCGGTACGACCGCCCTGGTCAACGGGGTCGTCCAGCACCCGGGCGATCCGCAGGGTCAGGCCCGGGTGGCGTTCCAGTCCGCCCTGTTCGCCCTCGAGCGGTCCGGCTTCGCCCGGGCCGACATCGTGCAGACCCGGATGTACGTGGTGGACCTCGCGGCGCACTGCGATGCCGTGGGCCGGGCGCACGCGGATCTGTTCGACGAGGTCCGCCCTGCCGCGACCATGATCGGCGTCTCGGCGCTGGTCGATCCGCAGATGCTCGTCGAGGTGGAGTTGGTGGCGTGGCGCCCGGAGGACGGCTCGGCGGCCTGAGCCTGCCCGGGCCTGAGCCTGCCCTGCGGCGGGCACGGGAGCCGCGCCGGTCGGTGCTCGACGGGGCTCAGCGCCCCCGGGCCGACCTGTCCCCGCTGGGCGGCCCGCCCGGCAGTGGATCCGCTGGTTGCCGGAAACGCTGCTGAGCGGCCTGCTTGGACACGCCGTAGAGGGTGCCGATCTGACCCCAGGTCGCCCCACCAGCGCGTGCCTGGGTGACCGTCTCGTGCTCGAGTGCCTCCAACGCCTGCCGGGCACTGCGCACGGCGGCCAGCCGCGCCAAGGGATCGTCGATGTCGCCCAACGAGTTCAGGGCCTTCGTGACACGTCGGGGCAGCGCGGCTTGGGGCACGCGCTGATCCTAGTGTCATGCCGATTTGTGCTTGGCAAAGGTCAAGACTATATTGACATCGACGTCAGGAAGTCATTGACGTTCACGCGTGGCGATCAGACCGCCGTGGCACACCGAGACCCGCGAGGAGGGGACATGGCCAAGTCAAAGAAGAAGGACAAGAAGGACAAGAAGTCGAAGAAGTCCAAGAAGAAGTAGTTCTGATCGCAGAGCACCCACGTCGTGCGCGCTCGGCGACACCGGCCGCAGTCATGTGCGGCTCCGGTGCCCCGAACCGGCATCTGTCAGGAGTGCTCAACGACGTCGATCACCGGGAGGTACCCATGTTTCGTTCGCTGACCCGATCGTGGCAGTCCCTGCGCGAGCGCCAGGCCCTGGATCTGCTCGACGTGATCCCTGAGCCGGAGCCCGCCGACCACGCGTCCGTGGGCTCCCGCTGAGCGCTGGGCCCACCTGCCGCGCCCACCGGATACCCGGCCCGTCCCCCGCCACTGCGGCGGGGAACGGGCCGGTGCCATGGGCTCACCCGTGCGCGGCCCGCGACACTACGCTGGACCCCATGCCGGTGGCCGTGCGCGTGATCCCCTGCCTGGACGTCGATGGCGGGCGCGTGGTCAAGGGCGTGAACTTCGTCGACCTGCGCGATGCCGGCGACCCGGTCGAGATGGCCGCTGCCTACGGGACGGCCGGCGCTGACGAGTTGACGTTCCTGGACATCACCGCCTCCTCCGGGGACCGGGCGACCACCTACGACGTGGTCCGGCGCACCGCGGAGCAGGTGTTCATCCCCCTGACCGTCGGTGGCGGGGTCCGCACCGTCGAGGACTTCGACGCCCTGCTGCGCGCGGGGGCCGACAAGTGCGGGGTCAACACCGCGGCCCTGGCCCGCCCCGAGCTGCTCGCTCAGGCGGCTGACCGGTTCGGGGCGCAGTGCGTCGTGCTGTCGGTCGATGCCCGCCGCTGCGGGCCGGGCACCAGGGCCCCCGATGTGCGCACCGACTCGGGGTTCGAGGTCACCACCCATGGTGGGCGGCGCTCGACGGGGATCGACGCGATCGGCTGGGCGATCCGGGCCACCGGGCTCGGCGCCGGCGAGATCCTGCTCAACTCGATGGATGCCGACGGCACGAAGGCCGGCTACGACCTCGAGCTGATCGGCCTGGTGCGCGCCGAGGTCCGGGTCCCGGTCATCGCCAGCGGCGGTGCGGGCAGGCTCGCAGACTTCGCCCCGGCCGTGCAGGCCGGTGCCGACGCCGTGCTGGCCGCCAGCGTGTTCCACTTCGGGGAGCTGTCGATCGGGCAGGTCAAGGCGGCGTTGGCCGAGGCCGGGTGCACCGTGCGCCGTTGATCGGCTGGCCCGACCGGGTGCGGCACCCATGCCCGACCATGGCCCCGAACCGGCGCGCGTGGGCCACAATGGCGGTCGTGGACTTCACCGACCCCGATCTGGACCCAGCGCTGGCCGGGCGCCTTCGCGCCGCCGGCCATGCCCCCGATGGGCGCGCCCTGGTGACCGCGGTCGCCCAGGACGCCGACAGCGGTCGAGTTCTCATGGTGGCCTGGATGGACGCCGCAGCACTGGCCCGCACGCTGCGCACACGGGTGGCCACCTACTACTCGCGCTCCCGCCAGGAGCTGTGGGTCAAGGGCGCCACCTCGGGAGCCACCCAGCAGGTGCGCTCCGTGGCCCTGGACTGCGACGGCGACGCAGTCCTGCTCCAGGTCCACCCCGCCGGCCCGGCGTGTCACACCGGACTGGAATCCTGCTTCGACACCCTGGAGGTCTCATGAGCACCACCCCGGACCTCGAGAACTTCCGCGCGCTGGCCCGCACCCCCCGCCGGGTGATCCCCGTGATGCGCCGGCTGCTGGCCGACGGCGAGACCCCGGTGGGCCTGTACCGCAAACTGGCCGGCGAACGACCGGGCACGTTCCTGCTGGAGTCCGCCGAGCACGGTCGCGTGTGGTCGCGCTACTCGTTCATCGGGGTCCAGGCCGCGGCCATGCTCGCCGAGGTCGACGGCCAGGCGGTATGGCGTGGCCGCGCCCCGTTGGGCGTGCCGCTCACCGGCGACCCGCTGCACGCGCTGCGCGACACCCTCGCGCTGCTGCACACCGAGCCGACCGGGGACCCGGACCCCGACCTGCCGCCGCTGACCGGCGGGCTGGTCGGGATGATCGGCTACGACGCGGTCCGGCACTGGGAGCGGCTGCCCGACGCCAACCCCGACGAGTTGCACCTGCCCGAGGTCGCGATGCTGCTGGCCGTGGACCTCGCGGTCCTGGACCACTGGGACGGCTCGGTGCTGCTGATCGCCAACGCGGTCAACTACGACGCCACCGCCGACCGGGCCGAACAGGCCTGGGCCGATGCCGTGGTCCGCCTGGACTCGATGGAGGCGGCCCTGGCCGCACCGAGCCCAAGCACGGCAGTGACGCTGGCCGACCGACCCGGCCCGGACACCCCGGCGGTGCAGCCACGGACCGCGCAGGCCGACTACGAGCAGGGGGTCGAGGCCGCCCGGGAGCACATCCGGGCTGGGGACGCGTTCCAGATCGTGCTGTCCCAGCGCTTCGACCGGCCGACCACGGCCAGTGCCCTGGACGTCTACCGGATGCTGCGGGTCAACAATCCCAGCCCGTACATGTACCTGATCCGGTTCCCGGAACCGGGCAGCGGTGCGGACCTCGGCGACGAGGTGGCCTTCGACGTGGTCGGGTCCAGCCCGGAGGCCCTGGTCAAGCTCACCGCGGGCCACGCGATGCTGCACCCGCTGGCCGGCACCCGCCCGCGGGGGGCGACCCCGGAGCAGGACACCGCGCTGGCCGAGGAGCTGCTCGCCGACGAGAAGGAGCGCGCCGAGCACCTGATGCTCGTCGACCTGGGCCGCAACGACCTGGGCCGCGTCTGCGCGCCGGGCAGCGTCGAGGTGGTCGACTTCATGTCGGTCGAGAAGTACTCGCACGTGATGCACATCGTCTCCACCGTCACCGGCCGACTGGCGCCCGGGCGCACCGCGTACGACCTGCTCGCCGCGACCTTCCCGGCCGGCACCCTGTCCGGGGCGCCGAAGCCGCGGGCGATGGAGATCATCGACGACCTCGAGCCGACCCGTCGGGGCCTGTACGGGGGAGCCGTGGGCTACCTGGACTTCGCCGGCAACCTCGATGCGGCCATCGCGATCCGCACCGCGGTGCTGCGCGACGGGGTGGCGCACGTGCAGGCAGGTGCGGGCCTGGTGGCCGACTCGGTGCCGGTGACCGAGCACGCCGAGTGTGCGAACAAGGCTGCTGCGGTGCTCGCCGCGATCACCATGGCCGAGGGGTTGCGCCCGGCCGGACCCATCGGTGCCACAATGGCGAACGACTGACGACCCGAGGAGCATTCATGAGCAGCGAGCACGACAACCACGGTCAGACGCCGGCCAACTGGACCGGCGCGGCCATCATCACGCTGGCCTTCGTAGTGGGCACGCTGGGAGTCGTCTTCGCCCAGCCGCTGGTGTTCTGGATCGGGGTGCTGCTGATCCTGGTCGGGATCGGGGCCTGGAAGGTCATGACCGGCATGGAGTCCAAGCCGACCGACGCGCTCTGACCCGATCCGTACCCGTACGGGGCAGCGATCCGTACCGTTCTCGTGCAGGATGACCGACCATGAGCGCTGACGGGCGCGGCCTGGTCCTCGTCGCCGAGGACGAGAAGCCGATCGCCGACCTGCTGGGGATGTACCTGCGCCGCGACGGGTTCGGCTGCGAGGTCGCGGCAACCGGCCCGGAGGCCCTGGCCGTGGCCCGTCGGCTGCGCCCGGTCGCGATCATCCTCGACGTGGGCCTGCCCGGGCTGGACGGCACCGAGGTCTGCCGGGCCCTGCGCGCCGAGGGCGATCCGGTGCCGATCCTGTTCTGCACCGCCCGCGACGACGAGATCGACCGTGTCCTGGGCCTGGAAATGGGCGGCGACGACTACATCACCAAGCCCTTCAGCCCGCGCGAGGTGGTCGCCCGGGTCAAGGCCGTCCTGCGCCGGGGGAGCGGTGCGCTCGAGGATTCCGACCGCCCCGTGATCCTCGGCGCCGTGTCGCTGAATCGGGCCCGGCACCGGGTCACGGTGGCCGATGAGCCCGTCGAGCTGACCGCCACCGAGTTCGACCTGCTGGCCTACCTCATGGCCCGTCCGGGCCGGGTGGTCACCCGCGACCAGTTGCTCTCGGCCGTCTGGGGGTACTCAGCGGCGGCGGGCACCCGCACGGTCGACGTGCACGTGGCCCAGGTGCGGGCCAAGCTCGGCGATGCCAGCCCCATCCGCACCGTCCGCGGGGTGGGCTACAGCGCGGAGCACCGATGAGCGCCACCAGCCTGTCCCGGCGGTTGCCGCTGGTGATGGCCGCTGTCGCCGCGCTCGCGGTGCTGATCGCCGCACTGGTCGCGTGGCCGCTGCTGCGCTCCGCGGCCGACACCTCGGCGCGCCAGGCC
>JBAVKQ010000297.1:0-6897 GCA_049688395.1 Candidatus Nanopelagicales bacterium
GCAGCGCGACCGGCGGGTGGGCGACCAGCCGGCGCCGACGCCGGTGGGACACCCAGCCCAGGGCCGCGCTGCCCGCCGTCAGAGCGCCACCAAGAAGCACCGTCGCGACCGGGTCACCCACCGAGGCGACCGTGGTGAGCCCGAGCAGGGCTGCTCCCGAACCGCCGGCCACGGCTCCCACCCTGGCGCCGGCAACCCGCGCCTGGTGGCGGCGAACCGACATCTCGTGACGGACCAGCGCCGCCTGATGCTCGGCGGCCATCTGCCGCTCCCGGGTGGCTGGCGCCGAACGCTGTTGGGCCACCGCTCGCGCGTGGCGGACCAGGTCGATCCCCCTGCTCACAGCGCGCTCCAGGCCCCTACCCGAATCCGGGTTCGGCGTGGACGGGCGGGCGGAGGGCATGGCTCAAGGGTAGGCGCGCACCGGGCAACCCGTCCAAGGGTCGGGTGCGTGGGGCCAGCCCGCCGGGGCTGCACCCCTGCGCTTCGGGCCAGTCAGCAGCCCCGAGTCGGCCTCAGCGACCCCGGGCCAGCTGCACCATCAGGGCCTCCAGGGCCAGCAGCGGCGCGACGGAGGCCCCGACCGCCAATCGGGCCTGGTCCAGGGCAGCCAGCCGGGCCATCGTGGCCGCAACGTCACCGTGCACCGCCATCCGCTCGAGCGTCGGACGCAGCTCGTCGTTGATCAGGGGGACCTCGGCGCCGCTCTGGCACACCAGCACGTCGCGGTACAGCCCGGTCAGGTCCAGCAGCGCGCGGTCGATCTGGTCGCGGATCGTGCGGGTGCGCCTCGACTTCTGCCGCGCCTCGAGCTCCTTGGTGGCCGCGGACGCCGTGCGCCGAACCCGCGCGGCCATCGCCCCGGTCGCGCCTTCGCCGTAGGCACGGTTCAGGCGGTCCAGCTCGGCGCCGTCCAGGGCGTCGGTGATCGCGGCTGCGTCCGCGGTGGCTGCCTCGATCAGGTTCTGCGCCGCGATGAAGCAGGCCGCCAGGTCGCGCAGCGTCCCGGGGATCGCCAACACCTCGCTGCGCCGGATCCGGACGGCCTCGTCCCGGGCCAGCGCCCGGGCCCGACCGATGTGGCCCTGCGCCGCGCGGGCGGCGAAGGAGGCCACCGCCCGGTCGATGCCCTCGCGGCGGACCAGCGCATCGGCGACCTCCGCCGTGGATGGTGTCACCAGCCGGACCGCCCGGGTCCGCGACACGATCGTGGGCAGGACGTCCTCAGCGGTCGGCGAGCACAGGATCCAGACCGTGCGCGGGCTGGGCTCCTCCAACGACTTGAGCAGCGCGTTGCCCGACACGTCGTTGAGCCGGTCGGCGTCCTCGACGATGAGCACGTTCCAGCGGCCCATGATCGGGGTCATCGCTGCGCGGCGGATCAGTTCCAGGGACTCCTCGGCGGTGATCTGCAGCTTCTCCGGGGTGAACTGGTCGACGTCGGCGTGCGCACCGGCCAGCACGTCCCGGCACGACGCGCAGGTTCCGCAGCCGCCCTCGGGGCACTGCAGCGCCGCGGCGAACACCCGGGCCGCCGTCGACCGGCCCGAACCCGGCGGACCGGTCAGCAGCCAGGCGTGGGTCATCGCCGGGCCCGGTTCGCCGCGCCGGATCCGGGCTGCGTCGGCGGCAGCGTGGCCCAGGGTGGCGACCAGGCCCGGCTGGCCGATCACCGCGTCCCAGAGCTCGGACGCGACGGGCACATCGACGCTACCCGCTCCGGTGGCCCCCGGGGTCATGACGTGACCTCCCCAGCCCCGTCGCCGAGCAGGCCGAGCACGGCAGCCAGCACCTGATCGGCGATCTCGGGCACCGGCAGGTCCGCGGCCAGTACCAGGGAGCGCTCCGGCGCCAGTGCGGCGCGGCGCAGGAACGACTCCCGGACCATGGCGTGGAACGATTCGGGCTCGGACTCCATCCGGTTGGCGTCACCAGCGCGGCCCAGCCCCACCGCGGGGGCCACGTCCAGCAGGACCGTCAGGTCGGGCAGGAGATCCGCGGTCGCCCACAGGCTCAGTCGCGCGATCCGCTCCTCGCCGAGCCCGCGCGCCGCACCCTGGTAGGCCACCGAGGAGTCCAGGTAGCGGTCGCTGAGCACCACCGCGCCCCGATGCACGGCCGGGCGGATCAACTGCGCGGCGTGCTGGGCGCGGGCCGCCGCGAACAGCAGTGCCTCGGCGCGCTCGGTCAACTCGTGGCTGTCCGCACCGAGCAGGACGGTCCGGATCTGCTCGCCGATCCTGGTGCCGCCGGGTTCGCGGGTGCAGACGACCTCGCGACCCCGGGCTGCCAGGGCGTCGGCGAGCAGGCGGCACTGGGTGGACTTGCCGGCCCCATCGCCGCCCTCGAAGACCACGAATGCCCCGGGCATGCCCGAACCCTACCCAGCGCATCCGACACAGCCTCGGCCACGCGCGCACCGCCCCCGCGATCCATCCAAGTCCGCGGTGCCAGCAACCGGATCCATCCACGTTCGCAGGGCCCGCACGCCGGCAGACGTGGATGGATCCGACACGCGGGCTGCCTCGCCGGGCGGACTACTTCGCCGGGGCTGGCTTCTTGGTCGCCGCCCGCTTCGCCGCGGCCTTCTTGGCAGGGGCTCTCTTCGCAGGGGCCTTCTTGGCGGGCGCCCGCTTCGCGGTGCGCTTGACCGGCGGCCCAGCTGCCCGGCGGTCGGCGAGCAGCTCGACGGCCCGCTCCAAGGAGATGATGGCCTGGTCGTCGCCCTTGCGCAGCGAGGCGTTGGTCGTGCCGTCGGTCACGTACGGCCCGAACCGGCCCTCGCGCACGGTGATCTCCCCGCCGCTGTTCGGGTCGACCCCGATCTCGCGCAGCGCGGTGGCGGCGCGGGCCTGTCCGCGGCGCTGCTTGGGCGCGGCGTACAGGGCCAGCGCCTGCTCCAGGGTCACCGTGAACAGATCCTCCTCGGAAGCCAGCGAGCGGTAGTCGGCCTTGCCCTCGACCGTGCGCGCGATGTAGGGCCCGTAGCGTCCGTTGGCCGCGGTGATCTCGTTGCCCTCGGGGTCCTCCCCGACCACCCGCGGCAGGGTCATGATCCGCAGCGCATCGTCGAGGGTCACGGTGTCCAGCGACATCCCTCCCAGCAGCGATCCGGTCCGCGGCTTGGCCGACTTCGGCGCATCGTCGGCAAGCACCTCGGTGACATAGGGCCCGTACCGCCCGGACTTCGCCACGATCGGCCGACCGGAGTCGGGATGCTCGCCGAGCACCCGGTCCCCGCTCGGCGCGGCCAGCAGCTCCTGGGCCATCGCGAGGTCCAACTCGTCGGGGGCGACATCCTCGCCGACGTTGCCCTTCTCATGCCCGCGCTCCAGGTAGGGCCCGTACTTGCCCACCCGCAGCACGATCTGCTCCGGGTCCCCGGTGATAGGGCCCTCGGTGAACCCATCTGGCCCGACCGGGAACGAGGCCATCGCCCGGGCGTCGATGTCGCCCAGGTCCGAGACCAGGGCGTGCAGGCCGGGGAAGTCCCGAGCGTCGTCGCCGTAGAAGAACCCCTTCAGCACGGTCAGCCGGTCCGAGGACGCGTTCGCGACCAGGTCCAGGATCTCCTCCAACCGCGCGGTGAAGCCGTAGTCGACCAGGTCGGCGAAGTGCTGCTCCATCAACCGGGTCACGCTGAAGGCCAGGAACGTGGGGATCAGCGACGTGCCCTTCTTGCGCACGTACCCGCGGTCGACGATCGTGGCGATGATCGCCGCGTAGGTCGAGGGCCGGCCGATCCCGCGCTCCTCGAGGTCCTTGACCAGCGAGGCCTCGGTGTAGCGGGCCGGTGGGGTGGTGGCATGGCCCTCGGCGTGCACTTCGCGGCAGTCCGGGGAGTCGCCCTGGCGCATGGCGGGTAGCCGCTTGTCGGTCGCCCGGCCCCCGTCGCCGGACCCGGCCTCGCCGCCGGACTCGGAGTCGCGCACCCGGTCGGTGCCCTCCTCGTAGGCGGCCAGGAACCCGGCGAACACCGTCACGGTGCCCGACGCGGAGAACTCGACGTCGCGCCCGTCGCTGGCAGTCGCGCCGAGGCGGACCGTGGTGGTCGCGAGCCGGGCGTCGGCCATCTGCGAGGCGACGGTGCGCTTCCAGATCAGGTCGTAGAGCGCGAACTCGTCAGCGCTGACCCGCCCGGACAGCTCGGCGGGCCGGGCGAAGGAGTCCCCTGCCGGGCGGATCGCCTCGTGCGCCTCCTGGGCGTTCTTGACCTTGCGGTCGTACGTGCGCGGGGTCTCGGCGACGTACTGCGCGCCGTAGATCTCGCGCGCCGCCGCCCGCGCCGCCGACAACGCTCCTGCCGACAGGGTCGTCGAGTCGGTGCGCATATAGGTGATGTGGCCGTTCTCGTACAGGCCCTGGGCGGCGCGCATCGTGCGCTGCGCACCCCAGCGCAGCTTGCGGGAGGCCTCCTGCTGCAACGTCGAGGTCATGAACGGGGCACTGGGGCGGCGCGTGGTCGGCTTCTCGGTCACCGAGCGCACCGTCCAGGCGGCCCCGTCCAGCGCGTCGACCAAAGCAATGGCCGAAGCCTCATCCAGGACGAGGGCCCCCGCCCTGGCGGCTGAGGCCTTGAGCTGGCCGTCATCGCCGAAGTCCGACCCACCCGCGACCCGGACCGCATCGATGGACACGAGCTTGGCGCCGAAGGCGGTGCCGTCGGCCACGAACGTGCCCGCGGCGTCCCAGTACCCGGCCGAGCGGAACGCGATCCGAGCCCGCTCGCGGTCCACGACCAACCGCGTGGCCACCGACTGCACCCGGCCGGCGGAAAGCCCGGAGAGGACCTTCTTCCACAGCACCGGCGAGACCTCGAAGCCGAACAGTCGGTCGACCAGCCGCCGGGCCTCCTGGGCGTCGACGAGGTCCTGGTCCAGCTCGCGGGTGTTGGCCGCCGCCGCGGCGATCGCGTCCTTGGTGATCTCGTGGAACACCATCCGGCGCACCGGCACCTTGGGCTTGAGCACCTCGCGCAGGTGCCAGGCGATCGCCTCGCCCTCGCGGTCCTCGTCGGTGGCCAGCCAGAGCTCGTCGGCCGAGGTCAGCGCCTTCCTCAGCTCCGCGACCTTGGCCCGCTTGGCCGAGCTCACGACATAGTAGGGCTTGAAGTTGTCCTCGACGTCGATGGCCAGACGGGCCCAGGGCTTGCCCTTGATGGCGGCGGGCACCTCCCCGGCGCTGCTGGGCAGGTCGCGGATGTGCCCGACCGAGGCCTGCACGTCGTACCCGGAGCCCAGGTAGCCCTGGATCGTCTTGGCCTTCGCCGGCGACTCCACGATCACGAGCCGTCGGGCAGTGTCGCTCGTTCGTGCAGGCACGGTCCTCACCTTGGTTCTGGGGGGTGCCGGGGCTGTCCCCCGGCGGAGCCGGCGGTGGATCCGTCCGGCGTGGCCATCTGTGTGTGCGCTATGGACTGCCCCGAGGTCCACTCCCGATGGTACGGGCGTCCCCGGGCGACCGGCACCACATCTTCGCAAACGCCGGTCGGGGCGAGTCAGTGGGTTCGCACTATGCCCACCCGGATCAGTTCGCGCAAACCCGTCAGGGCCGGTCCCAGCACGTCCAGTGGCTCCAGGCCCTCGGCCTGCGCCGCGAGGTCGAGCCGATCCCCGAGGGGTGCGTCGTGCTCGGCGAGCAGGGCCGCGAGCAGCACCGGGTGGACGGTCAGGGCCGGGCGCCAACCCCCGGGGCCGATGGTGCCGGCCAGGCCGAGCCGGGGCGGGGCCGGCGTCTGGGTGCCGGCCCCGCAGACCAGGGTGGTGGTGCTGATCGTGGCTCTCGGGACCAGTCGGGCGGGGGCGTCGAGCAGGTCGGGGACAGACATCGACTCGGTGGTGGCGCAGCCCGCCACGAAGGTCAGCACCTCGGCCCCGCTGGGCAGCCGCTCGGCATGCACGAGGTCCTCGACGTGCACCCACGGGTCCGGTTGCGCGACGGCGGGCCCCGATCCGCGGGTGGTGGCTGCGCCCGGGGAGTTGCCCGCAGGCCCGCCCGGGGAAATGTCCGGGGCCGCGAGCACGACCCAACCGAAGCCGACCGCCTCGGCGCCCATCTGGTCGAACGCATCGAGCCACTGGTCCATCGCGGCGTCGAACTCCGGGCCGTCGGGAGCCTGGGCGTCGCGCAGCCAGGTCGCGGCGTAGTCGGCCACTGACTGGCGCTCGCGCGCCACGATCCAGGCGTTCACGCCCGTGTCCGCGACCCACCCGCAGACCCGGTCGCGCCACTCCTGGCCGGCCAGGAGCAGCCAATTGACCAGCACCACCGCCAACCCGCCCGGAGCCAGGTGCTCGGCCGCCCCGCGCACCACGGCGCGGGACAGCTCGTCGCCGGTCAGGCCCGCGTCCCGGTAGGTGAACCGGTGCCCGGGCGAGATCACGAATGGTGGGTTGGACACGATCAGGTCGAAGGCCTGCCCGGCGACCGGCTCGAACAGCGAGCCTGCCCGCAACTCGATGCGCTCGGCCGGCACCCCGGACAGGGCCGCGGACAGCGCGGTGCGCTCCAGCGCACGCGGGTTGGTGTCCGTGGCCACGATGCGCTCCAGGTGTCGGGCGGCGTGCAGGGCCTGGACGCCCGCTCCGCAGCCGAGGTCCATGGCCCGGCCGCCGGCGCGCCGGGGCGTGATCCGGGCCAGGGTCAGCGATGCCCCGCCGGGGCCGAGCACATGACCGGGGTTTGACGGGGCGCCGAGGTCGGCCACGACGAACCAGTTGGTGTCCGGTTCCCCGTAGGGCCGTACCTCCCGCAGGGGCACGAGCCGGTCGGACTGGCGGGCCAGCATCCCCAACGCGATCAGGTCGGTGGCGGCGTCCTCGGGCAGGTCAGCCGCCGGGATCGGATCGCCGAGCAGGAACGACTCGATGAGCCGGTCGAGCACCCGCGCCTCCGGTC
>JBAVKQ010000298.1:0-7181 GCA_049688395.1 Candidatus Nanopelagicales bacterium
CGATAGTCGTTAAGTCACGGCGAGGGGTCAGAGGACGGGGGGTGGATCCCGATCACCGACCGAGCCGTGCGGGGGCAGTCCCGCACTTCCGTTCCCCGGCTCACGCTCCGATCGCGGGTGACCCACACCGCCGCGAAACGCGCGCTGTCGGGGCTCGCTCGCCGATCGGCGTGGCGGGCCCCAGTTGGATCCGTAGCCGGAGCAGATGGGCTCAGCTCTCGGCCGTTGGGCCGATGCCAGGGTTCAACGCCACGCCGACGGCGTCTGCATGGCATTGCCCGGTGATCCAGGCCGTCAAGAGCCGCGGCCGGCAAAGTGGAGCGGCCGCACGCCTAGCGGCGGGGTGGTCGGCGCAGTTGCCCGGTGATGGCCATCAGCACCGCAAGCCCCACCGCGAAGCAGACGACGAAGAACGCGAGGAAGCCGAAGCCGTCGGTCGGGATGCCGAATCGGGCGGCCACCCAGCCGGCGCCCAACCAGGCGCCGACCAGCCCGGACGTGAGCCGACGCAAGTAGCCGGAGTTGCGGTCACGGGCGGAGACGGTGACACCGAGGCGCCGGGCGTACAGCGAGGTAAGTCCGGCGACCAGGAAAACCCAGACCGCCAGCACGGTGGCCGCTATGTAGTGCTCCGGAAAGAACCAGCAGGTGATCCCAGCGCCAATCAGCAGCGTCCAGAACAGCACCCAGTAGCCGAACGCGGCCGCCTCGTTGGCCACGTCGCGCTGACGTTCCTCGCCGTAGAAGGGGTTGTTGAAGTCGGCGATCACCGCGACGGCCCGATCAAACATGGACGACATCGGAGACCTCCTGGTTGGCGCCCAATGGGTGCCTCGAAGCGAACCCAGCGCCCGGCGGGCGCCCCTATCGCCGCGAGCGCGGGCGTCATTTCCACTATGAGGCAGAGACGGCCGTGATCCACGACTGGGCGTAAGTAGGAACTCGCCGCCAGTGGGGCGGTCGTCATCTTCGCGGGCTGGCAAGGCAGAAGGGTGGTCGGATCGGGCATGGAGTCACCTCACGCGGGCACCCGGGAGCCTAGCAATCACCTCTCGGTCTGACGAGGCTCCATATAGTGGCGTGAAGGGCAAGGCTCGCCTGAGTACAGTTCTCGCCAGTCTGATGGGGTCGGAGGTGGTGTGCGTGACCGCGCTGATGTGTCGTCGAACCACGGTGGCCTCTGCGCTGGCCCTGATCCTGCTCGCCGGAGGCTGTTCGGGGACGGCACCGAAGCAGAGCACCGAACCGTCCCTGGTCATGTCGGCGTCGCCGGGCACGCTGCAGTCGGTTCTTCCACCTGCTGACTCGGAAGCCGACCTCACGGTGGATCGGGGTGTAGCGGCGGCGCTGGACGAGGAGTTCGCCTCAGGCGAGTACGCGGACCTTCGGTCGGTGATCGTGCTCGCCGATGGCCGGACCGCGTACGAGCGGTACTTCCAGTCCGCGCCGAGCGACTACCACCACGTCTACTCGGTCACCAAGAGCGTGCTCAGCACCCTGGTCGGCATCGCGATTGCTGACGGGGCCATCCCCGGTGTCTCTGCCACTCTGGCCGAACTGCTGCCCGACAAGTCCGAGGACATGACCAAGTCGGTGGCCAACACCACCCTGGAACAGTTGCTCACCATGATGGCTGGCTTCACCAGCCAGGTCCCGGGGCCGACGGTCACCGACTGGGTGGCCGACATCCTCGAGCAGGGGGCGCTGGAGCCGGGGAGCAATTGGAGCTACTCGGACAACGGTGCCCATCTCGTCTCGGCGGTTCTGGCAGAAGCGACGGGGATGCCGGTTCTGGACTATGCCCGGGCCACTCTGTTCGACCCACTCGGGATCCCCAGCACCCCAGCCGCCCAGCAGGACGTCAGAGATCCCGAGGCCTTCACTGGCCCCGGGTTCGGGTGGGCTGTGGATCCGCGGGGCGTCAACGTCGGCGGCTTCGGGTTGAGGCTGCGCGCCCAGGACATGGCGAAACTCGGCCTGCTGTATCTCCAGGACGGCGTCTGGGAGGGCCAGCAGGTCGTGCCCTCCGACTGGATCAGCCGGGCCACCACAGAGCAGGCCGACAACGGTGACGGCGGGTATGGCTACCTGTGGTGGGTTGACCAGATCGACGGCGATCCTGCTTACACAGCCCTTGGCCGGGGTGGGCAGCGGATCTGGGTGATCCCCAACCGGGAACTTGTCGTGGTCTACCAAGTGTGGACCGATCCCGCGGCCGGGCCGCAGGCAGTCGCCGGGAAGATCGATGACGCCTTCGTGTCACTCATCGCGCCGGCCTACAAGTCCTAACCTTCAGCGCACAGGCACCACGCGGAGCCGCGGCAGCCCGTGTCTTCTGCCTTCTCAACGGCCGGGATCTGACTTACTCGGTCCACGAGGCTGAGGACCTCATGCTCAGCGCGGCATCTGGCCCACTCGACGTGCCGGAGATCGCTGCGTGGCTGGTAGCGCATTTGGGAGTTGTGTCCTAGCGTCACCAGTCGGCGCGCCCTGGCACGTGCCGCTGCCGGTCATGGCGAAGTGGCGGATGCCCCTCGTGAGGCTGCCCTACGTGCAGTCGTGTCACGAGACCGTGCCCCGCTGCGAGGGGCCTGGCAAGCGGTGAGTGACGGTGGACGAGTCGGCTAGCGCGCCACGCGGTAGCGCAGGTAGATGACTCCCGAGTTGAAGTTGCGGGTCTCGACGAGTTCGAGATCCACGCGGTGCTCGCGGTCGGGAAAGAACGGAATGCCACCACCGACCAGCATTGGGTAGACCCTGGGCCGGTACTCGTCGATCAGGGCCAACGCGGCCGCCTCGGCGGCGAGCGTGGCGCCGCCGATCGCGATCTCGCCCTCCCCGGGCTCGGCTCGCAACCGCTCGATCTCCTGCGCCAGACCACTGCTGACAGCGTGGTCGAGAACACCACATTCGGGAGGGGTTTCCACAGCGCGGCCCGCGCGAGTTCAGCGGCGTCGAGCGATGGATCCTGGTCGGCGGTCTCCCAGTACAGCATCGTCTCGTACACGCGTCGTCCCATCATGTGGACTGCGACGCCGCGGAGCTCGTCGATGTGGGACTGGAACACCTCCTCGTCGGGGGCCGTCCAGTCGAAGCCGCCGTCCGGCCCGACGATGAAGCCGCCAAGTGAAACGCCCATCGAATAGGTCACCAAGCGCATCAGAAGTCCTCATCGGTAGCGGCTCGACCCTACGACCCCGGAAGCCCGCAGGACCATAGGACTGGCAGGTCCCTCAGCGCAGCCACGCACCCGCCGAACGCGGCCAATCAAGCGGCTGCAACCCCAAGAGGTGCCCCCTTCCGCCGCGTACCGTCCCGGTCGCGGCTGTGCGACATAGCGCCGGTGCGCCGTGAGGCGCTTGTTGATCGAGTTGAGGTGAGAGACCTGGACCGTGGTTCTGTCGCAGCAGGACTGCGAAGCTGAGGGCAGCCTGTCCCGGGAGGTGCCGGGGTGGGTGGCAAGCGGCCCTGACAAAGCCATGGCGTGCCGGTACTGCCAGACGGCGCGGGTGTGGCGAGCGTGACGGAAAGGCATACGCGAGGAACCGGCGTTCTACGCCTCTCAATGACGCACCGGCTCGAACCTGGTGGATCTGGGCCGGATGCGACGCGCACCCGTCTCCCTCATCGCGGAGGCAGGGAACTCCCCGGACTGTCGGCGTAGGGATGGGGAGGCCGTGGTGACGTGCTGCGGGGTAGCCACGGCGATGTCGCAGGGGCTGAGTCGGGTGCCTCCTCCGCCGAGCGATCAACAAGTGAACACGGGAACCGTCCTTGATCTGCCCCCCTGTCCACGTCGCCAACGTGGCCAGCGGGGTTGGGCACACCGTCTGCCGATCGGTCAGGGACGGGGCGGAGCCGTCGTAGTAGTCCGAGGCCGGGAGAGCCGGTCACATGGCGAAGGGCGGCAGTGGTTCCGAGAAGAGAGTGGAGGCTGCAATGCCGAAAGATGCGCCACCGAATCGTGACGCCCCAACCGACCACGACCTCATCGACTCTGTCGGTGGGTCCGCAGCGGCGGGTATCGGAGATGCAGGCCATGCTTCACCGTAGGGCAGCGGCTGATTCTGGCCGCTGGTTCGAGGACCTGTTCCCACCCCGGGGCCCAGGCTGCCCGAACCAACCCACGGCAGGAACCATGGAGAGCCCGTTGCGTGGAGACACGCACGGCGGGTTCGGCGAGCGGCCTGGGGAAACGGACCAGCAGCAATGCAGGCACCGCGCCCCAGGCCGACTCCACCGAAACGCGCGTGGCAAATGCCGGATGGGCGGCTGGGAGCGATGGGCCGATGCGCTGGAGAAAGCGACCCAGGTGGACCCGCGCGACATCACATGGGAGGTGGAGCAGCCGACGTACCGGGTCTACTTCTGCCGGTGCTCCGTCAGGCAGGGTCGTGCGCGTCCAGCCACGCGCGGAACGTCGGCCCGGTCAGGGTTGCGTCCGGTCCGGGCAACAGGGCGCCCGTGCGCAGGGCTCGACCCCCGGCGCCGGGCAGGGGCAGGCCCATGACTCGGCACCGCCGCCCCTGGGAGGCCAGGAGTTGCCGGGCCAGGTCCACGAGGTCCTCGGGCTGCGGACCGCCGACCTGGAGCAGCGGGGGCGCACCTGCCGCCTCCGCTGCCTCGACGACGAGGGCGGCAACCTCGACGGGATCGACCGGCTGGACCGCCATCCGGGGGAGGGCCGCGATCGGTCCCCGGCTCATCCGCGCCAGGAGCTGCCCCGGGAAGTCGTGGAACTGGGTCGATCGCACGATGGTCACCGGCAGGCCACCACGCCGATGAGCATCTTCATGGGCCAGCTTGGCCCGGCAGTAGGGCAACCCCTGTTGCGCACGCTCCAGGCCGACGATCGACAGGGCAACTACCCGCAGCACACCGGCGCGTTGGCCCTCGTGGTGCAGGATGCCAGTTGTTGCCTCGAAGAACGCGCGCGCCGCCCGGGCGGTCTGCGCGGGCGTGTTCAGTGCGTCGACGGCAACGTCGCACCCCGCCAGGGCGGTAGCGACCCCAGCGCCGGTGGTCAGGTCAGCCCCGGTGGACCTGCTCAGGACGATGACCTCGTGCCCGCGGGCGCGGGCGACCCGGACGACATGCTGGCCGACCGTTCCCGTGCCGCCCGCCACCGCAATCCGCATGGACCCATCCAACCAGTCGAGGTTCGTGGCGTCCTCCAACCCTGGGCGACGAGCAACGGCGTCAGACCGCCTGTCGCGCGAGGTTCCCATGTGCAGTGGGCCGCGCGAGGGTCCGTGAGCGTTGCTATGCGGAGGCCCTCAGCGGCTCGAGGGCGGCGAGGATGAGGTCGAGGCCGAAGGTGAACTCCTCTGCCGGGTCGTAGCCGGCCGCGACGAGTGCCGCGGCGGACTCGTTGAGGTAGGGGAACTCGTCAGGAGGAAGCTGGGGCAGGTAGACGTCCTGGGCCATGTCCGCGAACTCGTCGGCGGTGTCGAACGGCAGGCTCGCTTCCTGCAGGGCGAACCCGTAGACGTAGACGTCGAGCAACCAGTTGGCGTGCGTCGCCATCAGAACCGGGAAGCCGGCCCTCCGCAGGCAGGCGGTGACCGCTTCGCGGTGGCGGAGGTGCGCGGGCCCCGGTGAGGTCCGCGACTCCATCAGGCCGATCGCCCACGGGTGGTGTGCGAGAACCTCTCGGGCGGATATCGACCGCCGTCGCATCGCCGACTGCCAGTCGGTCGTCTCGGGCGGGAGCTCGATCTCCTCGAACACGACGTTGATCATTGCGTCCAGCAACTCCTCCTTGCTCGCCACGTAGTGGTAGAGCGACATCGCGCCCGCGCCGAGCGCGCCAGCCAGCCGGCGCATGCTCAGCCCGTCGATTCCCTCGCTGTCGGCGAGCCGGACCGCCTCGACCACCACCCGCTGCTTGCTGAGCCCCGCGTCTGACGCGACCTGGTGTTGCTTCCTCACAGACACGGGTACTCCTCGCTCCCTCGAACGGCTTGACAATCGTACAGCGTACGCGCATAGTACGGCGTACGACATACGTACGGTGTACGAGCATGCGAGGGTCGCAGCTCGGACGTGAGGAGGATCCTGTGGGAACCGAACAGTCATCGAATGCCGGAGCACGCCTGGTGCCAGGTGCCAGTCCGGCCCGGGCGGCGACGATGCGGGCCGCCGTCCAGCACCGCTACGGCCCGCCCTCAGTGCTCGAGTCATCCGAGGTTGGGCTACCGCTGCCCGGTCGAGGCGAGGTGCTCGTCCACGTGGGCGCGGCCTCAGTACATCCCGGCGACTACTTCGTCATGACCGGTGAGCCGTACGTGGTGCGCCTGGTGTTCGGGCTCCGCCGGCCGCGCCACGGCATCCCTGGCAGGGACCTCGCCGGCGTGGTGGCAGCGGTCGGGAAGGATGTCACCGCTCTGCGCCCCGGCGAGGAGGTGTTCGGCTGGAGCTCCGCTGGAACGCTCGCGGAGTACGCCTGCGTCCCAGCGGACAACCTCGTGCCCGTGCCTGCCCACCTGTCGGTCGTGGACGCGGCAGCGGTCCCCACGTCGGCCATGACGGCGTTGCAGGCATTGCGCGACATCGCGAACGTTCGACCGGGCCAGACAGTCCTGGTCACGGGCGCGTCGGGCGGAGTGGGCTCCTTCGCCGTACAGATCGCCAAGGCGTTTGGTGCCGAGGTGACCGGTGTCTGCAGCACCGGCAACGTCGACCTGGTCCGGTCGCTCGGTGCCGACCACGTCGTTGACTACACGAGGACCGACTTCACCCGCACCGAGAAGCGCTACGACGTCATCCTCGACAACGTGGAAGCCCAGACCCTGGCTGCTGTCCGCCGAGTGCTGACGCCCACCGGCACCCTCATCCCCAACAGCGGACGCGGCGGCCGCTGGCTCGGCCCCCTCGGTCGGATCGTCAAAGCGCGCGTGCTGTCCGGTTTCACCCGTCAGCAGCTCAAGCCCTTCACATCGGTCGGGAAGCGCCAGGACCTGCTCACCCTGGCCGACCTCCTCGCGACCGGGCAGGTCACGCCTCTCATCGACCGCACCTACCCCCTCGACGAAGCAGCCGACGCCCTCCGCTACGTCGCGGCCGGCCACACCCGAGGGAAGGTCGTGATCACCGTCTGACGACCGGACCGACGAGAACGACCCAACCCGTGCGTATGCACGCCCAGACCTGCCGCCACTCCGGCGGACGGACCGCTCCTC
>JBAVKQ010000299.1:0-12414 GCA_049688395.1 Candidatus Nanopelagicales bacterium
GCCGAGCCGTTGGCCGGCTTCGCGCTCTGGTTCCTCAACGCCTCGACCTGGCTGGGTCGGCACGGGATCTACCTCGAGGACCTCTACGTGCGTCCTGAGCACCGCGGGCACGGCTACGGTCGCGACCTGATGGCCGTCCTGGCCCGGATCTGCCTCGAGCGCGGCTACGGCCGCCTGGAGTGGTGGGTGCTGGACTGGAACACGCCGGCGATCGACTTCTACCGCGCGCTCGGCGCGACCGGGATGGACCAGTGGACCGTGCACCGGTTGGCCGACCACGACCTGAAGGCCCTGGCCGAGCACGCACCCGCGCCCTGAACTGCCCGGACCGGCACCGAGCGCCACGCTGCGGGGACCGCGCTCCAGCGAGGCACAATCGGTCCCCGCCATGGGCTAGCGTGGGCGCCCGTGGAGATCGATCCGACCGTGACGCTGCGGATCCCGGCGTCCACGGCGCAGGTGATGCTCATCCGCGCCGCTGTGTCGGCGATGTGCGCCCGACTCGACTTCACGATCGACCGCATCGAGGACGTGAAGCTCGCCGTCGATGAGGCTGCTGCGCTGCTGCTGGGCGATATGGCGCCCGAGAGCCATCTCGACGTCCGGTTCACCCCCGAGGAGCCCGCTGGTCTGCGCGTGGCGCTGTCCGGCCCGACCGTGCACGGCCGGTCCCTGGCGCGCGACAGCTTCACCTGGACCGTGCTGACCGCCCTGGTCGACGAGGTCGTGGCCACCGTGGCCGCCGACCGGACGCTGACCGTGTCGATGTCCGTGCACCGAGCCGAAGCGGTCCGGCCGTGAGCCTGCCGTCCGATGACTCCGGTGCGCCGGACTCCGGAACCCCGGACCCGGGCATGCCGGACGCCGACACCTCCGCCCAGCCGCGCTGGTCCCAACGCGACCGCGTCCGCGAGCGCGAGCTGCTCGCCCTGCTCTGCGAGCTCGACGCCCACGATCCGCAGCGCACGGCAGTACGCGACGAGCTGGTCACGATGCACCTACCCCTGGCGGGCTTCCTCGCCCGGCGGTTCCGCGACCGCGGGGAGAGCATCGATGACCTGACCCAGGTCGCCACGATCGGCCTGATCAAGGCCGTCGACCGGTTCGACCTGGACCGCGGGGTCGAGTTCTCCACGTTCGCCTCCCCCACGATCGTCGGCGAGGTCAAGCGGCACTTCCGGGACAAGGGCTGGGCCATCCGGGTGCCGCGGCGGCTGCAGGAGCTGCGCATCTCGATCGGCCGGGCGACTGCGGAACTGGGTCAGGAGTCCGGTCGGTCTCCGACGGTCGCCGAGCTGGCCGCGCATCTGGGGATCACCGACGAGGAGGTGCTGGAGGGCCTCGAGTCGGCGCAGGCCTACTCGACGCTCTCCCTGGACGCGGGGTCCAGCGATTCCGAGGACGAGGTCAGCGCCCTGGCCGACTCGTTGGGCGCCGAGGACCCCGGCATCGACGAGGTGGAGACCCGCGCGACGCTGCACCCCTTGGTGGCCACGCTGCCGCCCCGCGAGCAGCGGATCATCGCGCTGCGCTTCTACGAGAACATGACCCAGGCCCAGATCGCCGAGCAGGTCGGCGTCTCGCAGATGCATGTGTCGCGGCTGCTGGCCAAGTCCCTGGCGAAGCTGCGCAGCGAGTTGGTCCAGCCCCTGTGATGAGCGCCCCGCGGCGCGGTCACATCCGCCGGGGGTCACTGCTCCCGACCGGTCCGAGGCTCCCGACTGGTCCGAGGATCATCGCCGGCACGAGGATCGATGCCGGCCGCGCCCGCCGCCAGCGAATCGAGCACCGCCGGGCGCAGGCCCAGCACCAGCCCGATGACCGCAGCCGCACCCAGCGCCACACCGGCGGCGCGATCCAACCCGACATCGGAGCTGACCAGCGGCCAGGCCACGACCAGGGCCAGCGCCTGAGCGAGCAGGAACGGTGCGTGCGCGGCCCGGCGGCGGCGGAACAGTCCCCACCAGACCAGCGCCATCCCGGCGCTCAGGACCAGCCACATCAGGACCGTGGCCACCGGGATCCCATCACCGAGATCTGATCCGGGCGCTGCGACACCCACGATCGCGGTCGTGGCCAGTGCAGCGAGTGCCTGCCCACCAGCGATGAGCACCAAGGGGCGAACCGGGTCGTCCATTGCGCCAGACTACGGGCCTAGAGTGGCCCGCATGAAGCCGCGCGGCCTGCTGATCGCGAACCCCAACGCGACCAGCACCTCACCAGGTCTGCGCGATGTCATCACCCGGGCGCTGCGCCACGACCTCGACCTCGACGTCGTCACCACCACCCACCGCGGGCATGCCCAGCAACTCGGTGCCGACAGCACGGGAGTCGATGTCCTGGTCACCCTCGGCGGCGACGGGACCATCAACGAGGCCGTGAACGGGATGCTGGGTACCGGCCGCACCGACCTGCCGATGCTGGCCACGATCCCGGGCGGTTCGGCCAACGTGATGCCGCGTGCCCTCGGATTCCCCAACGACGCGCTCGAGGCCACCGGCATGATTCTCGAGTCGCTGCGTACCGATGCCAACCATGACATCGGCCTGGGCAACGCCCAGTACGTCGCGTTGGAGTCCGGCCGCGACTGCTCGCACTGGTTCACGATCAACGCCGGGGTGGGTCTGGATGCCGACGTGATCGCGGCCATGGAGGCCCAGCGCGAGGCCGGCAAGGTCGCCAGCGGCACGCGCTACGCCTGGACCGCGGCTGCGCAGTACTTCCGTGGGCTCGGCCGCCGGGGCCGGCCCCTGAGCCTGAAGCTGCCGGGACAGGAGCCCGTCGAGGGCTTGGCGATGGTCATCATCCAGAACACCTCGCCGTGGACCTTCTTCGGTTCCTTCCCGATCAACCCCTGCCCTCGGGCCTCCTTCGACCTGGGCCTGGATGTCTTCGCCCCGCACTCCTTGGGCCCGGTGTCCACGACTCGCTACGGCCTGCGGATGCTGCGCGGCAGCCGGGCCGGCGCGGTCCCGGGCCGACTGGTGCTGCTGCACGACGAGGCTGCGTTCACGATCTGGTCGCAGGATCCGATGAACCTGCAACTCGACGGCGACTCGATGGGGCCGGTCGACCGGGTGTTCTTCCGGTATGCCCCGCACGCCCTGCGCATCGTCGGATGAGACGCGTGGGTTGAGACGCGCACCCTGCGCGATAACGCCCATGCAGTCGGTGATATCGGCTCTACGAGCCTGATCCGTACGGGTCGATTGGTGCGAGTGACCCAGACCGGGACCGCGAATGTGACGCACACGACAGAGTGAAGGTTGACCACGGGGGGCACAGCCCTTGTGACAGGGCGCAACGTCTGCGACCCTTGAGACCAGTCAGGGCGGACCGGATCACTCCCCGGAGACCGTCACGAGTTTACCGCAGGGGTTGCCGGGCTGATTAGCCGGCCCCGACGCCCGCGGCCGTGCGAGAAGTGCCCCACCCGGGCGCAGGAATGAGGAACCATGGACTGGCGCCACAATGCGGCATGCCGTGACGAGGACCCAGAGCTGTTCTTCCCCATCGGCAACACCGGCCCCGCGCTGATGCAGATCGAAGAGGCCCGTGCGGTCTGCCACCGCTGCGAGGTGGTGGACGTCTGCCTGAAGTGGGCCATCGAGAGCGGCCAGGATGCCGGTGTCTGGGGCGGGATGAGCGAGGACGAGCGCCGAGCGCTCAAGCGTCGCAATGCCCGGGCCCGCGCCCGCGCGCACAGCTGACCCGAAGGCAGGCCGGCACCGACCGATCCGAAGGGAACAGCCCCGGACCCGTGCGGTCCGGGGCTGTTCGCCGTGCGCGGGTCGCCGCAGCCATCGGCCGAGTTCCCCAAGCGTGTCGGCAGGTTCCGAGCGGGCTTCAGGAGAGCATCGGCAGGTCCAGGCGCACCTGGGTGTGCGTGCCGTCGCGGGTGATGCTCAGCGCGCCGGCCAACTCCTCGTGCACCAGCGTGTCGACGATGCGCAGCCCCAGCCGCGGGGAGGCCGACACGTCGAATCCGGGCGGGAACCCCGCGCCCGCGTCGCGGACCTCGATGTGCAGGCCGGCGACGTCGCGGTGGCTGCGCAGTTCCACGTCCCCTGCGCCATGCTCGACGGCATTGGCCAGCAGCTCCACCAGGGCCATCGCCAGGGCAGTGGCATGCTCGGCTGGCACCTCGCCCAGAGCCCCGCTGCGCCCTATCCGGCGCTGTGCCAGGTCCACGGCCGAGGTCTGATGCACCATGGCCACCAGCCGATCGGCCACCGCGTCGAAGGGGACCTCCGCGCTGCTGGCCTGCGCGAGCAGGTCGTGCACGACCGCGATGGCGCCCACCCGGCGCTCGGCCTCGGCCAGCGCGGCAGCGGCGCCCGGCTCGCTCAGGCGCCGGGACTGCATGCGCAGCAGTGCGGCCACCGTCTGCAGGTTGTTCTTCACCCGGTGATGGATCTCGCGGATCGTGGCGTCCTTGCTGAGCAGGGCGCGCTCGCGACGGCGCAGTTCGGTGACGTCTCGGACCAGGACCAAGGCGCCCTGGTCGGGCACCCCGCGCAGGGGCAGGGCACGCGCGGTCACCGTCGCGGTGTCCGAGGCGAGCTCGACCTCGCCGGGGATCCGCCCACCGCACACCAGGGCCACGTGGGCGTCCACCGCGCCGCCCCGGCGCGCGACCCGAGCGCTGACCAGGCCCAGGTGTGCGCCGACCAGGTCCGTGGCCAGGCCCAGACGCCGCAGCGCCGAGGAGGCGTTGGGGCTCGCGAAACTCACCACCCCGGAGGCGTCGAGACGGATCAGGCCATCACCGACCCGGGGCTCGGCGCCGGTGGAGTCGATGATCTCGGGGTACGGGAACGCACCGGTGCGGATCATGGCGAACAGGTCGTCGGCGGCCGTGAGGTAGGCCCGCTCCAGCGTGCCGGTCGCCCGCGTCGCCGGGACCTCGGAGCGGGTCAGGGCCGCGATCCAGGGCCCGTTCGGGCTCAGGCCCACCCCCACGGCCTCCCCCGCGGCGGGCAGCAGCGGGTCGGTGCGGGGGCAGAGCTGGCCCAGGCCGGGGGCCGACCGGGCTCGATCCAGCTCCGGGCGGCGGCCTCGGGGCATGAAGCTGCCCACGAGGTCGGTCGGGTGGCTGGTGGCCGCGGTGGAGGGACGCACCTGGGCTGCCGCGACATACCCACCCGAGTGCCACACCGGCAGCCACAGGATCAGGTCGGAGAACGCGAGGTCGGCCAGCAGGCCCAGGTCGCGCAGCAGCATCTCGCAGTGCGCGATCCCGGCGGCGTCCAGGTCGGTCCGGTCCCGGGCGATCTCGGCCAGCGTCCGTACCGCGAGCATCGGACCTGTCCTCCTTCTTCGGTGCATCCGGTGCGCCTGCCGGCGCCGGTCGACCGACCGCGCTCAGCGGGTGCTGGTCTGCTTGGTCAGGCCGCGCGGGGCGTCGGGGTCGTACCCGCGCGCCAGGGCCATCTCCAGGGCCAACTGCTGCAACGGGATGATGTCCACCACCGGGTGCAGGTCCTCGGCCAGGCGGCCGCAGCCCACGTCGAAACCGATCGTGCCCAGGTGGGTGCACTGCGCGCCGCCGAAGACCGCGACGTCCGCACCCCGCTCAGCCAGCCGATCCAGGACCGGGCGCATCGCGTCGGCCCCCCGTCCGTCGGGGACCACCGCAAGGACCGGGTTGTCGTGATCGATCATCGCCAGGGGGCCGTGCAGCAGGTCTGCCCCGGAGAAGGCGTGCGCGCCCACGTACGAGGTCTCCATCAGCTTCAGCGCCGCTTCACGGGCCGTGGCGTAGGAATAGCCACGAGCGGTGGTGACCAGCCGGTCGGTGAACCGGTAGCGCCCGGCCAGCTCGGCGACCTCGTCGCGACGCCCGACCAGCGATGCGGCCGCGGCCGGGACCGCATGGGCCGGCGCACCGTCGCGGCCGAGCATCCCCTCGACGATCAGCCACAGGGACAGCAGCTCCGCCGAGTAGGACTTGGTGGCGGCCACGCAGTGCTCCGGGCCGGCAAGGGCATCGAAGTGGAACTCGGCCGTGGTCGCCAACACACTGTCGGGACTGTTGGTCACGGCCAGGGTCGTCGCCCCGCCCGCGCGCGCCGTGCTCACCGTCTCGATCAGGTCCGGGGAGGTCCCGCTCTGGCTGACCGTGAGCAGGAGCACGTCGGAGAGCTCGGGTCGCGCCCCGTACGCGGTGATCGTCGAGGGGGAGGCCAGCCCGGCGGGCAGGCCCAGATGCACCTCGATGAGGTACTTGGCATACAGGGCTGCGTGGTCGCTGGTCCCCCGGGCCGCCAGCAGGACGAAGCGCGGATCCCTGGCCATGATCGTGCCGGCCAGCTGCCGGGCCTGAGCCATCGGGCCGGGTTCGAGGAGTCGGGCGAGGGCCTCGGGCTGCTCGGCGATCTCCGCGGTCATCAGGGCGCCACGCTGGTCGGGCATCGGATCAGACCTCGCCTCGTCGGGTTCGACCACTGTAGCGGTCAGCGTGGTCATCGGGGGGCTGCCACATGTCCGCCGGGGTCCCGCCGGGGTCCCGGTCGCGGTCCCGGCGCTCAGAGGCCTCGGTCGCGCAGCACCCCGTCAATGACCCTGTCGAGGTCCCGGGGCGCTGCGCCCAGCTCGGCGATCACGGCCGCACGCACCGCGTGCCGCAGCGCGCCGGATTCCTGGGCAGGTGTCTGGCCGGCTCGCGCCGACGTGGATCGGGGCCCCCTCGCGCGCGCCGGCCCCCCGGTGCCCGGGACGGGGCCTGGGGACCGTTCGATCCGCACGCCCAGGTCGCGGGCCCGCTGGGCGGCCTCGTCAGTCACCACGTCACGGGCACCGACCGACAGGATCTGACCCCGTGCGGCGGCATCGTCGACCTGGCTGCGTGTGACGAACTGGCGGCGCGGCGGGCCGGCTTCGCGCTCAGGAGCGCCCATCGATGGCCTCCAGGGATGCGACTGCGGCGTCTCGGGCCGCGAGGATGTCTGCCTCTGTGCCGGCCATCCACAGGCGGCCGTAGACCCCGACCGAGGCGACGTGCATGAGGTTGACGTCCGCAGCCTTCTCCGCCTCGTTGGCCGCGAGGTTGATGTAGGCCGCCGGCGTGCACTCCAGGACCAGCATGGTCTGGCCCGCCACCAGCATCATCCCGCGGGTGAACCGGTTGAGCAGTTGGGACTGGTAGGGACTCACGTTCGTGATGACCTGCATCGAGGCCACCTGCGGACGCAGCCGCGCAGCTACATCCAGGTCCAACTCGGTCAACACCGCCTCCCCGGCCTGGAGGACCTCGGCCTGGGACTCCGAGTGCAGCTCGAACATCCCGAACTGCCGCTCCACGATCTGGGCGCCCGGCTTGGCCTGGGTCGATTTCACGGCCACGTCGACCACGCGGAACACGTGGTTGCCCGGGGCCATCTCGACGTAGAGCGCGGCCATGCCCTCGACCGGGAGGTCGCCCTGCGTCACGGTGCCCACGAAGGACGCGAACTGCGGCTGCATCCGGTCGATGTAGCAGTAGGCGCGCAGCTCGAAGTCGTCAGCCACTGGTGGTCTCCTCTGTCATCGGGCCCTCGAGCCCTGGTGGGTCGAGATTCGGTCAGGTCCAGGCCCGCCGATGCTCAGGTGGGTCGGCTCCTGGGCCTGGGCACACCGCGCGATCCCCAACGGGGTCACGAACAGCGGGGCGACCGGCACCTGGACCTCGAGGCCCGAGGCCTGCGCCACCACCTCGGCGAAACCCGGGAACGCCGAGGTCCCCCCGACCAGGTGCACCACAGGCGTGGGCCAGCCCTGGGTGCTGCGCGAGACGATGGTGGCGACCTTCTCCATCACAGGACGCACCAGCGGGAACAGTCGTGCCTGCTGCGCGGGGTCCTTCTTCATCGACTCGGCCTGGTCGAAGGAGATGCCCAGGGCGCCGGCGATGACCAATGTCAGGTGCGTCCCGCCGGTGGGCTGGTCATCGGTGTGGACGACTTCCCCACCGGACAGGACGGCGACGCCGGTGGTTCCGCCGCCGACGTCCACAACCACTCCGTCGCGCAGGCCGAGCACAGCGTTCGCGGCGGTGGGTTCGTCCACGAGCCCGTCACAGGCCATCCCGGCTGCCTCGATGACATGCCCGACGGCGCGGACCTCGGACAGCGGTACGCCCGGTGGATACGCCCCGAAGGCACCGGTGATCGCGACTCCGAGGCGTGCCTGCACGTCTCGGGCCAACCGCCGCACGACGTCGACCGCGCCGATGTAGTCGGTCACGACTCCGTCGCGGACCACGTCGGTCATCTCGTAGGCCACCGCCAGGGGGCGGTCGTCGGCGTCCAGGGCCACGAGGACGGTGTAGGCCGTGCCCAGGTCCACCCCGGCCTTGACCAGCCGGGGCCGCTCGCGCAACGGGGGGGCCACCACGGCCGCGTCCAGAGCAGCCATGGTCGCGGCGAGCTCGGCGGAGCTCATGCGCGATCAGCCCAGTCCGCGGGATGGGTGACGTAGAGGAAGCGCGCCCAGCTGGGGGTCCCGAACGTGATCGAGGATCCCTTCGGGATGGCGATCACGTCGCCCGGTCGACCGACGGTGACCCGACCCGAGAGCGTGATGTGCAGCTCGCCTTCGAGCACATACTCGACCTCGTCGTAGTCCAGGGTCCAGGGGAAGCTGCCTGCGCGCAGGCTCATGACCCCGGCGGCCATCGGCAGCCCGTCGGCAGAGGTCACGACGTCGCGCAGCCGCACATCCATCTCGGGCCGGTGCAGTTCCACCGGGAAGGGGTCCAGGGCGATCGTGTCGACACTGCTGACGTGGAGCACCGACGGCCCGCGCCGGACTCCCGAGCCATCCCCTTGCCCCGCCGCACCCGCCGCGATCGGGTCCTCGCGGGTCACGACGGGCAGCCGCCGCTCCGAGGCCACGTCCCGGGCCGAGGGCGTCAACCGATCACCGGGCGCGATGACGTACTCCGTCGCGCCGGACGCGGCGTGGCGGAGTACGTCATCAGCGGTGTGGAACCGGCGAGTCACGTCGTGCACCTCAACTGATCGGATCGGTCACTTGCCGACCGCGGCCGCCTGCGGATTCTGGGCCGGGAGGATGAACTCGACATCGCCGTGCGGCCGCGGGATCACGTGCACGCTGACGAGGTCCCCGACCCGCTGGGCCGCGGCAGCTCCCGCGTCCGTCGCTGCCTTGACCGCACCCACGTCACCGCGCACCATCACGGTCACGTAGCCGCCGCCGATCTGCTCCTTGCCGATCAGCGTCACGTTCGCTGCCTTCACCATTGCGTCGGCGGCTTCGATCGCGCCGACAAGTCCGCGCGTCTCGACCATGCCGAGGGCGATCATCTGGGGATTTGCCACTGGAGTGTCCTGTCTGTCGTTGCCGTCAACTGGGTGCTGCATCGGTTCGTGCCGGTTCGTTGCGGGTCATGCGGTGATTCGCGCGACCGGGCCCGCGGTGGCGGGCGGCTCGCGCCGGGCAGGCTCATCTGCGCTCTCCCAACTCGTCGAGGATTCGTTGGACGATCCGGTCGACACGCTCCTGGCCCGGTGCCCGCCCGGCTGCGACCGGCGCGCCACCGGCGCCGCGGGCGGGCGCCCCTGTGACGTCGGGCGCGTGCTGGTAGGCACCAGCCGGCGGCTCGCGCCGGGGATAGGCCACGCGCTTGATGTTCAGCAGATGGGTCACGGTGATGTTGTCGCTGACCACCGCGCCCCCGACGCCACCGGGCGCCAGTGTCATGGAGGGCATGAGCCCCGTGGTCGCCCCGATGGCCCCGAGCGATCCCCAGGTGTTGACCAGGATCCGGAACGCGGGCTTCTCGAGGCCGAAGGCCAGGACGACGTCCTCGTCGGTGGCGTGGACGACCACGGAGTGGCCGTCCCCGCCGTAGTGCAACAGCTCGATCGCCCGTTCGCAGCCGGCCCGCCAGCCGTCCTGGACGTACCACCCCAGCACCGTGGTGAGCTTCTCGGCGCTCAGCGGCTCGCTGCGACCCACCTCGTCGAGCTCGGCCACCAGGATGCGGGCACTGGCCGGCACCTCGATCCCGGCCAGGGCCGCGAGCTGCTGGGGAGTCCGCCCGACGGCTCCGGCGTTCATCGCCCCGGTGGTGGAGAACAGGGCTGCGGCCAGTGCCACCTTGTCCGCGGGGCTGACCCAATGAGCACCCAGGCGCTGCATCTGGGATCGCAGCTCGACCGCGATCGGGGCGTCGGCGATCACCGCCTGCTCCGTTGCGCAGATCGTCGAGCAGTCGAAGGCCTTGCTGTTGACGATGGCCTGCGCAGCCGCGGCCACATCGGCGCTGCGATCCACATACACCGGCACGTTGCCCGGGCCCACTCCCAGCGCGGGCTTGCCGGTGCTGTGGGCCGCTCGCACCATGGGCGTGCCGCCCGTGGCCAGGATCAGCGAGGTGGCGTAGTGGCGCATCAGCTCCTGGGACCCGGCGAGGCTGATCTGCTGCATGCAGGCGACCAACCCCGGCGGCATCCCCGCGCGCTCACCGGCCTCGGCCATGATCCGCACCGCCTCGTAGGTGCACTGTGCGGCCGAGGGGTGCGGGGCGATGATGCACCCGTTGCGGGCCTTCACCGAGATCAGGACCTTGAAGATCGCGGTGGAGTTCGGGTTGGTCGAGGGGCACAAGCCCACGACCACCCCGACCGGCCAGCCGATCTCGACCACGCCAGCGGCCTCGTCTCGATGCAGGACGCCCACGGTCGGGATGTCGCGGATGGACTGCCACACCGACATCGAGGCGAACTCGATCTTGATCTGCTTGTGCGCCACGACGCCGTACCCGGTCTCCTCGTGGGCCAGCGCGGCCAGCCGGGGCGCCTGCCGGTGCACGGCGGTGGCCATCGCCTCGCAGATCCGGTCGACCTCGGCCTGGGAGACCGCGGCGAACTGCCGCTGAGCCGCGCGGCAGGCGACCGCCAGGGACCGCGCCTCCTGCATCGAGCGCAGGTCGGCATCGAGCTCCGCGGCCATGGGTCACACCTCCCGCGGTTGGGCGGCGATCTCCAGCACGGCGTCCCGGAAGGCGTTGCAGGCCGCCAGGACCGCGCTCTGCGACCCGACCAGGTAGCCCCCGGAGAAGTTGGTCTCCGAGGGGGGCGGGAACCAGACGCGCAGCTCGACGTCGGCCGCCTTGAGGGCTGCGTCCAGCGCGTAGGTCGCCTCCAGCGGTGGGGCGATCAGGTAGGCCAGCGCAGTCCCTGGCTCGACGTCGGCGGCCTTGCTCAGATAGGTGCCCGTACGTGCGATGGGATGGGCGAAGAAGGCCAGGTCGCCCGCCTCGTTCGCGCTCTGGAACCAGGCGCGGTCCCGGGCGTAGTCCACGCAGGCCTGCAGACCGGCGCGCGCCTGCGCCGGATCGGGGGCGGCCAGCATGCCGATGATCTCCCCGGACAGCGGTCCGGAGGCGTGTGCCGAACCGGCATAGAAGCTCTGCGCGTAGACGACCTCGACCTCGGCCATCTTGGTCGCCTCGTCCAGCGAGGTGTACAGGGCGTCGTCGATGTCACAGGTGACCAGCGCCAGGCTGCGCTGGTCGGCGCGCAGGCCGAGCTTCTCGGCGAACGCGCGCTCGACGTTGGGGATGACCTTGGTGGCCAGGATCGTCGGCTTGATCGGATCGAGGATGCCCATCATCGACTCCCGCTGGCTTCACGGCGCAGCTCGATGCCGCTGGCCTGGTGGGCGAGCACGTTCTTGACGTGCTCGACGACGAAGGCGCCCGCCTCCAGGGGGTTGGTGCCGCCGTTCTCGGTGATCATGCAGATGACGTCGCGCTGGGCATCGGTCTTGCCGGCGGTCGGCCGCCAGCCGGAATAGGCGCTCAGGGCGTCGGCCACCCCCAGACCTGGGCGCTCGCCGATCAGCAGCACCACCACGTCGGCCGCCACGATGTCGTTGATGTCGTTCATCACGCCCACGCGGGCGTAGCGCACGAAGAACGGCGTGCCCACCGACAGCCCAGCCGCCGTGAGTCCCGACTCGATCACCGGATAGATCTGGGGCAGGTTGCTGGTCACCGCCGCTGCCGAGAGTCCGTCACCCACCACGATCTGGACCTGGGGCTTCTTGGTGCAGCGCTGCGCGATGGTGGCCTTGGCCTCCTCGTCGAGCAGCCGACCGAGGTCCGGGCGCAGCAGGTACTCGTCCTGGTCGGTGACCCTGGTCTGCACGGTGAACAGGCCGAACTTCTCCAGCAGCTCGGTGGGGACGTCGCCGAAGATGGCGTCCTGGGTGACGGCATGGTCCGCGGAGAACAGCAGCGTGGCCCAGGTCGGCGGCCGGGGACCGGCCCGCCCGACCGCCAGCCGGGCGGCGGTGGACGCCGCGAGGTTGGCCAGGCCGGTGGCGTTGACCGGATCGGGCACCCCGATCCGGCGGCGTCGCTCGAGGGTTGTGGGATCGCTGACCTCGATGTCTGGCACTGTGCCC
>JBAVKQ010000300.1:0-7586 GCA_049688395.1 Candidatus Nanopelagicales bacterium
CCGTCAGCCGACAGCGCCTTGTAGAGCCCGTCGCGGCTCATGCCCACCCGCCGGGCCAGTTCGCTCATGTTCTGCGAACGGGCGATCACGCCCAGAGCCCTGGGTACAGCGCTGGGATCCTCGGCAGACTCCTGCAGGGCGATCTCGAGGTAGGTCGCGACGTCGTCGAGGTCCTCGAGGTAGTCCGGGGCATCGAACCGCGCGTACTTGCCGTCCTCAGCCATGGTCCCGGCCCTCCTCGCTTCGAAAGTCCTCGGCCAACTGCTATGCCCGCTCGATGTCGCTCTGCTGTGTCGCCTTGTCGCCACCACACAGCAGCAGGATCACAAGCGGCCCGTCGTGCAGGTAGTAGACCCGGTAGCCGGACCGACCTTCAAGCGAAGCTCCCAGACTCCCCGCCCAACCGGTTTGGCATCGCCGGGATTGCCCGCAGCCAACCGGTCGAGACGTTCGACGATCCGAAGCCGGCCGACCCGATCCTTGAGCTTCCGCTGAAGTGGTCGAAGTTGTCGGTGCGGACCACTTCGACCACGTGTCGACTATGACTTACACCCTTCGCTGCATACAAGCACCGGAAGGGTGCGCGTTTCGCGGCGGTGGCGCGCTACCGACGGCCGGGGGAGACCTGATCTGCCGTTCCAGATCCACGCGACCCAGCCCCGGAGGCCTTCTGGCAAAGCGCACTCCGCTCCGACCGGACCAGTCCCGAGGCGACCATGTGCTCAGCCGGCATATTCCCCCACTAACAGTGCGGTCCCTACCAAGGAGAGCCTGCGATGGGAGAGCCTGAGATGATCGCCGAGGGCCGTGCCCTACTGGTTGAGAACGTCGGATGGCGCTTGGTCGTCGGGCTTAGCGTGCCAACACTTCTGGTGGCATCAAACTGGTTGTGGCATGAATGGACTCGTGGTGGCATCCTTGCCTCATGGATGCCACATTGGTGCTGGGTCAGCAAGGGCGGCTGGTTATCCCGGCAGAGGTTCGCAGCGCCCTGGGGCTCTCCCCCGGAGATCACTTGCACCTGCGCCTGGTCGGCCACAGCCTCGTGCTTGAACGGCCGCAAGATGCTGCCTCCGAGCTCCGCGGCGTAGCCTCGCAGGTGCCCAGGACGCGGTCGCTGGTCAACGAGCTGCTCAGCGAGCGTCGCCGCGCAGCCGCAGTCGGCGAATGACGGTCCTCGACGCATCGGCCGTGCTGGCGCTCGTGCACGACGAGCCGGGCGCGGCGTTGGTCGCTGAGGCGCTTGCGTCCGCCCACCTGGGAGCGGCGAACCTCGCCGAGGTGATCGGCAAGCTGGTCGACGCCGAGGTCGATATCAGCCGTGTTCGTGGGCTTCTCACCGCCGCCGGCGTGGTCATCGAACCCGTTACCGAAGCTGACGCCGAGCTCGCGGGCGCGATGCGATCGCTCGACGGAGGCACACGGCTGTCGCTGGGCGATCGATGCTGCTTGGCTCTGACGGTTCGCAGCAACCCGCCCGAGGTGCTGACTGCCGACCGCGCTTGGGCAGAACTCGACCTTCCCATCCGAGTGCGCCTGCTCCGGTAGCCGACCCGCGCCTTGACGTCCCCAGGAAACCAGCCAGATCCAGACGCCGCGATGCCTGGCCCAGGTGCGCGTTTCGCGGCGATGTGACTCACCTGGGGGCGCCGTCCTCCACTCTGCGCTTTCGAATGGGATGGCCTCGTCGCCGGAGAAGGCGCCGACCTTGCCCATGGGATCCCGCCCCATAACAATCTGCGGTGGGTGCGCCCCCGGTACTGGAGTCCTCGCGAACTACGCCTCAGGGGCTGGAATTCGTCGTGGCGGGTAGGGCACCGACTTCGGTGGTGGCAGGTCCGTTCTTGGGCGGGGCGCCTTCATCGGGCCTCGGGAGCGGCACAATAGGTCTCATGTCCCCGGGCAGCGGCCTTGCGTTGCGCACCGCCAACGACGACCTCGGCGGGCTTGCTGCGCCGTGCCTGGAGCAAGACCCTGACCGGGATGTCTCGTTCGAGGTGCGGGCTGTCCCTTCGTTCTCGCGAAGGCACGTCACCCACTGATGCTGACCACGTTGCTCCTGCGCGTGAGGTCCGCCCACGATCCCGCGATGCAGGCCAAGGTCGCACTCGCGTACATGTCCCAAGACAAGGCTCTTGTCCGAGTGGCTCAGACACCCGTGAGCCCCGCCCCGGCCCGGCGATCGGCCCGGAGGAAGGGTTACGACCCTTGTGAGGCTGCCGTCATAGATGCTCGACGTGAGACACGTCTGGCGGGCTTGTTCCTGTGGCAGTGGATTCTGGGTTTCGAAGTCCTTGTCTTCTTGGCCTACGGCTTCGCTCTGCAGGCTCTGTTCAGTACCGCCCCGCAGGGAACCCCTCCCTCCATACTTCCAACGGCACTTCTCGCCGTTCCGGTGACGATGGTTGTCTGCCATGGTGCTCTCGTCCGATTTCGAAGCGAGCGGCGTCTCCGCTGGTGGGACGATTTGTGGGCGCTGGCCATGGCCGTTGCGATCGCAGCGGCAACAGTGGCGTGAGACCGGCAACCTGGCCTGGGCGCCGGGCTGCCTCCGCTGGTCGATGACCCACTCGGGACAACGGGCACGTGCGGAGGCTTGGTCGGCAGGCGGTCGGACTCGCCCGAGCCGATGGGACTGTCGCATTGTCGCCGCGCGTCCACTGGGATGAGTCGGCCTGGGGCGCGGTGCCGGCATTGCTGCTGGTCCGTTTCCCCAGGCCGCTCGCCGAAACCCGGCGTGCGGCTCTCACCGCACCGGGCTCTCCACGATCACTGCCGTTGGGGCCTGGTTTTCCAAGGCCCTTTCGGTGAAGTGTCAAGGGCCATTGGGAACTGCCCGCCGTGGCTACCCCGCAGCACGTCACCACGGCCTCCCCATCGGTACGCCGACCGTCCGGGGAGTTCCGCGCCACCGCAATGAAGGAGACAGATGCGCGTCACTTCCGGCCCAGATCCACCAGGTTCGAGCCGGTGCGTCTTTGAGAGGCGTATAACGTCGGTTCCTCGCGTATACCTTTCCGTCACGCTCGCCACGCCCGCGCCGTCTGGCAGTACCAACACGTCATGGCTTTGTCAGGGCCGCTTGCCACCCACCCCGGCACCTCCCTCCCGGGACAGGCTGCCCTCAGCTTCGCAGTCCTGCTGCGACAGAACCACAGTCCAGGTCGCTCACCTCAACTCGATCAACAAGCGCCTCACGGCGCACCGGCGCAGTGGCGCAGTGACGCACCCTTCGTCTTGCAGCGATCCGGGTCAACGCGGAGACTCAAGCCCGATCGCCGATGGATCGATCCTGTCCACACCGCCTCGCCTCGTCTGAGAGGATGCTGACGGCATTCGTGATTACCAGCGCCAGGAACACCAGCAAGACTGTGGCTGCGGCGCAGGATCGTCTGCCCGGTCAGTTCTCGGCCATCGATCCTGCTGTCGTCGAAACGCGGCAGTTGACTTCTTCACATCAACGAACAAGGGAAAAGACGGATGTGTACTCGTGTGGTTTGGTCCGATGCGAATGGGTCGGTACTGGTCGGGCGAAACATGGATTACCACCGGGATCTCGGGACGAATCTGTGGAAGCTGCCCCGAGGGGCGGAGAGAAACGACGGTGTGCACGGAGACCTGACATGGACCGCTCGGTACGGCAGCGTGGTGGCGACCGCGTTCGACATGATCAGTGTCGACGGTGTCAACGAAGAAGGCCTGGCCGGCCACATCCTGTGGCTTGCCGAATCGGAGTTCTCGCCGGTTGATCCCTCCCGGACGTCGCTGAGCCAGGCGGTCTGGCTGCAGTACTTCCTCGACAACTGTGCAACCGTTGCCGAAGCGGTCGCGTGGGCGACGGAGAACGAACTCCAGGTGGTGCAGCTGGTCGATCCGGCGAGCGGGGAGGTTCCTGCGATCCACTTGGCGCTCGACGACGCCACGGGCGACTCGGCCATCTTCGAGTACATCGACGGTGAGATGGTTCTCCACCACAGCCCCGACTACAAAGTGATGACGAACTCACCCCCCTATGACGAACAGCTGGAGCTCCTGAAGTTGATCGAGGGATTCGGCGGCGACGCTCCGGTGGGCGGCTCGACCCTGGCGACCGACCGTTTTGCTCGCGCTTCGTACTATTCCTCACGTCTCGCCCAGCCGACGACTCAGCTCGAAGCGATCGCGGCGATGTTCAGCGTCATCCGCAACGCCGCGCAACCGTTCCGAGTGCCCGACCCGGGCAAGCCGGACGCATCGCAGACGATCTGGCAGTGCGTCATCGACCTCACGGCCAGACGTTTCGTCTTCGAATCGACGACGCGTCCCAACATTGTCTGGGTCGATCTCTCCGATCTGGACTTCCGGGAGGGATCCAAGGAACTCAAGCTTGATCTAGGAAGCCGTCTCGCTATCGAAGGCGGCATCGCTGGCAATGTCCACGATCAGTTCGTCGACGCGGCCGGGCTGAAGTTCCTGACACGGCAGATGGTCGAGCAGTTCGAGAACGCCGCCGCAGCCGATTCCACGACCACCAGTCCTACCTCCAACTGAACGGAAGGGCCTCGCCCCACGCCCTCTTGCTGCTCGTCGGGCGTGAGGTCGTCACAGAGTGGCATTCGCCGTAGCGACGCTCAGTAGCCCGCCCTCGAGCGGGTCCTCGGCCCACGGGTGTCGCAGAAGGCCACCCTGGCGCTGCTGACCAAGTTCGGTGGCCCGACCGGGATGCGGGCCGCTGGGCGGTCACGGCTGCTCACGGTCGCGCGCAAGGCCAACCCCCGAGGTGCCGGCGAGCTGGTCGACGCGGTCTGGGGCGCGCTCGCCGAGCAGAGCGTGGTCGTGCCGGGCACCGCCGCGGCCGAGCAGGTCCTGCCCAAGCTGGCCCGCTCCCTGGCCGAGGTCCTGGACCAGCGCCACCTGATCGCCGCCCAGGTCGAGAAGGTCCTCGATGACCACCCACTTGCCCGGGTCCTGACCTCCATGCCCGGCGTCGTCAGGACCGCAGCCCGGATCCTGTTCGAAGTCGACGACGCGTCCTCGTTCCCCACCGCCGGGCACTTGGCCGCCTACGCCGGCCTGGCCCCGGTCACCCACCGCTCCGGCACCTCGATCCGCGGCGAGCACCCCGCCCGCGGTGGGAACAGACAACTCAAGCGCGCCATGTTCCGCTCCGCGTTCGCAGCACTGCGAGACCCAGCCAGCCGCGCCTACTCGACCGCAACGCGCCGAGAAGAAGAAGCACAACGCCGCCCTGATCTGCCTCGCCCGCCGCCGATCCGACGTCATCTACGCCATGCTCAAGAACCAACAGCCCTACCACAGCCCCGACTACCCGCCACAACTTGACCACAGACGTGGGGACACCCCCCCCGGCGCGCCCGCTGGAGCGCGCCAGCACGTCGGCCCGAACAACCACACCGACCCGGGCCTGCCGTGGCTGCGCGGTTGAAGCGCGGTGACCTCGGGCCGGTGTAGTGCAGGTACATGCCCCGAATGGTGGGCTCGGGACTCCCGGCCATGCCCCTTCCTACCGTCGGCGATCTCCTTGGGCGAGGTCGAGCTGCGGGTCCCGATCGAGGGCAACGCCACCCACATGGGACCCATGGACGCGGGAGCCCACTTCGCCGTCGCCGAGCTACCAGGAGGCCTGATCCCGCTGGCCACCTCGAGGGCGGGCGGTACACGCCGATCGTCACGGGGATGGAGCTGCAGCTCGTTGCCGCGGCGCGCCCGGACGTGACCCTGACGGCGCGGATGGACCCCCTACGACCTGCAGGAGCTCGCAGGTCGTGGGGACGCCGACGGGCAGGCGGGATTCACCCTGGACCTGAGCGGCGAGGACGCACACGGTCGGACCGTGGTCGCGAGCCGGGCGCACTACCAACTGCGGCCCAACCGCGGGGCCCGCTCCGCTCGTGAGTGACTTGGCAGGGTCGGTACCGTGTGAGTTCGGCGCGGACTGTCGCCGAAGGACTCAGCCGAGTAGCCGCCTCCCGGCCGGGCTGCCTGGTCACCGATGGGCGCAGAGCGCGGGCCAGCACAGGTCGGGCGGTTATCCTCGAGCGTGACGATCCACAGGTGGAGGGAGTCCAATGACGGGCCAGGCGCGTTCCGCGGCAGCGCAGCGTCGCGGTGACCCCGAGCGGGTGAAGGCGTTCACCGACGGGGTGTTCGCCATCATCATCACCATCCTGGTGCTCGAGATCAGTGTCCCGCCAAACCTGAGCGAACAGTCACTCGCCGAGGCTCTCGACGAACTCCGTCCCGAGGCGACCGCCTGGGTCGTCAGCTTCCTGATCACCGGGATGTACTGGGTGTGGCACCGCGACCTGTTCAACCAGATCCGGGCAGTCAACCGGGACGTGGTGTGGTTGAACCTGCTCTTCATGCTGCCGGTCGCTCTCATCCCGTTCGGGGCCTCGGTGCTCGGGGAGTACCCCGACGTGCCCCTCGCGCTGCACGCCTACGGGGTAGTGCTCATCGCCGCCTCCGTGATTCGCTGGGTGCTGTACGCCTACGTGATGCGGCGACCGGAGCTGCTCTTCGAACCCCCCAGCGATCGGCGACGCCGAATCGGCGGCCTGCTCGCCACCGCACCGATCGCCATCTACCTCCTCGCCATGGTCGTCGCGACACCCGCCCCGACCGTCAGTGTTGCCCTCTACCTGGCGGTGCCCCTGCTCTACTTCGGACTGATCACCCTCCTGCGGAGCCGACCCAGCACCCGCACCGAGGCCGAGGACTACGGCTGACCGGCGCGCCCATCGAACACTTCTCGGACGCCCACGGCCCGCACCGTTTCGACCCGCGTCAACCTCCCCCTGAGACCTCGTCGCCTCGTTGGCTTTCGCATACTCCTCGGCGTCGACTCCCGCCTGTCGGGTCGATTCGGCGACGACCGCGGGCGCCCGAGAAGATGCGTGCACGCCCGAGGACCTCGACGGTGCCGGTGTCCTCCAGGCGCTCGATGGTCAGCTCGGAGACGCCGCTGATCGAGAGCTGGCTGTCGTACGGGTCGAGAGCCCCGGAGTACCGGGCTGAAGGACGGGCGAAATCGTCGTCCCGCGCAGGATGCGGGTCTGCTCCGCAAGGCCACGGGCCAGCTGACCCCGACCGCCCGGGCCCGCGCCATGGGTGCGGACCCCCGCGCACTGGTCACCACGGTGCTCGGGCGACTCCCGCGGGGCACAGGGTTCCAGGCAGCGGCGGGATGGTTCGCGCTGCTCGGCAGCGCGGCCGGGGAATCAGGCGCGATCCTCGACGAGAAGGTGGCGCAGATCCTGAGCGACCGCGGTTGGCGCACCGACGGCAACTCCTTGATCACCGAGGCGCAGGCACACCGCGGCGCACGGGCGACGTTGCAGCCACTCAAGATTGATGGCTGGAGGATTCAACGACCTCGACCCCGCACGGCTCGCCACGTGACCCGCGCCACCCTGTTCGGACTCACCACCCCCACATGGCGGCACTGGCCGCCCACCACACTGACGTTCCGCACTTCTCGGTGAGCGTTTGGCCCCCCACTTCGGGCGGCTACTGATCGGACGTGCGCTGCTCGTGCAGGAGGAGTTCGGCAGCTGCTGCTGAAGCTTCTTCCATCTTGGTGATGA
>JBAVKQ010000301.1:0-10996 GCA_049688395.1 Candidatus Nanopelagicales bacterium
AGCCAGAGGTCGATTCCGTGCACACCAACAAGAAGGGAACGCAGGGCGCGAGCCCGGGGCGTCGTTGCCGCCCGCACGGCACCGGCGGCAGTAGCCTCGACCACGTGATGACCGGGACCAGCGCGCGCGTCTTCGTGTCGCACCTGTCGGGCATCGGGGTGTTCGACCCCGCCGGCGACGCGCTGGGCAAGGTCCGAGACCTCGTCGTGGTGCTGCGCCATGACCGGGAGCCGCCGCGGGTCCTGGGGCTGGTGATGGAAGTGCCACCCAGGCGGCGGATCTTCCTGCCGATCACCCGGATCACCTCGATCGACGCCGGTCAGGTCGTGGTGACCGCCCGACTGGACCTGCGCCGCTTCCAGCAGCGCCCGGGCGAGACCTTAGTCATCGGCGAGCTGCTCGACCGCCGGGTCACGATCCGCGCCACCAACCAGCCGGCGGTCGTCGTCGACGTCGCGCTCCAGCAGGACCGCAACCGCGACTGGCGGATGACGTGGGTGCACGCCGCACGCGCGCACCGCGGGTTCCGGCGTCGGGGCGATTCGAGCACCGTGGCCTGGAACGAGGTCGACGGACTGTCCATGGGCGGCACCACCCAGGAGCAGGGTGTGGACAGCCTGCTGGCCACGATGGACGCGCTGCGACCCGCCGACCTGGCCAACGTCCTGCAGGACCTGCCGCACAAGCGTCGCCTCGAAGTGGCCCGCAACCTCGACGACGAGCGGCTGGCCGACGTCCTCGAGGAGCTGCCCGAGGACGACCGGGTCCAGATCCTCACCGAGCTGGACCTCGAGCGCGCCGCCGACGTCCTGGAGGTGATGGAGCCCGACGACGCCGCGGACCTGCTCTCCGAGCTGACCCCCGAGCAGGCCGCGCAGTTCCTCAAGGAGATGCAGCCCGACGAGGCCGAGGACCTGCGTCGGCTGCTGTCCTACGGCGAGCTCACCGCCGGGGGCATGATGAACCCCGAGCCGGTCATGCTGCTGCCCGACGCGACCGTGGCCGAGGCGCTGGCTCGCGTGCGCGCCCCGGAGCTGTCCCCGTCCCTGGCAGCCCAGGTCTACGTCGTCCGCGCGCCGCTGGACACGCCGTCGGGCAAGTTCCTGGGCGTCGCGCACTTCCAACGACTGCTGCGCGAACCCCCCTCGAAGCTGGTCTCGGCCGTGGTGGACAACTCCCTGGAGCCCGTCGGCCCGCAGGCACCGCTGTCGACTGTGACCCGCTACTTCGCGACCTACAACCTGGTCGCGCTGCCCGTGGTCGACGAGCGCGACCGGCTGCTCGGCGCGGTCACCGTCGACGACGTGATCGACCACATGCTGCCCGAGGACTGGCGCGAACTGGACTCCGAACCCGACGACGAGGACGGACAGGACTAGGCGATGGCCCGCAACTCCGCCCGAAACTCCGCGCGCACCCGCCTGGACCAGCCCAAGGACCGCACCCGCAGCATCACCGCGCAGTACGACCCGGAGATGTTCGGCCGCTGGAGCGAGCGGGTGGCCCGGTTCATCGGATCGGCGCGGTTCATCGGCTGGATGACGGCGTTCGTCATCGCGTGGCTGCTGTGGAACACGCTGGCCCCTCGCGAGGTGCGCTTCGACGAGTTCCCGTTCATCTTCCTGACCCTGATGCTCTCGCTGCAGGCCTCCTACGCCGCCCCGTTGATCCTGCTGGCCCAGAACCGGCAGGCCGACCGCGACAAGGTCCAGTACTTCGAGGACCGCAACCTCACCGAGCGGCTGGTGGCCGACGCCGAGTACCTGACGCGCGAGGTCGCCTCGGTGCGGATCGCCACCGGCGACCTGGCAACACGCGACTTCCTGCGCGGCGAGGTGCGCGACCTCGCCGACGAGATGCGGGAGCTGCTCGCCGGTTCAGCCGATGTGACTGGTGCCCAGCCCAGGCCGGACCGAGCCGCTGGCGAGCACCGCCCGCAGGGATGAGCGCCACGATCCCGGTGAACGCCACTTGTCCCCCGTGCCTCGTTCGCGCGGCGCGCGATCGTCGTCGGCCGCCCATTAATCTGGGCGCCCCGCAACCGAGTTCATGGAGCGACCATGCCCTTCCGCGATACCGCCGTCCCCACGGTCCAGCAGTTCACCGACCAGTTCTTGGAGCACCTGCGCCTGGACCGGGGCGTCGACCTGGCTCACGCCAACGACCGCGACAGGTACGCCGCGCTGTCGCACACCGTGCGCGACCGACTCATGGCCGGCTGGCTGGAATCCTCCGTGCGCAGCCGCGGCCGGGGTCCGGACAAGACTGTCGTGTACCTCTCCGCCGAGTACCTGATGGGCCGCCAGCTGGGCAACTCGCTGCTGGCCACCGGGATGACCGATGTGGCCCGCGAGGCGCTGACCGCGCTGGGCCTGGATCTCGACGAGATCGCCGAGGCCGAGATCGAGCCCGGGCTGGGCAACGGCGGCCTGGGCCGGTTGGCTGCCTGCTTCGCGGACTCGCTGGCCACCCTGGGCCGACCCGCGATCGGGTACGGGATCCTCTACGAGTACGGCATCTTCACCCAGTCCTTCGAGGACGGGCGCCAGGTGGAGAAGCCCGACCAGTGGCTCGACCACGACAACCCGTGGCTGTTCCAGCAGCGTGAGCATGCCGTCGAGGTCAGTTTCGGCGGACATGTCGAGCTGGACCCGGCGACTCGCGCACGCACCTGGCACCCGGCCGAGAAGGTCCTGGGCGTGCCGCACAACCTGCTCGTCCCCGGCTACGAGAACGGGGTGGTCAACACCCTGCGCCTGTGGAAGGCGCGCGCCTCGTCCCAGTTCAACCTCGAGGTGTTCAACGCCGGGGACTACATCGAGGCCGTGCGCCAGCAGTCCCTGAGCGAGAACATCTCCCGCGTGCTCTACCCCGAGGACTCCACGCCGGGCGGCAAGGAGCTGCGCCTGCGGCAGCAGTACTTCTTCACGGCGTGCGCACTGGCCGACCTGATGCGGATCGCCGACGTCGAGGGCATTCCGATCACCGAGATCCCGAACCGGGTGAGCATCCAGCTCAACGACACCCACCCGGTGATCGCGATCCCCGAACTCATGCGCATCCTGATCGACGAGCGCGGCCTGGACTACGACGCCGCCTGGGACATCACCCGACGCACCTTCAACTACACCTGCCACACCCTGCTGCCCGAGGCCCTCGAGCGCTGGTCGGTGGGCCTGTTGAAGTACCTGCTGCCCCGCCACATCGAGCTGATCTACAAGATCAACAACCGGTTCCTGGAGCAGGTCCGCGCCCTGTACCCCAACGACGAGGCTCGGGTCATCCGCATGTCGATCATCGAGGAGGGCCCGGAGCGGATGGTGCGCATGGCACATCTGGCCACCGTGTCCAGCGCCAAGGTCAATGGCGTGGCCGAGCTGCAGAGCCAACTCCTGCGCGAGACCGTGCTGCGCGACTTCGCCGAGATGTACCCCGAGCGGTTCACCAACGTGACCAACGGCGTGACCCCGCGCCGGTTCATCAAGCTGGCCAACCCACGGTTGAGCGAGCTCATCACCGAGAAGGTCGGCGACGGCTGGCTGACCGACCTGGAGAAGCTGCGCGGACTCGAGGAGTTCTCCGACGACCCCGCCTTCCAGGCGCGTTGGCACGAGGTCAAGCAGGCCAACAAGGCGCAGCTGGCCAAGGTCCTCGAGGCGCGCACCGGGCGGACCTTCTCGACCGATCCGATGTACGACGTGATGATCAAGCGCCTGCACGAGTACAAGCGTCAGATGCTCAAGCTGCTGCACGTGGTCACGATGTACCGCCGGCTGCGCCAGGACCCCACGGCGCAGATTCCGCCGCGCCTGGTGCTCTTCGGGGCCAAGGCGGCGCCGGGCTACCAGATCGCCAAGCTCATCATCCGCCTGATCAACCAGGTGGGCGCCACGATCGCTGCCGACCCAGCCATGGACGGCCGGCTGGCCGTCGTGTTCCCGGCCAACTACAACGTGACCCTGGCCGAACGGATCATCCCGGCCGCAGACCTGTCCGAGCAGATCTCGATGGCCGGCAAGGAGGCCTCGGGCACCGGCAACATGAAGCTCTCGCTCAACGGCGCCCTGACCGTCGGCACCCTCGATGGGGCCAACGTCGAGATCCGCGACCTCGTCGGTGCGCGGAACTTCTTCCTGTTCGGACTGACCGAGGACGAGGTCGTGGCGCGCAAGAGCGCGGGCTACGATCCCGGCGCGGTCTACCGCGAGGACTCCGAGTTGCGCGCGGTGATCGACGAGATCGCCAGCGGCTACTACTCCCCGCCCGGGGAGCCGGACCTGTTCCGCCCCATCATCCAGAGCCTGCTCATGAACGACGAGTACCTCGTGCTGGCCGACTACCGCGCCTACATCGAGGCCCAGGAGCAGGTCGACGCCCTCTGGACCGATCAGGCCGCGTGGACCGCGATGTCGATCCGCAACACGGCTCGCACCGGGTTCTTCTCCTCGGATCGCTCGATGCTGGACTACTTCGACCGCATCTGGAAGTAGGGGGGCTCGGCGGCCCGCCCGCGTGGTGGGTCGTCGGGACGCCGGACCGTCGGTGTGTTGCATGCACTGCTGGGTCGTCACCTGCGCGGACCTTCGAGTGCGGACTGCTGCGCCCGCTGCGCTGGCTTGCTCTACGTCCGCCCTCGAAGATCCGTCGCCGGCGACTGGCTTGGCGTCGCGCAGCGCGGCGGGTAGTGCGGCGGGAGGCGGCGCGGCGGGGCGCGGCGCACGATCCCTCCAAGTCTCCTGACCTTGCCCGCGATTCATCCAAGTCTGTTGGGCCTCGGAGCCAGTGAACTTGGATGGATCCCGCGGGGCAGGAGCGGGCCGGCGGCGGAGAAGTCTCACCGCAGGCCGTGCGCCTGCATGGGCGATGTCGGGGACCCAAGCGCTCCGAGGGGCGCGGCCGCCGGACGCTCGGCGCTGGGTTCCGACATAGGGTTGCTCCATGCCCACACGCGAACAAGTCGATGCCGTCCTCGCCGAGGTCCAGGACCCGGAGATCCGCCGCCCCATCACCGAGCTCGGGATGGTCAAGGACGTGCGGATCGACGGTGGCGCGGTCCACGTGGACGTCTACCTGACGGTCGCCGGGTGCCCGATGCGCGCCGAGATCATCGACCGCGTCACCGCTGCGGTGCAGGCCCTCGACGACGTGAAGACCGTGACCGTGGACCTGGACGTGATGAGCGACGAGCAGCGCAAGGAGATGCGCGCCAAGCTCGGCGGGCCCGAGCGGGAGATCCCGTTCGCACAGCCCGGATCGCTGACCCGCGTGTACCTGATCGCCTCCGGGAAGGGCGGCGTGGGCAAGTCGTCGGTGACCGCGAACCTGGCTGCGTCGATGGCTACCGAGGGCCTGTCCGTGGGTGTGGTCGACGCTGATGTGTACGGCCACAGCATCCCGCGGATGCTCGCGGCGACCGGGAATCCCACGATGATCGAGGGCCTGATCATGCCCCCGACCGGTCACGGTGTGCGGGTGATCTCCATGCTGCCCTTCAAGCCCGGTGGCGTCACTCAGCCGGTGACCTGGCGCGGGCCGATGCTGCACCGTGCGCTCCAGCAGTTCCTGGCCGACGTGTGGTGGGGAGACCTGGATGTGCTCCTGCTCGACCTGCCACCTGGCACCGGTGACATGGCCATCTCCGCGGCACAACTGCTGCCGAACGCGGAGGTCGTGGTGGTGACCACCCCGCAGGACGCCGCCTCCGAGGTGGCGGTCCGCGCCGGCATGGTGGCCAAGGAGACCAACCAGCGGCTGGCGGGCGTCATCGAGAACATGAGCGGCTTCCCCTGCCCGCACTGCGGCGAGGTGGTCGACATCTTCGGCTCGGGGGGCGGCCAGAAGGTCGCGACCGTGCTCTCCCGCGCGGTGGACACCGAGGTGCCTCTGCTCGGCCGGATCCCCTTCGACGTGCGCCTGCGTGAGGGCGGCGACTCCGGTGCCCCGCTGGTGCTCAGCGATCCGGGTGCCCCGGCCGCCGAGGTGCTGCGCGGTATCGCCACCCGGCTGGGCAAGCGACCCCGTGGGTTGACCGGCATGTCGCTCGGACTGACCCCGGCCAGTCGGCACTGACCCCACGGCAGGGGGCTCGTCTGGCACCGGCAGTCCAGCACACAGCGGATCGGCCGAGTGCCGAGTTCTGGTCGCATGGTCGGCGCTGTGCGACCCGGTCGTGCTGATCCGCGCTCCGCGTGGTCGAGAGGGGCCGGCGGGCGGGGCCGGGTACGACCACAACTCGGCGCACCGGCATCGCGAGGTCCCCGAGGACTCCGGGTTCAACCAGAGCTCGGCGAACCGGGTGCGCGACAGCAGCGTTCCCAGGCTCGGTCGCTGCGCAGCTCCCCGGGAGCTGGCGAACCTTGCGCACCAGGTGGTCGCAAGACGGGCCGAGCACAGCCGCCAGTAGCGACCTTGCGCACTACGTGGTCGAAAGATGGGGCGCCGGGGGCGGACTAGGTTCGACCACAAGGGGTGCAAGGTTGGCACCGCTGGGTCCTCACCAGGAGCCTTTCGACCAGAGGAGGTGCAAGGTTCGGCCGGACCCAGCCCAACCGGACCCCAGCCCAACCGGACCCCAGCCCGGTGCCCGGGCTGCGGGATCAGGTCCAGTCGGGGTCGACCAGGGGAACGGGGGCCACCACCGGCGGGGCGACCGGGACAGCGCCCTTCGACGCTGACGCGACCGACTTCCCAGCGCCCACGGTGCCCGGTCGATCGCGATCGCGTGCCGAGCCGGCGGCAGTCGAGTCCGCCGAAGCCGAAGCGGCCGCAGCCGAGCCGGCTGTGGACGGATTCGCTGCGGACGAACCCGGAGTGGACGAACCCGGAGTGGACGAACCCGGAGTGGACGAACCCGGCGTGGACGAACCCGGGGTGCTCGAACCCGGGGTGCTCGAACCCGGAGTGGACGAACCCGGGGTGATCTGACTCGCTGTGGCCGAGCCCGCAGGAGACCCGGGCCCTGTTCGCCGCCCGGCGGCCGGTCCGGGACGGGCCGAAGCAGTCCCTTCGCCCAGGCCGCCCGAGTGGGACGCGGGACGCGCCCGGGTGGTTTCGTCGGACATCAGAGCGGACAGCCCGCGGCGCGGATCGAGGTCACGCAGGTCGCGCATCGTCTGGCTGAGTTCCGGGTCGTTCTCCAGACCCGCGGCATCGACGAGGTCCGCCCGGGCGTTCGCCGCCATCTGACGCACCTGGCGCAGCATCCGCCCCGCGTCGGCGGCCATCTTGGGCAGCCGGTCCGGCCCGAACACCAGCAGAGCGATCACCACGATCGTGACGATCTCGCCAAAGCCGAAGTCGGGCACGCGCCAAGGGTACGCAGGGCTCAGCCGGAGGACGAATCCGAGCCGAGGGTGAGTTCGAGGTCCTCCGAGCCGGAGCCGCGGTTGACCGTCATCGACACCGTGTCCCCGGGCTTCATGGCGCGGATATCGACGATGAGCGCGGTCGAGTTCTCGATCGGGCTGCCGTTGAACTCCACGATGACGTCCCCGCTCTGCGCGCCTGCGTCCTCAGCGGGACCGCCGGGCGAGACCTGCGCGATCCGCGCACCCGGGCCCTGGAAGGTCTGGTCCAGGGTGACGCCGATGACCGGCTTGGTCGAGGAGCCCGTGTTGATCAGTTCCTCGCTGATCCGCCGGGCCTGGTTGATCGGGATGGCGAAGCCCAGGCCGATGGAGCCGCTCTGGCTGCTGCCGTCGCTGAGCGTGGCGATCGCGGAGTTGACCCCGATCACCTCACCCGCTGCGTTGACCAGCGCCCCACCGGAGTTGCCCGGGTTGATCGCCGCGTCGGTCTGGATGGCGTTGATGAACGCGGTCTCGCCCTGCCCGCCGGCGGTCACGGGTCGGTTCAGCGCGCTGACGATGCCTGCGGTGACGGTGCCCTCGAGGCCCAGCGGCGAGCCGATCGCGACGGCGAGGTCACCCACGATGACGCCGTCGGAGTCCCCGAGCACAACGGTCGGCAGGCCAGTGGCATCCACCTTGACCACGGCCAAGTCATAGGAGGCGTCTCGACCGACGATCGTCGCGTCCAGGCGGCGGCCGTCGGAGAACTGCACGGTGATCTGGCCACCGTTGTCCCCGCCCTCGACGACGTGGTTGTTGGTCAGGATGTAGCCGTCCTCGCGGATCACGAAGCCCGAGCCGGTGCCGGAACCCTGTTGTCCACTGACCGACAGCGAGACGACCGCGGGGCTGACCGCGTCAGCGATCGATGCCACGCTGCCGTCCGGGCGCGGGGATTTGTCCACATCCGACTGCGGCAGCGACACCGAGGTCGAGGTGTTCGAGCCTGCGTCGGCGATCCGGAATCCGGTGTAGCCACCGATTCCGCCGGCGAGCAGGCCGACCAGCGCGGCCGTGATCAGGATCAGACCGGTACGGGACTTGGCGCGCTTGCCGCCGCCGGTGGTTGGTGGGCCGTCGGGCCCGGTCGGGCCCGCGGGTCCGCCCGGTGCCCCCATGGCCGGGTAGGCGGCGGTGTCGTTCCAGGTGCCGGCACCCTGGCCTGGGTAGCCCTGGGCGCTGGGCTGACCGGGGTATGCGGGGGCCTGGGCCTGCCAGGCCGCGGCGGACTGATCCTGGTAGCCGTACGCGGACTGATCCTGGTAGCCGTACGCGGCCGGATCGCCCTGGTAGCCGTACGCGCCGGGCTGGCCGGAGGCGTGGGGATCGTGGGCTGCGGGCGCCGAGTAGCCCTGCGGGCCCGGGGCGGCGGACGGACTGCCGGCCGTCGATCCGTCCTGGGGGGCCTGCCAGCCCGAGGGCGTCGACCACCCCGCGGCCGCCTGCTCAGTGGTGGGCGCGGCGGCCTCGGGGGCCGGCGCGCCGGGCGCGTCAGAGCGCTCGGCGTGGGCTGCGGGTTCAGTCCACGCGGGGCTCTCGGTGCCTGCGTCTGCTGGCCCGTCCCGGTGCGCGTCGTTCCCCTGCTGCGGCACGTCATCGGGCTGCGCGGGCGTGGAGTACTGGTCGGTCATGGCCTCATTGTCCTGTCTCAGAGTCACAAGCGGAAACGTAGGCGAGATTTCTCAGCCGCCATCCCGAAGGATGTCAGGGCGAGGTAAGCCGTACCCGAGGCGAAGCATCGTCCCTCGGCCTGGCGATCGCGTCGCACGCAGGCCCGGGACCGGCAACCTCACGGGCGAGCGCGCCCGCCCGCAGGCCCGCCCGGGACCGGGGATCGCACCTGTGGGCGACCCGGGGATTACCTGCCCGCAGGCCCGACGATTACGCTGTGCCCAGCCACAAGTCCAGCTGCAACGAAAGGCCACCCATGTGCGCCGCGGTCAACGCCCCCCATGCCAACAGCTGGAACTACGCCGAGTCCTGGTTGCCCGAGGATGACTTCCTCACCGAGGCGCGCGGCAGGGCCGACGAGTTGGGGTGCACCCCGGTCGGGCGTGGTGCGGCCACGGCGCTGACCGTGATCGCTGCCCTGCTCGGGGCCAAGGCTGTGGTCGAGGTCGGCACCGGCGCGGGGATCTCCGGTCTGGCTCTGCTGCGCGGGATGCGTCCCGAGGGCATCCTGACCAGCGTCGATGTGGAGGCCGAGAACCAGCGCGTGGCGCGTGCCACGTTCGCCGCCGCCGGGGTGAGCCCGGCGCGCACCCGGTTGATCACCGGCCGGGCGCTGGAGGTGCTGCCGCGGCTGACCGACGGCGGCTACGACATCGTGTTCGCCGACGGCGACAAGTCCGAGTACGCCGCCTACCTGGACCAGGCCGTGCGACTGCTGCGTCCCGGTGGCGTGGTGATCTTCGACAACGCGCTGTGGCACGACAAGGTCGCCGACCCCGCGCAGCGCGACCCGCAGACGATCGACCTGCGCGCGCTGGTCACCGCCGTGCGCGACGACGAGCGATTCACCCCGTGCCTGCTACCGGTCGGCGACGGCCTGCTGGTGGCGGTCCTGCGCGACCGCGTCTGAACTCGGGCGGCCCCGAACCCGATCAGGCGGGGGCGCCGGCCTCGAGCCAGCGCAGCAGCACTCGGGCCCCGAATCCAGTGCCGCCCTTGGGCAGGTCGTCGCGTTCGGCCTCGGAGCGCCCGGTGCCTGCGATGTCCAGGTGCGCCCAGGGCGTGCTGCCCACGAAGCGGGACAGGAACAGCGCCGCCGTGATCGATCCCGGGCCGACCCCGGGCACCGAGTCGGAGTTGGCCTGGTCGGCGACCTCGGAGGCGATCCGCGCCGCGTAGTCCGCATGCAGCGGCATCCGCCACAACTGCTCACCGGCGGCCTCCCCGGCTTCGACCAGCGCGGCGGCCAGCACGTCGGACGTGGCATAGAGAGCGGCGTAGCGTCGGCCCAGTCCGAGGGTGGCCGCACCGGTCAGGGTGGCGACGTCGACCACGACATCGGCGCCGAGGTCCGCCACCGCGTGCGCCAACCCGTCGCCGAGCACCAGCCGACCCTCGGCGTCGGTGTTGAGCACCTCGCTGGTCAGGCCGCCACGATGGGTGATCACGTCGCCGGGCCGGGTCGCTGCCGCCCCGGGCAGGTTCTCGGCCAGGCAGAGCAGTCCGGTGACCCGCAGGCCGGCCGGCGCCCGCTGGGCAATCCCCCCCAGGACCGCACACACTGCGGCCGCGCCGGACATGTCGGTCTTCATCGCGACCTGCATCTCGGGCTTCTTCAGCGACAGGCCACCGGAGTCGAAGCTGATCCCCTTGCCGACCAGCACCACGTGTCGGGTGGGCCCGTCGCCCGGGGCGGTCCAGCCCAGTTCGACCAGCCGCGGCGGGCGCGCCGATCCGGCCCCGACCGCGACCAGCCCGCCGAACCCCTGATCGGCCAGCTCGACCTCGTCGCGCACCCGCACGCTCAGACCGGAGGCGGCTGCGACCTCCTGCGCCTGCGCGGCCAGCCAGCGGGGGTCGGCGATGTTGGGTGGGGTGTGGATCAGGATTCGCGCGGTCAGGCTGGCCAGCGCATGCGCGCGCCCGTCCGCGACCGCGCGCTCGCCGGCGGCCACGTCGGTCACGGCCAGCCGGAC
>JBAVKQ010000302.1:0-31507 GCA_049688395.1 Candidatus Nanopelagicales bacterium
CACGCGGGGTATTGAACGTGATGGCAGGGTCAACACCGCTTCGGCGCGAGGGTGCCCCTGCTCGGATAGCAACGTGGACAACCCTCCGGCGCAGGTCATTGACTACTCGAGCTCTGCGCGCCCGCCAACCGGCACAGCAACCTTGACCCGGGCCTCGACACCCCAACACACCCTGACCAACGCGAACCCCGCCACATCCATCAACTCGGCTCCAGCCGCGCACCCGGCCCGTATGCCCATGCGTGCGGTCTCCTCCCGGGCTTGCCAGGCGTCGTGGACGACGCTGATCCGAGGTTCATCCGGGGGGTGTGGCCGAGCAGGCGACGATGGACTCGGTGATCACCGAGACGACTGGGGGACGTATGTCTGGTCTTGAACAGGATCCCTCCCGCGCGGTGCGTTTGTGCACGAGGGCTCATGATCGGCTGCTCACGCGGGTTGCGGGCCTCGACGACGCAGCGATGCGGGCCGCGTGCCTCCTGCCCGGCTGGTCGGTAGGGCACGTGCTGACCCACCTTGCTCGCAACGCGGACGGGCACGCGCGGCGGATCGAGGGCGCTCTGGCCGGCACGGACACGGTGAAGTACCCCGGTGGTGCCCGGCAACGTGCTCAGGAGATCGAGTCAGGTGCCATCCGCCCCGCAGCCGAGATCATCGACGACCTGCGCTCGAGCCAGGGATTCCTCGACAGCCTGTTCGCCGCGGCCGACGCTGCCGGGTGGCCCAACGCGCACTTCCGCGGTGGCGGGGACTACGGCGTCGGGGGCTGCCCGGCCCACCGGCTTCGGGAAGTCGAAATGCACCACGTGGACCTTGGGTTGGGCTACCACAGCGACGATTGGCCCGAGGAGTACGTCGACTGGGACCTGCACGTCCTGCTCGCGACCGTGCCCGACCGACTGCTTTCACCCCACGACCGGCGAACCGTCCTGGCCTGGCTCGCCGGACGCGCCACCCTCGAGCACGCGCCGACGCTGGAGCCCTGGGGCTAGCACCGAACCCCAAGCCGATCCCCGGACCAAACGAGGGGCCCCAAGCGCCCTTTGCGGCCCAGATGGACGCACCCTCTCGGGCGGGCGTTCGAGGGCATCAGCTGTCGCCGCGAGGTATAGGTGGATCCTAGTCCGTGTGACCCGCGGCCCGGTTCCTCAGCAGGCGTATGACCCGACCCCGCTGAACGGGAGTGCGATCGATGTCGGTGCGCGGATCGCCTGGACCACGCGCACGGCTCGGCTACTTGCCGGTGCCGGCAACCTTCGGGACTTCGCTGTGGCCGTGGACAGCAACCCCACGCGTGTGCACCGTCTGGAGACTGCCCGGCTACGCGACGGTGCACTGGTCGATGCCTATGAGCGCGTCCTGGGTCTGCCGATCGGGTCGCTGCGGGCGCCCGTCGACATCGCCTGCCGGACGTTCCCCCATGAGGCCCCGAAAGACAAGGACCCTGGTAGCAGGGTTTCCACGGTCAGGGAGCTTTCCCAGCTCACCGACGGCATCCGCGCAGTACTCGGCGACACCCACGGCGCGGGGGTGGTGTCGGCTGGTGATTGGCTCACCTGGGCGAGGTCGCTGTCTGCGTTCGGTGGGATCGGGCTGCCGGAGTCGATCGCGTTGCCGATGGTCGACGCGCTGATCGCGGAGCTGAACCGGTCCGTCGGTGCCGCCTACCCGGCGCGGTACGAGGCGCTGTCGCTGCTGCGGTGCAGTGACTACGGCTACCTCGTCGTCGAAGCGGCACGAACGCGCTTGGTCGAGCCGCGGCCTCAGGTCATCTTCGACATGATGAGTGCGGTCGGTGAGGCCGCCTCTGCGGATGCTGTTGGCTGGTGCCTCAATCTGTTGGACGACCCGCGTGTTCGAGTCGTCCGTGGTGCCGCTGTCGCGCTGGAGAACATGGGTGCCATCGCACCAGACCGAACTCGCTACTGGGGGTCGGTTGTCGACGGGCTGGTGGACAGCTACTGCCGCCGTGCGTCGGGCAGCCCGGAGTGGTCGACGTTGTCTCATCTGCTGCGACTGGCCCCCAGGGCGCTGGTGGCCCCACACATCACACGGCTGACCACCCCGCTTGCCCCGACCGGAAAGATCAGGGACTACTCGCGTTCGAGGGCCAACCGGTATTGGAGCGCCTGCGAGCGGGAGGCCGACCGTGTTGGTGACGAGGCATCGCTGGGCAGCCAGCCAATGCTGTGCCGACTGCTGTACGACATCGCGATCAGCCCACACGAGACCGGGCAGTTACCTCGTACATGCTGCTCAGTGCCCCGCCGCAGCTCGTTCCCCCCGTGGCCGACGCGATCGCCGCCATCGCCGACGCCCTGGAGGGTCGGGGTGTCGAGGACGCGGTAGTCGCGGCGCGCGCCGCACGCCGTCTTGGCGGCAGCCGGTGGGATGTCCTGCCCGAGCACATCCGCGCCCGAGCCGACTCGGGCGACACCGACCAATGCGTCGGGGCGCTCATGTCGGCGGGCAATGCCGGAGTCAGGCTCGCCGATGCCACCTATTCCCATGCTCTGGAGCTCCCCAGTACCCGGGAGGCGGCGGTCTACGCGCTGGGTTTGTGCAACGACCAACTACTCACCTCGCTGGCGGCAGACCCGCGGGACGACATCTCCGGCGCAGCCCGCTGGTGGCTGCGCGAGGGGCCGCGGGTGACTTCCTAGTCCCATTGTTTCAGGCGCTCCCTCGGCTGCAACATTGAATTCGCCCGTCCGGGGTCCGTGGAAAACTGCGCGCGGGGCACCGACAGGGAGGGTGCAGCCATGACAGGCAGAACGCCGTGCGGTACGTGCGACAGGAGCCCTGCCCGTGGGCGCGTCCACCGGCGGGATCCGCGCCACCTTGCACAGGACCCCAAGCGTGAAAGCGCGCTCCGGCGACGCCATTCCAGCCACCACGGCCGTGCTCGTTGCGCTTGCTGGCGGCCGGCTCGCCACCGTACGAGATGCGCAGCGGCACGCGGGGACGGTGTTCGGTGCGGTCGGCTCGACTCGCAACAACTGGCCGATCAGTTGCCCGGGGTGCCGGGTATCGGGACGCCGCCACCGCAGTAGTTCCGCATACGGTTGTAGGTGGTCGGTGTTCACCCGCTGACGGTGTTCTTGGCGGGCACCCAGGTGACCGAACGGGGTCCGGTCGCCGGGCTCGCCTCGGATCTGCAGGTTGGCGCCTGAGGCATCAATCCTGCCCCGGACGTCGTACCACTCGCTGTAGAAGGCTCCGCCGGTCCCGGCGACCCGGCCGCTGTGCGCCGTGTGCAGGACCAGGAACTCGCCGACGTAGATGTCCCTCCGGGCTCAACGACGTTTCGACGGCGCGCACACGATCGAGAGCACGTTCGAGCCGGAGCCGGTGCGACAACTCAAGGAGTCCTCCGATTCGGACCTGAGCATCGGAGGCACAGGAATCGCGGCGGAAGCAATCCGGCACGGGCTGGTCGACGAGTGACTACCTGCTCCCGGCATCAGGAACCCAGCCGAGCACCCCCATCATGTTCCGGGGCATCGGCCCATGCCTTGACCCGAGGCCACGCCGCCAGTCGGCGTGGCCTCGGCGACCGGATCTGCCGGTGTGCGATGTCCTGTTGACGGCCGTTGCGGGTGTCGATGTCGCCCGAGGGTCCCCGAGAGCGGTGATGATGGGGCGATGACGACCTATTCCGGCACGAAGGAGTTCGAGGGCGCGACCTTCGTCAGAGCGAGTTTCAGGGGCGCCTCCCTGCGGTTCTCCGATGTCAGCGGTGTGACGATGCGCAGCGTCGATGTGGACGGACTCGACATCGACAGCCACGACCTGTTCTTCGGCAGCCTCGTGGTCAATGGGGTCGACGTGGTGCCGCTGGTGGATGCCGAGCTCAACCGGCAGTTCCCGGGTCGCGAGCTGCAGAAGGCGCAGACGCCCGAAGGCTTGCGCGAGGGGTGGGTCGCTGTGCAGTCCGCGTGGCAGGCGACCGTGGCGGGCACGGCGCCGGACCTGGTGGATGCCCACGTCGAGGATGAGTGGTCCTTGGCGCAGACCCTGCGGCACCTCATTCTGGCGACCGATGCCTGGCTGCGCGGCGGGGGTCCTGAGGTTGCCGCAGCCGTTCCACGAGATCGGCCTGATCTTCACCGGTGCCGAGGAGATGGGATTCGACCTGTCGATCTTCCGCGTGGATCCGCCGGTCTACTAGGCGCTTGCGAAGAGTGGTTGACAATTCGTTGTCTATGCGGCGGTGGTGAGTGCGAGGTCCTGGAACAGGGTGCGCATGCCGTCGCGGAGGTGTTCGTAGTCGCGGTCGATGCGGGTGAGTGTCTTGGGCGGCCGTCCGGGTCCGGGTCGGCGGACGCCGGCGAGCAGTGGTGCGATGACGTGGTCGCGGAGCGTGAGCAGGGCCGCGATGGTCCTGGCCGACTGCTCGGGCACGTGGTATCGGTGGCTTCTCCCGGGCTTGTCAACGAGGTGCTTCCCGCGCAGTTTGCGTAGGTCGTAGGCGGCTTGGCGGACGGTGTACTCGGTCTGGCTTTGGCCGGTGAGGGCCCGGACCTTGGCGGCCAGATCGGCGACGGTGAACCCGTCTGGTGCCACGGCCAGCGCGAGGACCCCAGCCAGTGCAGCGCGGATGCGGGGTCTGTTGATGTCGATGCCTCCGATCCTGGTGGCGCCGACCTGGGAGGGGGTTGGTAGCTGGTCGAGGATGCCGTCGGGCAGGAAGCCGACATCGACGCAGTCGAGCATGGTGGTGAATCGGTCGACCATGCCGGCCAACCGGTCGACGATGGCGGGGAACTTCTCCAGTGTTCGGCCGGTGTGCAGGGTTTTGGTGTTGTGCACGATCGCCTCGAAGCGCAGTACGTGTTCGCCTTTGGTGTAGCCCTTCAAGGTCAAGAGTCCGAAGTGGACCTTGAACAAGGTGAGGTTCCATCGAGGTCTCTCGATCACGACTGCTTGTCGAGGCGACAGATCGGCGTCGGGCCCGCGGCGCGGACGCTGGCCAACGCCGAACAGGGTGCGCAGCCTGGGCACATCGAGTCGCGCCCGGGTTCGGTCCACGACCGCGTCGAAGGCATGCTCCATCACCGCACCGGAAGCGAAGATCAAGTTGCGGCTGTACTCGACCTGATAGATCGAGTAGGCGTAGCCGAAGCCGCTGCGACGTTGGTCGTCCAGGTCGAGCCCGAAGCACAGGCATGCGGTGTAGATCCAGGAATCGATGACCTGGCTCAGCCGCCCTGTGATCCCGCAGTGGGAGAAGGTGTCTGCGAGCTGAGCCAGGCGACCAGGATCATCGATACGAGTCAAACAGTTGCCCTCCTTCGCGAAACCGATGCCTGCTGCCTGCGCGGCGCAGGCGAGGTACTCGTGGCCGTTGAGGATCACCTGCGCCCCAAAGGGTGGGTGGCCGCTCATCTTGATCGTCAGATGCCCGAAGGTCGGGTCCATGATGTGGAAGGAGTAGTGGTTGACGAACTGCCGGGTCTTGACCAGGTTGCGGATCACCCCGGCGTTGCTGCGGTTGACCTTCCACACCGTCGCGGGTGCCCGGGCCACCAGGATCAAGAACACCCCCACCCCGACGGCGTGCTCGCGCAGATAGTCCTCGGCGATCAGGTGCTTGCGCTCCTGGCTCGTGCAGTCGATCACCGGGATGCCATGGGCAGCAGCCGAGGCCCGGACCCGCCGGGCGAACCGGCCCGCCAGCCGCATCAGATGCGCATTGTCCAGATCCTCGTCGCCCCCGTCGTGCCAGCGCCGCCACCAGACCCGGAAGCCGCCCGGATTGTGCCCCATCGGGTAGTAGGCATTGAGCACGATCCGGTCCACGCAGTCGTAACTGCCACGCAGCAGATCGCCATACCGTTCGGTGAACTCATCAATCCCGACCATCTACGCACCGTACGATCACCCACCCCACCTGACCAGTACTGCCCCGAAGGGGCCACCGGCTCCGGGCGAAGTCCCGGAAGCCGGCGTAGGAGATCTTGGCTGTGCGTGCCGAGCGGGAAAGGATGGTGACCGACTTCCTGGCCGGGGCCACGGCGGAGCTACTTGCTGAGGGACGCGAGAACCCGTGGGGCGACGCTGACTGGCCTCCGAGCGTCGGTGACTGCGTTCGAGTGATCCTGGAGGAGGAGTGGGCGCACCTGCGCTACATCCGACGGGACCTCGCCCGTCTGCGTTGAGCTCAAAGGAACCAGCCAGGACCAGCGGCGGCTCAGCCGCGAGCAGAGCGGGCGGCGCCTGGTCGGGCTGCCATGAAAGCGTCGACGACCTCCCACTGGGTCAGTTGGTCCTCGGCCGGAGGCTGGCCGACCTTGGCACGGGAGCGGGAGGCGAGCTTGTGCGCGGTCACCGGCGTGGTGTCCAGGATGGCGGCGATCGCGGAGAACTCGAAGCCGAAGCTGTCGTGAAGGACGAACGCGACACGCTCACGGGGCGTGAGCCGCTCCAGCACCACCTGCAGGGCGACGCCCACGGTCTCGGCGAGCGCGGAGTCATCGGCCGGGCCGGGCGCGGCCTCGGCCACCACGAACTCGGCCACCGGTGCCGGGATGCGGGCCCGCAGGCAGTCCAGGCACAGCCGCGTGGTCACGGTCGTCAACCAGGCAGGCAGACTCTCGATGTCGGTCTGCGTCCGGTGCAGCCGTAGCCGCGCCTCCCGCCCCACGTCCGCGGCCTCCGCTGGGTCGTCCAGTACCCGGGCAGCGATCCGCAGCAGCCGCGGCCGATCCGCCTCGAATCCCCTGTCACGTCCATGGTGGTCACACTTCCAGCCAGGGAGCCGTCACGGGTATGACGCGCTCCGAGCACGGCCTGTGACCGGCCAGGAAGGGGACCGCGAGAAGCGCAAGAGAGTTGCAGGCTGCACCGCCCGCGTCATCGTCGACACAGATCACACGGGCGCGACTGGACGGGTCCACTCCATCCGCACGTCCTCGAGTTGCCAGGTCGGCTCGAACCCGCGGGCGACCTCGATGAAGCCATGCCGCGCATAGAAGTCGATGGCGCGGTGATTGCGGGCGAACGTGTACAGCCACAGATGACCCGAGGACGCCTGCTTGGCAAGGTGCAGCAGCGCCGAGCCGATGCCCTCGCCGATCCGGTCGACCCGCACGTACAGTTGACCGACGCTCTGCTCAGTGGCGGCCAAGAACCCGACGATGCCCGAATCGTCGTGTGCCAAGACGACCCGATGACTCGGAATCACATGGTCCAGCAGGAACGTGGTCTGCTCGTCCACCGAGTGCGGATCGGTCACGCCGACGCCCTGCTCGAAGCTCGCCCTCCACATCAGGACCAGCTCGGCGGTGTCATGGTCGGGATCGAACGGTCTGACCTCGAGACTGGCGTGCACCCACCGATGATGGCACGCTCCACCCTTCGCATCGCGGGGCTGGCCTGACCGGTCCGGACGGGGAAGGCCCGCAGACTTCGAGCGCGAGACCCAGCCGGCCCCGGGCGGGAACGGGGAGCGGGTTTCGTTGTGTGGCGGGCAGGGGCGCCCTGGGACTATGCCTTCTACTACGCCCTCACCATCGGAGTCGAGGTGCTGATCCTGGCCTTGACTCTCACCTTAGATGCTCCACCGGCTGGACGTGCCGGGCTGGTGCAGCGAACCCGATGGGGGCGGACTACCCCTGCGTGCTCCTTGACTACATGCGGATGGTGCGCAGCACCCCGCTCCACGGGTTCGAGGATGCCACCGTGACGATCAGTTCGACCGAGTCCGGCCAGACAATCGGAGTTCGGGCCGTTCCCGGCGCTCGTCGCAGTGCGGGCCACCAGCTCGCCCGACACCCTGGTCCTGATCAGCTACGACGGCGCGAGCAAGCGGCCCACCGCACAACGCCTGGACGTGCGCACCGGTGCCGCCGCCCCGATCGGCTCCCTGCCCACCGCCCAGCCCTGAAAGTGCATCCTCGGCACCGACTCGATCCTGACCGTCGACGACACCGCCGTGCAGGCGCTCGCCGGCTCTGTCGCCCCGACCGAGCTCCCCGAGCCCGACCGGGGTGGGCCTGGTGCCGTGGGCTGCACGCCTGACGGCCGGTACGTGTGAGTGCGGACCGACTGGACCGCAGACCCCGACGCCGAACTCGTCATCGGTGCCATCAACCTGCCAGACGGGACTCGCCCCCCGGTCGTGCTCCCACTGACGACACAGAACGCCGCCGTCCGGGTCACCCGATATAGGCGGAACCGAGACCGGCCATCACAACTCGCCCGAAATCACGCGGTCCCGAGGGAGCGTGGCCCGGGAACGCCCCCCAACGCGGACACTCAGCCGGACCCGACTCACCGGCAGTAGCCCCTTCCGCCGCCTATGACTGTGAAGCGCTGGGCCCCCTGCCGGCTCTTTCGCCCACGACCGTGTCGTGCCCTCTGCCCCGGACCTGGCCCTGGTGGTCGCGGAAGCCCTGGCTGGGATCGCCCACGCCGCAGCTGCCGCTGCCCCAGGGCAGCCCGCAGCGCGCCCTGGCCGGCCGGGCCCACGCCCAGAGCGCTGTGGTGTTTGGTGCGTGAGACATCTTGACGACCCGACTGCGCGTCGGGCACTATGTGTTATGTATCGACTACGCTGCGTGGCCGCCGGAGGTTGCGTGCCGGGCGGGTGGTCGGTCGTCGGTTGTGTGAGGAGGCGCGCGGATGCTGCAGTCCAGGCTGGCTACTGCCGAGTGGGATCCGCGGCCTGGCTCTTGTCCAGTTGGTGTCGGTGTCGCCGCATGCCGGGTACGAGGCGAGGAGTGGTCATGAGTGGCGTAGGGGTTCCACGGTTCGTGCATCGGCACCGGTCAGGGTTGACGATCGGGGTGGGCCTGGCGGTCATGATGATTTTGCACGGGTCGGTCACCAGCGCGACGCGGGTCGACGCTGTAAGTGTGGTCCCGACCGGGCGGCTCCTGGCGTCGAACTGCATGCAGTGCCACGGCACGAACGGCATGAACGGGTCGTTCAACCAGCTCGCTGGCATCCCGGTCAAGTCGATGATGGAGAAGATGCACGACCAGCAGAGCCACTCGTCGATCATGGGCGCGCAGGCCCGCGGGTACACCGATGACGAGCTGCTGACGATCGCCACCTACTTCGCGTCCCTGCCGAAGCCGTGAGGAGCTGCTCATGACCGAGTTGAGCCGTCGTCGCTTCCTCGGCCTGGCCGGCGCTGCTGCGGCTGTCGGTGTGGCCGTGCCCATCGCGGCTCGCGAGGTGACCTCGGCGGACGCTGCGGTCGCTCCCGTCGTCGTGGTCGGCGGCGGGATGGCCGGGGCGAGCGTCGCGAAGTACGTGCGCCTGTGGAGCGCCAGGACGATCCCGGTCACGCTCATCGACGCGAACCCCGACTACACGTCCAGCATCATGAGCAATCTCGTCCTGAACGGGCAGCGGACGCTGTCCAGCCTGAAGTTCGGCTGGTCGACGCTGAAGTCCACCTACGGCGTGAACACCCTCCGGGGGCGGGTCACGGCCGTGAACCCGGCCAAGCGGACCGTCACGTACACGAATACGTCCGGATTGCCGATCACTATCGGGTACTCGCGGCTGGTGCTGGCGCCCGGCATCGGCTTCCTCCCGATCCCCGGGCTGACCGGGACTGCCGCCAACCGGGCGAAGGTCGTGCACGCGTGGCAGGCCGGGCCCCAGACCCAGTCGCTGCGGGACCAGCTCGTCGCGATGCCGGTCGACGGGACGTTCCTCCTCACGATCCCCAAGGCGCCCTACCGGTGCCCGCCCGGGCCGTACGAGCGGGCCTGCGTCGTGGCCGACTGGATCAAGAAGAACCGTCGGTCGACCGGGTACAGCAAGCCGCAGGTGTACGTCCTGGACGCCAACGCCGGCATCCTGGCGGAGCCGCACAACTTCTCGACCGCGTTCAACAACATCCACGCTGGCGTCGTCTCGTACGTGCCGAACGCGACCGTGGTGTCGGTCAACGCAGACGCGGGGAAGATCGTGACGACCGCCGGCTCTTTCACTGGGAACGTCCTGAACGTGATCCCGAACCACACCGCCGGCAAGATCGCCCGGAACGCTGGCCTGGCGACGGCGCCCGCGGCCGGCGGTGGCGTGTTCTGCCCGGTGAATGTGCTCACCTACGAGTCGACGGTGGCGTCGGGGGTGCACGTGCTCGGGGATGCGTCCGCGACCACGCAGCCGAAGGCCGGGCACGTGGCGAACTCCGAGGCCAAGGTGTGCGCGGACGCGCTGGTGCGGCTGCTGTCCTCGCCGGCGCTCCCTGTGGACCCCGCGCCAGTGACGAACTCGGCCTGTTACTCACCGATCACCGCCACCACCGCGTCGTGGCTATCGGTCGTCTACCACTACGACCCGGTGTCGCAAACGATGAAGGCGGCCCCGGGGCAACCGGTCGAGGCTCCCGCGATCACCACCGGCAACTACAAGCAGATGAACACGTGGTTCAGGGTGCTGATGTCCGACACGTTCGGCACTTGACCCGCTCGTCGACCCGTCCCCTCAACAGCGCTTCGAGGACATCCCCCGGATTCCGTCCGGCGCCCGGGCCAGCCCCGACAGGTACATCGCCGCCATCGGCGAGGAGTCCTACGAGATCAGGAACAGACACCGATCCTCAGGACCTGATCGAGCCAGGAGAAGCACGGGGAGATCATCGGCCGACCCCTGCCACCATTGCGCTGGCTCATCGAGCGTTGGCAGCGGGCCGGGGAACCCCGATGTGTGACTCGGTCCACGATCGACCCAGGCCCGTTCAACGAAGGTGAAGAGGTCGTGATCCCCCGGGTTGTGCCCGGTCCAGATCGTCCAGCTCAGCCCATCTGCGCGACCCGCGCCGACCCCGGCGAATCCCTCCATCTCGATTGCCCGGCGCCGCTGTATGGGGTTCGGGTGAGGCGTGGGGAGGGAACGGCTATGGGTGGCGATCCCGAACTCCCGATCTCAGATGTGCCCAGTTCGTATCTGGCGCGTTGGGCGCGCGTGGGCAGAGGGGTCTGTGTCAGAGGGCTGGGAGTTCTGGCTAGTGTGTGCCTGAGACCGCGCCCCCGGGGCCGAACGTTTCTGGTTGCGGGGGGCGAAATGAAGAACACTCTCAAGGTTGTATTCGTGGCAGCAATGGGAGCCCTGGCCATCTCCACTGCCGGTTGTTCCGCGTCATCCGACACACCTGAAGGTGTGGACTCACCAGCTGCGTCGGTCTCGTCGTCCGCGGATTCGCCGGAGCCCGTGTACTACGCGTTCAAGTTCGACGAGGCCTCTGGGTGTGGTCCGCAAGGGCGCTTTGTCAAGGTCATAGGTTCCGACCTCTACTACGTCGCCGCCGATGGGTGCGACTTGTTCGCGGACCGCGGGACCATCTATGGAGACGAAGTACGACTCGTCGGCCGATCTTTCGTGTGCATGGGCGATGGCGCCACGGACTACTCGCCGAGCACGCTGGAGATCACCGGTGGGGCCGACGACCTGCAGATCGCCGGGGAGACCCGCGTTGTCGGTCCTGCCGGGTCCCTGGAGGACCTTGACCGATGGTGGTCCGAGGAGAACGAACGCGTCGAGTACCCGACCCACCCAGTGAGCGTGAGATCACACGGCAGATGCGAACCGCAGCCGACGAGGAGTGGACAAGTGGCAGCTGCTGAACACGCCGCCGATTGGTGATCGCCCTCAGCGCCCGTGCTGACGACGCAGCCGGTGACTCCGGCGAACATCATCAGGGCCGCGCCCGATCTCGACGTGTCCGCGGCTCCCTGTGCCCGCCCCGGTAGGGCCGCTCCTCAAGCGCCCGGCGCAGTTGGTCTTGATTCTCCGGGGTGTTGCGGAGTTGTTGGCAGGTCGGGAGCCGACAAGCGCACCGTGCTGCACCCTCGTCGCGGCTTGAATGGGATTTCGAGGGGTGTGGTCGAGAGGCCAAGGGGCCGGCGCGCTGTATGCAGTTCACCGGGGGAGCGGGGCCGGGAACGCGGACAGATGGGGTGGGCGATCCCGGGATCAGGCTTTGGGCTGGAGCCCATTTCGTAGCTCAACCGGGGCACCCCGCAGCCTGCCCGTCGTCAGTGACCGGCCGACGGCCCGAGACCAGGCGGCGGCTTGGACGTGGTGGCGGAAGGCGGCGCCGATCCCGGCTTCGACCGGTACTCAGCACTGACTTCGGTACGCACGTGGGTGCCGCGTGTCGGGTCTGACCCTGGTTGTCCCTCCGGAGCGGTCGTGGCGGATTGTCGTCGTGACGATCCGTTGCGGTTCGCCCGGATCAGCCAGACCGACGCCACGTTGGCGCGGGCGGGGAACAGGTTCGACGTGCCCGGGGGAGGGGTGCTGTACGCGGCCAGCACTGCCGAGGGCTGCTTTGCTGAGACGTTGGCCCGGTTCCGCCCCTCACCGGCGGTGGCCGCGGCGGTGCGGGAGGACCCGGGCTACATGGACCCGGGCGGCATCCCGGCAGCGTGGCGGGAGGACCGCCGCCTGGTCAGCTTCGCGCTGGCGGCACCGCTTCCCTTCGTCGACATCGATAGCACGAGCACCCTGCTGGCCCTCGGTGCCCAGCTGCACGCTGAGCTGGCGCCGCTGGGGGCGGACGAACTCGACCGGGGTGGTGTCTACAGCGCGAACCGGCGACTCACCCGGATTCTGGCCTCCTGGATCTCTCCCGCACCGATGACGACGGTCAACCTTGCCACGGAGGCATCCGCTACGAATCCCGCCTGGGGCGGCAATGGGAATGCTGGGCCATCTTCGACGGCTCCCTCCTCACCACGGCGACTACGGACCCGATCGACCGGCGGCCCCCGACCTGGTGCCATCGCCGACCAGTTCGGCCTCACCTCCCACTGAACCGCATGGTCCTGGGAGCGCCACCAGCAGCCCGGCGGGGCGAAATTGGGTACCACCCTCCGGTACGGGTTCGGGCGAGGGGTACAGGGGCGGACAAGCGATGAGATCGGTGATCGCGGGTTCTAGTTGCGACGCGGCCGAATGCGTAGTCGCAGACAGTGGGGTCACGCTCGGGAGCCATCAGACGGACAGGAAGGATCATCAGCCAGACGACTCATCCCCACAATCCTGCCTCGGTAGGAGTTCACCGCCATGGCGCGATAAGGGGTCCACCACCCTGGCTCGGGCGGGAAAGGCGATGGGTGGGCGATCCCGGGAACGGGCGTGGAGCCGTAGCCCAGTTCGTAGCCCAAATGTCAATGGCAGGCAGGGCCGCCAGGTGGGCTTGGGCTTAGCCGGCGTCGGCGGCTTCGGTGTCTTCCCCTGCGCCGTCGAGGCATCGGCTATGAGGAGCGGACCTCCCGGAGTTGGGGGAGCCGACGTGGGCGGCCTGGGGGAGGCTGAACCCATCAGCGACCGGAAGGCACCTCAATGACACTCCCCCTCGACTCGGCGCTCGTCCGCCTCACCGACGACGTTCAGATCCCCGCTGTCGGCTTCGGCACGTACCTGATCAGCAACGATGAGGTGACCGGTGCCGTCGGTACCGCTCTCGGGGCGGGTTTCCGGCACGTGGACACAGCAGAGGCCTATCAGAATGAGGTGGGCGTCGGCCGGGCCCTCCGAGCGGCCATGGACGGTGGCCTGCGTCGCGACGAGCTGTTCGTCACGACGAAGCTGTTCCCGGGGAACCCGGCCTGGGGTGTGCCGGCCAAGACCTTCGACACGACGATCGCGTCGCTGGACGCGAGCCTGGAACGGCTCGGGCTGGACCATGTTGACCTATACCTCATCCACGCACCGCTGACACCTGATGAGCGCGTCGATCAGTGGCGTGGGCTACTCGAGCTTCGCGAGCAGGGCAAGGCCCGTGCCATCGGCGTGAGCAACTTCAGTCAGGTGCACATCGAGGAACTGCTCGCCGCCGGGCTCCCACTTCCCGACGCCAATCAGATCGAGCTGCACCCGTGGTCGCAGAAGCGTCAGCTCGTGTACTACCTGCGGGGCAACTCGATCGGCGTCATCGCGTACAGCAGCCTGGCGCCCCTGTCGACCTGGCGGACCGCCGAGGGACAGGACAGCGCCAAGACCGACGAGATGCGGGCCGCCGGTGAGTCGCCCGACTCCCCGTTCGCCGCGATGGCCCGCAAGCACGGTGTCAGCGAAGCCCAGGTGCTGCTGCGATGGGGCGTGCAGCAGGGCTACGCCGTGCTGCCCAAGAGCACCAACCCCGAGCGCATCGCGCAGAACGCCGACCTGTTCTCCTTCCGCCTCGACGACCAGGACATGGCCAGCATCGCGCAGCTGGACCGCGGGACCGCCGTGGCCTGGGCGATCGGGGACCCAACCACCTTCGCCTGAGCCCGGCGCGGCCTGCGGGTGACGCCCCCCAGCCAACGATCCTGCCGGTTCTCCTGGCGACCGGGACCGCGCACCCGCGGCAGCATGCTGGTTCCGCGGCGGAGCCGGCACAGACGGCAGGAATGCCGCAGTCCGACGTCAACGCGTCCTCCTGCTCGGCCAACTGGCCGGAGAGGTCTGCCGCGTCGGGCCCGGCACTCAGGGTTGCAGGGCGGCGTGGACCAGCACGCCTGCGGTGGCGCGTGCGGTATTCGGGCCGTCCGGGTTGGCGTCCAGGGCGCCGCTGGCCAGCCCACCGTCCAGCAGCAGTGTCAGGGCCCGTGCCAGCTGGTCGGGATCGGGTGCCCCGGCGTGTTGGGCGAGGTCACGGATCCAGGTGAGCACGTTCTGCTTGTGCGCGACGGTCCGGTCGTGCACGGGTGTGCCGGGGGCGGTCTCGGCGGCGGCGTTGATGAAGGCGCAGCCTCGGTACCCGGGTCTGCGGCAGGCGGTGGTGAGGGCGTCGAACAGGCCGACGAGCTGGTCTTCCGGTTCGGGTCCTGCCGCGTGTGCTGCTGCCTGCAGCTGTCCGGTCCAGACGCGGTCGACCTTGTCCAGATAGGCCAGGATCAGGTCGTCCTTGGCGGGGAAGTGCCGGTAGAAGGTGGCCTTGGCCACGCCCGACTCGGCGATGATCGTGTCGACGCCGAGGGCGCGCAGGCCGCGTGCGTAGAACAGCCGGAACGCGGTATCCAGGATCCGGTCACGCGCCGCACTTGTCGCGCTGTGTTGTTCGGTCGTGGCGGTGGTGGTCATCGGCTTGCTCTCCTCCCCTTCTCTACGCCATGGTACACAGACTCGTCTGTCTCTGGATGCTTGCGCAGAGACAGATCTGTCTGCTACGGTCGGAGCGTTGGTAGACGAACCTGTCTGCCTCCCACGATGGAGGGATTTCCTGATGAAGATCGCTGTCCTTGGTACCGGCCCGGTCGGCCGGACCCTCGCCACACGATTCGCCGCCCTGGGCCACGATGTGGTGATCGGCACCCGCGACGTCACCCAGACCCTGGCCCGCACTCAGCCCGACGTGTGGGGGAGTCCGGCGTTCTCGGTGTGGCTCGGGGGGCACCCAGAGGTGCGGCCGGCCTCCTTCGCGCAGGCGGCTGCTCACGGTGAGCTGGTGGTGAATGCCACGAACGGCGCCGCATCGCTGGCGGCGCTGACGCTGGCCGGTACGGAGAATCTCGCCGGCAAGGTGCTGGTGGACGTGTCCAACCCGCTGGACTTCTCCCGCGGCATGCCTCCGACGCTGCTGGTGAAGGACACCGACTCCCTCGGCGAGCAGATCCAGCGCGCGTTCCCGGCCACCCGGGTGGTCAAGACTTCGAACACGATGACCGCCGACCTGCAGGCCGATCCTGGGCAGCTGGCCGGCGGGGACCACTCGGTGTTCGTCAGCGGCGACGACGCGGAGGCCAAGAAGTCGGTCACGAGCTTCTTGGAGAGCCTTGGGCACACCGATGTCATCGACCTGGGCGACATCACCACGGCCCGCGGCACCGAGATGTACCTGCCCCTGTGGCTGCGGCTGTGGGGCGCACTCGGCACCGGGATCTTCAACATCAAGGTCGTGCGCTGACCGCCCCTGGGCAGCGCCCCGGAATGGCGCGGCCACCCACACCCACGCAGGAGGTGGCGCAGTGCAGCAGATGCATCCGCTCGGGCGAAGTGAGCTGATGGTGCCGCGGCTTGGCCTGGGCACGATGACCTGGGGCAACCCCTCCGGGCTGAGCCGGTACACCCCGGCGAAGCTGGCCTACGGCGGGGCCGAGGGCGCCGACCAGGAGGCCAGCGCGTTCCACACCGGCCTGGCAGCCGGGGTGACACTGTTCGACACCGTGGCGATGTACAGCAACGGCGCCTGCGAGTGGCGCCTCGGTGACCTGGCGCAGGGCGCGCAGGCGCTGATCGCCACCAAGTTCCCACAAGGGCTGCGGGCCACCGCCGAGGACCTGCCCGACGCCCTGCGGGCCAGCCTGGCCCGGCTGCGGCGCTCGACTGGCGATTCGTACCAGCACCACTTCCCCAGCAGGCGGGTCGACATCCCCACCCCGAGACCGACGGCGTCCTGGACGCCTGCCGCGAACTCGGCGTCACCCTGATCGCCTACCAACCCCTGGCCAGCGGGGCGCTGACCGGCAAGTACCTCGACGGACCCCGGCCCCGCGGCCTGCGACTCCTGATGCCCAACTTCCGGGGCAAGGCCCGGGTGGCCATCACCCCCGTCGTGGGGCACCTGACCGAGATCGGAGCCAACCACGAGCAGCAAGCCACGCAAGTGGCCATCCGATGGCTGCTCGAGCAGGACAACGTCCTATCCATCCCCGGGGCGAAGAACGCGAACCAAGCGCAGGCCAACGCCCGCGCCCTGACCTTCACCCTGACCTCCGACGAAGTCCATGCGCTGGAAGGAGCTTCCCGGTCCTGGTGCGTCTCGGACAACTGGCCCGCGAGGGAAGTCATCGGAACGGGCGAGGATCGTACGGACCCCAGCACGAACTTGTTGTGCGCATGGCGACCGCGTTCAATCGGTTGCTGGCACAGCGAGTCGGTGCCAACAACTTCGCCGCCAATGCCTGGCGCCACCTGCGCCACCTGCGCCAGCAGGGCCTCTCCGAGACTGGTGCCAGCGGGCATGTCGTCTTCGCTCCATGGACGGGAAGACCATGCCCGAGAACACGATCTGTCTCTGGTTCGATCGCGACGCCGAAACGGCCGCCCACTTCTACGCCGCGCCCCCGAAAGTTGGGTAACGGCCGTCCACCACGCCCCCGCTGACTACCCGTCCGGAGCGGCCGGAGATGTGCTGACCGTGGAATTCACGGTCGCCGGCATCCCCTGCCTGGGCTTAAACGGCGGCCCCGATTTCCCGCAGACCGAAGCCTTCTCGTTCCAGATCGCCACCGACGACCAGGAGAGACCGACCGCTACTGGAACGCCATCGTCGGCAACGGAGGGCAGGAGAGCGCCTGTGGCTGGTGCAAGGACCGCTGGGGCCTCTCATGGCAGATCACACCCCGGGTGCTGACTGAAGCGATGGCCGCAGGCGGCGATGAGGCCCGCCGTGCCTTCGAGGCAATGCTCACGATGCAGAAGATCGACGTCTCGGCAATCGGAGCGGCCCGGCGCGGCTGACCTCGACCACCCGGTGACGACCTCCGCTCTTCTGAATGGCGCCAGAGCCGTGAGAACTGGCCTGAACACGCATAGCCCAACGCATGCACCTGCGGGCTGGGCTTACCACACCACCGAGCTTTGGCGATTAGGGCATCAGCAGTACGGCAGATAATTCATCAGTGATTCGGCAGGGAATGCATTAGGGTGGATTCCATGAGCACCTACCTGCCCCGATGGGTCGATGACTGGCTTCGCGAGTTGCTGGCGGAGGTGCCGGCGATCATGATCACTGGGCCGCGGGCGTGCGGCAAGACCACGACCGCTGCCCGAGCGGTGCGCTCAGTGGTCCGCCTGGATGTACCGGAGACCGCTGCGGCGTTCCGCCTGGCACCGGATGCCGCTCTGGCCGCCCAGCTTGAGCCCGTGCTCATCGATGAGTGGCAGGAGGTTCCCGAGGTCCTGGCTGCTGTGAAGCGAGCAGTCGATGCCGACCCTCGACCTGGCCGGTTCGTGCTCACCGGCAGTGTTCGGGCGGCCCTGTCGGCGTCCACGTGGCCGGCCACTGGACGGGTCGTGCCCCTGGCCATGTCCGGCATCACGGTCGCCGAGGGGCACCAAGTCGGACAGGACCTGCTGTCCCAGCTGGCGGACCCTGGGCGGTTGGCCGCGGCGACTCGCGTTCATGCCCAACCCTGGACCGTCTCGGACTACCTCGACCGGGCGCTGGCTGGGATGTATCCCGAACTCCAGACCGGGTCCGCCAGACGCCGCCAGATCTGGATGGATGCCTACGTCGACCAGCTGGTCCTGCGCGATGCCCCTGCCGTGGGGGCGATCCGCGCACCCCAGCGGCTACGGGCCCTGCTTCGGGCCGCGGCCCTGAATACCGCCGGGACACCAGCGGAGACCTCCCTGGCCCAAGCTGCGGGGCTGGACGTCCGCACAGCGCGGACCTACCTGGACCTGCTCGAGGACCTTGGGGTGATCCACCGCCTCCCGGCGTGGCACTCGAACCGGTTCACCCGGCTGACCAAGGGCCCGAAGCTGCACCTTGTCGATCCTGCGCTCGCGGCTCCGGCCGCAGGAGTCACCCCCGAGGTCGCGTTCCGGTCCGGTGACCTCATCGGTCGACTCGTCGGGACTTTCGTGGTCTCCCAACTGCGGCCCCTGATCGGTGAACCGACCTCCGGGGTGGTGCTCAGCCACCTGCGGGAACGCGCCGACGGGCGCGAGATCGACCTGATCATCGAGCGCCGGGACGGAACCTTGATCGCCATCGAGGTCAAAGCGTCGGCTCAACCCACCCAAGCAGACGCCCGGCACCTGGCATGGCTGCGCGATCATGTCGGCTCGGACTTCGCGGCAGGATGGGTGCTGCACGCCGGATCGGTCGACATGCCACTCGGCGACCGCCTGCGCGCGGCCCCGATCGCAACGCTCTGGGCCGACCGCTCCGGCCACCCTGCGGCCCCCGGCCGGTAGCCCGGCAGGAAAGGGCGCGGTATGGAGTTCAGGGGAGGGGCAGGGGCGGGAACGGCGATGGGGTAGGCGATCCCGGGACCGGGCTCACGGCCGTAGCCCAATTTGAAGCCCAATAGGGACGCGGAGGCGCCCACCGTGTGAATGCCGCTCCTGCGGCTTCGTTGGCATCTCTGTGCTGTCGGACGGGGTCACCGTCTACGAATGCACCAACGACCAGCAGGTCATCGACCTTGTGCGCGGCGGGCCGGGCGTGTTCGGCATCGCCGTCGGCCAGGTCTGGACCGACGTCCATGCCAACCTCACCCACCTGTCTACCGAAACCCCCACCTCAGTGGGGGAGGGGGCCTGACCGGCGCTGCGCGTGGTCAGCTAAGGCCAGACCGCGCTCGGCCAGCGCCGCCTTGAGGATGCCCAACGCTTTGGGTCCCATGCCGTGCAGACCGGCAAGGTCCCGTTCCGTAGCAGCAGCAAGATCGGTCAGATCCGTGAAACCGGCCGCGGACAGGGCCCGGGCGGCAGGGGCGCCGACTCCTTTGGGCCAGTCCGTCATGCCTGGCAGCCTAGTCGGGGACTCTGCCAGGCGAACGGTGCCTCGTGCTCGTGGCCGGCTTCGACAAGGCCCCGGAGTTCGAGTCGGTCATCCAGGGGAATCCCGCGGATCTGCAGGCCCCGGATCCGCGTAGGCGGAGGGCACTCGGACCCGCGAGAGAACTTGCCGGGGGTGATGTGGGGGACCCGCGTCCCCCGGGGTCGTATCCGCCACGCCGGGTTGGGTGCTGCGGGTCGTTACGCGGGGGGGGCCAGGTGAACCTGCACGCCCTGGACCCGGGGGGCCTGGCTCTCGGCCCGTACGGAGCCGCAGTGTCAGCACCGGCTCGGTGATGTCCTGGTGGTCCCTCGGTTCGGTCATGAGCGCCCGGCGCGCGGGCGGCCTGATGGGCTACCGGGGTTCGGCCGCGGGACGGCCGGTGGTGATGGCTGCCGTCCTCCGCGGATGCGCGGCCGCGACGGTGGCCGCAGCCCTGCTGGCCGCCGGACGCGGGCCCTCAACGCCGGAGGCGATCACGTCCAGGCACTGACGCGCCCGGCGGGGGCAACGGGGTAGGGACCACCGCATCCTCGCTCGGAGCAGCCGAAGGCGAGTCTTGCTCTGGCCGGGACCAGTCTCTTTCGATCAGACGCGCGGGTCGAACATGATCTCCCGGACCTCCTGCGCGCAGCGGCAGGCGACGGCGAACTTGGCAGCCCACTCCAGTGCCTCCTCGAGTGAGGGCACGTCGATGATCACGAACCCGCCGATGACAGCCTTGGTCTCCGGGTACGGGTCGTCGGTGACCATCCGTCGGCGGCAACGATGTTCGCCCGCTGGTTCTCCCCCCCGCCGCCGAAGATCCACACCCCGGCCTCCTGGGCCGCCCTGACCACCCCGAGCGCGACCTCGCCCACAGCTGGCCCCTACTCCTCGGGGAAGGTCATCGCGCCATCATCGAATGAGATCAGGTACCGCGTCATCCCATGACTCCTTGTCCCAACGGCCTCCCCCGGCCGCCTCACTCTCCTCCTACAACCTGCCCAGAATGCCGGTTCCACCCTCACCAGGGCGAGTCAGGACGGACGTCGGCGCGGCCTCAGGTGGCGCGTTCGGCCGCTTCGAGCAGCCACCTCACGACCTCGTCGTCCACGTCGTCCACGCTGTGGACCTCGAGATGGTGGATCCACTGGCGCGGCGAAGGGTGCGCCACTTCCTTGAATCGTGGTGACGCGTCGTGCCGCCCGAGCGCGATGGCCAACACGACCTCGGCCCCCGGCTTGGCCAAGTACTGCCCGGGAATCCAGACGAACGCGAAGCTGCGTCGACGCCGGAACGCGGCCTGGCTCTTGGTGACCCGCACCGAGAACGGGCCGGTCCTGGCCAGCACCGCCTCGACTGTCCGGAAGACCTCAAGGGCGAACGGATGCCCGGAGAAGTACTCGTCCAACGAAACCGCTGGAGCAACGCCCACGACAGACATCATGGCGCCGCGGCGGCCGAGCGCGAATGCTGGAGACTGATTGGGCAGGTCTGGAGGTCACAAGGCAGGAGTCCTGCACAGGGGGATATCTCGTAGATGGTGTCAGCCGCCAACTTCCTCGGGTCCTGGCCACGGTCGCCGCACACTGACGCCAGAGAGCGTGCGGCACAGACGGTGTAGTCACCGCCACTGTCTTCCGCATCCCTGGGGCGGCCAGTGGCCCCCGGGGGGCGCGGTATGGGGTTCGGGGGAGGTGGTGGGGCCGGGAACGGCGATGGGTGGGGGATGCGGGGAACCGGGCCCTACCCGTAGCCCAAGTTCAGGATGGTCTCGTCCCGGACTGCCCATCGATAGCGTGACCCTGTGCCCGGTCAGCACCGGACATGTCATCTGCCTGAACGGCTCTGCACCGACCCGGCTACCGCCACGCTCATCGGCAGCGGTGGTGGGGTCAGTCGTCGATGACGTGGCGCAGGAACGTCGCGGGGGAGAGTGCAGGAACCCCCGATGACCGGCGACGAGGTCCGTCGGCCAGGTTGACTCGCGGACCACTCTGGTCACCCCTTGTTGGGTCAGTGGGGTTGGCGGAGGATGTAGGCGGCCATGCCGGGCACGGTGAAGGCGATGTGGCCGCGTTCGGGGGCGTAGATCAGGCCCTTCTTGATCAGTTGGTCGCGGGCCACGGACAGTTTCGCGCGGTCCTTGCCCATGCGGGTGCCGATGTCGGACATCAGGGTGGGTCCGTCTCCGCCGAGCTGGGCCAGGGTGGCCATCAGGGTGCGTTGTTGGGGGGTGGCCCGCTGCCAGCGGGCCCGGTACAGGCCGCTGTCGATCTCGGCTTGGGCGGCGACCAACCCGACCCGCGCGTCGTCGGCGGTGATCGGGGAGGCCGGGGCGTAGTCCCAGGCGTACTTGCCGCCGGTCTGGATGAAGTACGGGTACCCGGAGGCGAACTCGTCGATCACCGTCAACGCGTCCTCAGCCCAGGCCACCCCCATCTCCAGGGACGGTTTGGTCAGCGCGATGTGCGCATCGGCGGGGTCCAACTGGCCCAGGGAGGTGTACTCGTAGAGCCGTTCGGCGTACGAGGTGGCCGCAGCCAGCACCTCGGGAAGCGACGGGAGCCCGGCCCCGACCAGCAGCACGGGCAGCGGGTCCGCACCTTGACCGACGGCGTGGATGGCGGCGTTGAGGGTGGCCAACTCGGGCGCGGGAACGTCCTGCATCTCGTCGATCAGGATCAGGGTGCCCCGGCCCAGGGCGCGGGTCGTGGTTCCCAGTTCCTCGAGCAGCTCGGAGAGGTCGATGTCGGGGTTACCCGAGTCGGCCCGCCCGAGGGCCGGGGCCACGTCGACGCCGAAGGTATAGTTCCCGGTCGGGTCCACGGTCAGTGAAAACGACTTGAACACCCGCAACAGGCTCATGATCCGCTGGGGTCCTTCACGCCCGGCGACCGACCGCAGTGACCGGTACAGCGACTGGGTGAGCAGACCGAGCACCGAGCGCCCCGCGGATGCCTCCACCTTGGCCGTGATCCAGCCCCGGTTCTCCGCGATCGACGCGTACTCGTTGAGCAGCACCGTCTTGCCCACACCCCGCAAACCGGAGAGCACCAGGCTGCGTTCCCCGAAGCCGAGCTCGCAGCGCTCGACCGAGGTCTGGAACGCCCGGAGCTGCCGGTCTCGGCCGGCGATCTCCCGGGGCCGTCGGCCCGCACCGGGCTGGTAGGGGTTCATCAACGGATCCACATCAGAAAACATACACCCGTATATCTTCCGCTGTTATACGGGGTCATCGATTCGTATGGACGGCAGGCCCGAGGCCGGGGGAATACGGGATACGACTGGCCACCACGAGTCATCGCGAGGCTTTCGCCTCCTGCTTCGCCATCAGTGAGGCTCAGATCAAGGCGAGAGCTTTCGCCGTGCCGCTCAATCGATCCCGGACCGGTCAGCGGCTCGGCGGGACGAGCCGTGTGGACGGAGCTCGAGTCCCGGATGACAGGCTGCCTGACCGGGCGCTACTTGGCCCAGACGAAAGGGGCTTGGCGGGGGTAGAGGTCGTTCTCGAGGACGTCGACGAGGAATGTGGCCAGGTCGGAGCGGGGGATCGACCGGTGGCCGGGGGTGTGGGCGTCGTGGCCGATCCGCGCGGTGGCGGCGGAGTCGAGCAGCCGCGGTGGGCGCACCAGGGTCCAGGTGAGGTCGGAGTCGGCCAGGACCCGGTACTCGGCGGGTTTGTCCTTGGCGACCGCGCCACCGACGGTACGGATCACGGCGGAGATGGCCCGGTCCTTGGTGTGCCTGGCCCGGGCTTGAGGTGGAGTCAGGGGGTGGACTTGGTATGCATAGATGACCTCGACCGTGTCCCGCCAGCGCGCGTCGTAGAGGTCCTCGAGGCGATTCGGCCAGCCCTTCGATCTCGATTCGCAGGCACTTGTGATGAGCGCACAGGAGACCGAGACGCTGGCGGGCCTGGCCCCGCTCGTGGGCGTGACCCCGCGGACGGTCAAGCGTTTCGTCAGCACCTATCGGGTGCTCAAGGCAGGATCAGGTGGGGTGGCAGGCGACGTCGGCGGGCCCGGCGATCGCGGCGGACCGAGCTCAGTCGAGGTCACGGCACTGCTCCTGTCAATAGTCGTGGGACTTGAGGACGTGGCACCGTCCGTCTTCGCCGCTCTGCGCGGAGCTTCCGGGCACTTGGGCGCCTTACTCGACGGCATTGACCCCCCGAGCACGGGTGCGGTGCGCGAACTCGCACGCCTTCGGGAATGGGTGACCGACCACAACCGCGCGGCCGACGAGGTCGCCCTGTATCGCGATTGGGCCCCCACCGTGGCCCGGTACTCATTCGCCGCACTCCCTACCTGAGGCGAATTCGGGCCTTCCGCCCCAGGGCGTGGTCCGCGACGGTCGTCACACGTCGCGGACCACGCGCGCGGAAGTGGCGGGTCCTTGGTCACTGCGGCTGAGAAGCTATACGGCGGCGGGGCAGGGAAGGAGTCTCGGATGGTGAACGGCAAGCAGATCTGCCTTCGGCCGGTTCGAGAAGCCGACCGTGACGCGCCGGACGAGCACACATCGCGAGCCCGAGCCTGTACGCCCCCTCTGGGAGTCGTCTCAGAGGCCGTGGGCCGCCGCGACTTCGCCGAGACTGGCTCAGCAGAAGGACCAGGGCACGCTGCTGGTCACGTCCTGTAGGCGCGCCGCGGCCGGGGTTACGCGAGGTGGTCTGCCAGGCACAGGGCGATCGCGGCGAGGGTGAGGCTGGGGTTGGCTGCTGATGAGGTGGGGAAGGCGGAGTTGTCGCAGGCGTACAGGTTTCGTAGTCGAGGAATTTCAGGTCGGTGTCCACGACTCCGGTGCCGTCGTCAGCCATCCGCTGCGTGCCGACTCCGTGGGCCACGCCCCCGAGGGCGGCGGTTTGCAGCCCGAGGCCGTCCTCACCGAGGACAGGCTGCGCGCCGTGCGCGGTGAGCAGTCCGGCGGCGATCTGGTCGCACTCGGCCAGGTCGTGCGCGGTGGTCGGGGTGGGATGCACGGTCACCTGGACCGGGTTGGACGGGTCGCCCGTGAAGGCCAGTTGGTTGGCCTCGTTCAACTGGGTGTAGGACATGAGGGCCAGCGCGCAGAGCATCCAGTCGCTGCGGGCTGCCGGGGTCGGGGACACGCCCGCATCGGTGTACGCGCGCCTCGGCGAGGTTCTCCGGGTAGACGTAGCGGCCTTGGTTGAGGCTCGCACCGAGCCCCCCCGATGATGTCGAAAGCGTGCTGGCCGGGGGTCGCCGTCGGGACGGTGAAGCACCACCCTGGCCGAATCCGTGGCGCTGTCGTGCGCAGAGCCGGGGGAGGGTGAAGTGCCGGAACCGGATGGTGCGGTCTGTCCGGCCTTTGCCGATCCTGGGTTGGGGTCGCGGCCGCTCTACAGCACGATCTTGGCTGACTCCAGAGTGCCGGCGCACAGCACGACGGTGCGCGCGGTGAACGTGCCCTGCCGTTGCGCGAGGAGGTCCCAGCCGGTGACGCCGGCGAGGCGCTTGGGGTTCGCCGGGTCGGGCAGCACCGACCAGACCGTGGTTGCCGACCCGTGGCCCTGTGGCAGAACCTGATTGCCTGGATCACCATCACCATCACCATCGCCGTCCTTGTCGTGATCGTCAGCCTGATAAGCGCTCCCCGGGGTGTAGGAACGCGGGCGCGGTATGGAAATCCGGGTGGGGGTGGCGGGCGGGAACGGCTGTGGGGCGGGCGATTCCGTCGGTAGGTCCAGGGCTGTAGCCCACCGTGTAGCCCGACTGTGTGGCCCGCGGCCTGCCCCCGTCAGCCACTGTTCAAGCGCCCGGGACACGGTGGTGGTGTCGGTGGGGCGCGGGGGACGGGGGCGGGAGGTGGACCAAGTCGGCAACGAGCCCGGTGCACCCGGTTTGGGGGTGGACCGGGGCCGGCGTCGTTGTTGGCGTGGAAGGACTCGTGGGAGCGTGATGTTGTCCGTTCTGCACATGTGCACCTGTTCGTTGTGCGCGCCGAGTGTCTGAGTCCTGCCGCCGGATCAGATCAGGGCGGTAGCCTGCGAGTAGGGAGGCTTGATGAGCACGGAGTCGCGAGACGCGGTCGGTGATGTCCGGGGCGAGGATTCGCAGGTTCGAGATGCTGCCGCGGATGCCCGTGATGTGGTGGCTGATGGGCGTGACCACATCGCGGATTCCCGGGATGTCGATGCGATGAGAGTTGATGAGGCCGATGCCCTGCTGGACCAGGTGGATCGGGGGCGCCATTCCCAGGACCGGGAGGACTCCGCACGGTTGCGGGAGTTGGCCGCCCTGGATCGTCAGATGGCTCAGGCTGACCGGATCGCGGCGTACGGTGATCCGGGGGTCCCCCCTGATTCGCTCCGGATGAAGGCCGAGGACCGTGAGCGTCGAGCGCACTCCCGTGACGTCGCGGCCGCGGATCGTGACGATGTGCGCGCCCATCGCGACGCAGTCTCGGACGCGCTCGACGATTCCTTCGAGGACATGGCCGCCGAGACGCGCGCTCGACGTCCGCAGGAGCGTGAGGAGGGCCGCGATCGCCGGGTCTTCTCAGCCGGTGATCGGCGGTCGTCGGCTGAGGACCGTCGCGAGGCCGCCGCGGCACACAGCCGGGACATCGTTGCCCTGGCCCATCGCGCCGCGCACGATCCCCTGACCGGCCTGGCGAACAGGGCCGAGCTTCAGGAGCGCATCACCGAAGCGCTGTCCCGCAGTCAGCGGCTGGGAGGCAGCAGCGCCGTGCTGTTCTGCGACGTCGATCGATTCAAGTCGATCAACGCCACGCACGGCCATTCCGGTGGCGACGAAGTCCTCAAGGAGATCGCCAACCGGGTTAGGGGCGCCTGTCGGGGTGACGACCTCATCGCGCGCCTCGGTGGCGACGAGTTCGTCGTCCTGGTCCGTGGTGTTCAGGATCTGGCGGCCGCGGCACAGGTGGCCGAGCAGATCCGCGCGGCTGTCCGCCAGCCGATGGTGGTAGCCGGGGTCCAGACCATCCTGACCATCAGCATCGGGGTCGCGCTGGCGGGGCCGGATTCCGATCCCGCGCTGCTGCTGGGGAGGGCCGACAAAGCCCTCTACCAGGCCAAAGAGGCAGGACGCGATCAGGTGGTCACCGCCTCCAGCAGCTGAAGCCTGGTCAGAACACTGCGGGTTCGCGCCGAGGCGGACCTGGAACAACCGGATTCACCTTGGGGCGATGCGTCCTGGAGTCCCGGGTGCGCAAGTCCTTGTCCCACTCGCCTTCCAGGCAGAAGATCCCCACCTTCATCTCTCCTTCGTCGAGGCCTCTACCGGGTTTGGACCCATCCCCAGGCCAGATCGCCCGGGTGGGGAGTTCAGGGGCTGGTCTGGTCCCAGCTCGACCCAGTCCACCAACGCAGTCGGCTTGGGTCCAGCGGATCGGCGTACCAGCCCGGTGGCGCGGAGATCGGCGACGCAGCTGCGACGGTCAGCGGATAGGGGGAGTTGTAGTGCGCGGGGTACCAGCCCTCGGACAGCAGCCGCTCAAGGTGGTTGCGGTTGTAGACCGCGGCCCAGATCAGCCACGGAACCCAGCCCAGGAAGAAGGCCCACGTGACTGCGCTGGCGATCCAGACCCCGATCCCGAACAGCAGCCCCATCCCGTCGCCACGGAACAATGCTGGGAAGAACCCGAAGAAGAACGTGATCCACGAGAACCCGGAGTATGCGCTCTTGGCCCCGCGTAGCCCGGGCGCTGCATCGGTACAGGCTGTGCCATGGAACCCTCCCCCGCTACCGGACAGGACGCTACCAGCGACCTATAGCGGATCTCCCGCGCAGCAGCGCCCTCCAGTCCTGGTGGGTGGGACCTGCCCCGAGAGCAGCCCCTGCCTCAGGGCTTGGCTAGTTCGGCCAGCCACGGCCCAAGACCCCGGATCCAGAGCTTGGGCTTCCTCGCCCCGAGCCGGGCGTGGGTCCCGGGCTTCCTGGTGACGGCGGCGCGACGGACCTCGCGGTGGGGGCGGCTGTAGCACTCGGGCCCGATCCCCAGTCGCGCGCTGGTGGGGTCTGACATTGCTCGTGGCGCCCGCAGGGCGGCGATGGATCGAGTGGTGGGCTGGCGCTAGCGGCATTCCGGGCACTGGTGGGGCTTTCGGCTCCGGGTGCGCGTGCGAGTGAAGGTCCGGCAGACCAACTGCTCGATCGCGGGAGCTTCGTCGCGGGCCGCGGATGGGGCCGGGGCGGTCAACTCCATCTGGACCCGGTCGCGAGGTTTGCGGATGGCCTCGATGGTGGGCCGCCGCCTGCGTGAGCGCCGATGTCAACTTGCTTGCGTCGTGGTGGCCGGGAGCCCCCTGCTGCGCGGGGGTCCCTAGGCTGAACCGGTGCGAGGTATCCCCGGTGCCGAGGTGGTGGTCGATGCCCACCTCGTGCGGCGCCTGCTGCGCGCCCAGCACCGGGATCTCGCTGGCCGTCGCCTGCGCAGGATCGGCAACGGTTGGGACAACACGGTGTTCCGGCTCGGATCGGATCTCACCGTTCGGGTTCCCCGACGTGAGCTTGGAGCGCACCTCATCGGCGCGGAGCTGCGGTGGCTTCCCCAGCTGGCCGGCGTCTACCGCTCCCGGTCCCCGTCCCGGTCCGTGCGGGCGAGCCCACCGACTTCTACCCGTGGCGGTGGGCGGTGTGCGCCCACGTCCCAGGTCACGCCCGCGCGGCCGCGGCCTTCACCGCCGGGGCAGGGGGGCGGGCGGCTGACGCCCTCGCCGGGTTCCTCGACGCCCTGCACGTCCCGGCGCCAGCCGATGCCCCGCGCAGCGCCTGCGGGGTGTGCCCCTGGCCCAGCGCAGCGAGTCCGTCGTCGCAGCCCTGGGCAGCGTCCCGGTCGAGCTTCGCCCCCGGGTCGACCAGGCGTGGGCGCAGGCCCTGACGGCCCCCGCCCACGTGGGGCCCGCCCTGTGGCTGCACGGGGACCTCCACGGCCTGAACGTCCTGGCATCACGCGGGCGCATCACCGGTGTGATCGACTTCGGTGACCTGTGTGCGGGGGACCCGGCGACCGATCTCGCGTGCGCATGGCTGCTGCTCGACAACTCCGGTCGGGAGCGGATGCGTGCGGCCCTGAGGGTGGATGATGCGACCTGGACTCGCGGCAGGGGCTGGGCGCTCGTTTTCGGCCTGATGTTCCTCTCGCACGGCGCGGACGCGCCCGTGAACACGGCAATCGGCCGCCGAGCACTCGCAGAGGTCCTCGACGAGTTGGCCTGACAGCCCGCCGGGTGGGCAGGGCGGCGGCCGCAGGGGTGCTCCATATGGCTAATCCCGGCCCGAGAGGCACGTTGGCGTCACCGAGCGCGTCGCCCACCCCGACTGCGAGCCCGAGCCCGAGCTCGCTCAAGGACGAGGAGCTGGCCAGGGCGGTGGTCCGGATCACCGCCGTACGCGCTGACGATTCAGTGTGCTGGTTCGGGCCGGGGGCACTGTGATTGATCCCGGTGGGACCATCCTGACCAATGCTCACGTGGTCCAGCCTGACCGGTCCTGCGTCTACGACAGACTCGAGATCGGTGTCACAGGGTCGGTGATGGAACCGCCGGTGGCCAGGTATGTGGCCTCGGTTCATGCGTTCGACGCCGACCTCGACCTGGCCGTGCTGAGGGTTGCCACGGGCATCGACGGCCCGGTGGCGGAGCGCCTGCCATTCGTGGAGGTCGGGTGACTCCGACGAGGTGGGCATTGGCGACACCGTGCCCGTATTGGGCTACCCGGGCATGGGTGGGGAGACGATCGCACTCACTGAGGGCCAAGTCCCTGGGTTCCTGGCATCGGATCAGGTCCAGGACCACCGGGCCTGGATCAAGATGACCACGACCATCGCAGGGCAATTCGGGAGGGGCTGCGCTGGACGAGTCCGGCAGGCTGATCGGCATCCCCACGCAGGTGTCAGCCGGCGACCATGTCAAGACCGCGGACTGCCGGCTGCTGATTGACACGAACGGCGACGGGGCGATCGACTCCGAGGACTCGTGCATCCCGGTCGGGGGATTCATCAACGCCATGCGTCCGGTCAACCTGGCCGAGTCGCTACTGGATCAGGCCAAGTGGGCGGACCCCCTGGCCCTGCAGGACATAGCCGATGAGCCCCTGACGTCGCAGGGTTCGATCACGAGTCTGCGTTTCCAGCGGGACGACCTGGATGCGCAGGCCGTGCCGTCGGTGGCGTTCCCCTCGGGGACAGCCAAGGTCTGCGGGTTGTTCGACTTCGACGGCATGGCCTATGGCACGCCAGTCACGTTCGCGTGGTCGCTTGGCGGGGTTGCTGACGAGGCTCGAGGCAACGCCGACTATCGATGGGAGTTGGGCGAGTCGGGCTCTGGGCGGGCATGCACGGGTGAAGTCGGTACAGCCCTTCCCGAGGGGCTGTGGGAACTATCAATCAGCAGCCCCGATGCCCCGGAGGTGACCGGCTGGGTTCATGTCGGCGACGAGTACCCGCTCGTGGGCCTGACCATCATGAACGAGTTGGACCAGCAGATCTGCGAACCTCAGGTGTCCCCCAGCGTTGCCACCACATCGGGGCAGGATCGGATGGAGCCCGACGCGCTCCTCGGGCTCGGCGAGTCGGTCACCATCGACGTCGGAGCCGACCAGTACGACGTCCTGGCGGTGACGTGCGACGGTGCCCGTGGCGCCCGCAGCGACATCGACGTTTCCGCGCCCACCGCGGTCACCCTGAACCCCTCGGACTTCGCACCATCCGGGTAGAACAAGGGGAGCGGGGCAGTGAACCGCGGACCAAACCCGAGGCGCTCCAGCAGGACCGGACCAATCACTGCCGACGCTGCCGGCACCCCCGCCGTGCAGCCGTTGAGCCACTGCCGGAGAGCCCGAGTTCGATCACCCACGGGACCTGCCGTACCCGGATCCCGGTGGGATGGCAGACCGTGGACGGTCAGGAGTGCACCCCGACCAGCATCGGGATTCCCGTCACCGCCCTGGAACCCCAGGAGCTGCGGCTCGTGCTCACCGGGTAGCCCACCCGGGTTGCCCGGACCCGGGATGAGGGCCTCACGGTTGGCCGTCGTCCGTGTGATCGATGTGGATGGTGCTTCGCCCAGCGGTGGTGGTGTCGAAGGTGTGTTCGACAGCGGTGATCCGGTAGTCGGTGTTGAGGTCGGCGGCGGCGCCGGTGATGTGGACCACGGCCCCGGGATGCAGCCGAGCATCGGCGGGGGTGGTCCCGGTGCCCGTGATGTGAAGGTGCCGGTCGCTGGTGCGCCGAACCAAGCTCAGCTGGATCAGTTCCTGGCCGACCGTCAAGGCAACCACCCCGCGGGCGGGGGCCGCGGCGGGGCGACCTGTGGTGCGTCGGGTGTGGGCGTGGAGCACCAGGCGGGGCGGCAGGTCGGCGGGGTAGCGTTCCTCGACGGCGCTGACCAGCCCGCTGAACACGGTCCCACCGCCCAACTCGACGGTCAGGGTGCGCCCGCAGTCCAGGAGGTGCCGATCGGAGAGCACCAGCCCGATGCCGGTGTCGGTGGGGCCCCAGTTGTCCAGGACCAGTTCGCACCGGCCGGGCCCGTCGACGGGATGGGTGACGACAAGGTGCAGCACGCGCGCGGTCACCTCGGGGACCGGTGCGGCTTCGACCCACACCACGGGCCGCCCGGCCCAGGCCAGTGGGGTGGGCGTCGGGGTCATCGCCGACCACCCCAATCGGTGGTGCGCTTGCAGTGGCTCATCGGGTCCCCCTCATTCGGTGCACCGGGTCCGGGCTGATCCTGCGGCGTGATCATGCAACTGCATTCTCCCCGGGCTGGGAGCCGGTGGCCCGTGCTCGGGTTCGCAGAGGGGTGAAGGTGGTGGGGCTGTGGGATGTTGACGGTGGTGGCTCTGTAGTCGGCAGGGGACTCCGGCCCTCGCAGCTCATGACCAGCCCGGTGGGGCGGGGTACAGCGGGCGCCTCTCTCAAGTCCGGGCGCGGTAAGGAGTCCGCCCTTGTCGTGGGAGCGAGAACGGCTATGGGGTGGGCGATCCCGGGAGTGGGCTCACGGCTGTGGCCCACTCTGTAGCCCCAAAGAGAGCGGGTGGTCGGGCTCCCGAAGTTGGCCCGCTCCTGTGA